>CANPYO010000012.1 GCA_947588645.1 uncultured Akkermansia sp. | reverse complement strand
TGTTCATGGCGAGGCAGGATGGTGCGAATACTTGGCTCGTGACTCAACGCCTGGTGAATGGGCATGCTTGCGCCGCCAGGATAGGCGAACACGACTTCCACTCCCTCGCGCACAAGACTCTGCACAAGGATTTCAGCTCCGGTCATTTTTCTGGAAGATGTTTTTTTTGTCATAGCGTATCGGTCGAAAAGGTGTACCTCCCCGTGTGTGCGTGTATTCTAGCAAATGCTCTAACGCATGGAAAGTCTTTTTTAATATGCATACAAGACACCACATCCGTCCCAAGAAATTTCTCTCCGGGCTCATCCAACCCATTCCTCATGCGTTAATGATCCGAAAAAAATCCGCTCCCCTCGCGCATCCTTCCCAAATCGTAAATGAATCAAATCGTACATCGTACATAGGCAAACGCATTTCATGCGTTTGCCTCGGTTTGTGCGTTGAAAAAGTTTGCTTTTGCACAATAACCCGATATACTTGCGGCGAAGATGCTCACAATCAAAAAGCTTACAAAGGCGCATGCGGGGCGAACTCTGTTTGCCGATGCCGAGATGGTGGTGAACTGGGGAGAACGCATCGCGCTGGTAGGACCGAATGGCGCAGGCAAATCCACTCTCTTTCGCATGATTCTGGGGGAGGACGCACCCGATGAGGGTGAGATTCAACGCGATGAGTATGCTGCCATCGGCTACCTGCCTCAGGAGGCCGGCGACCCTTCGGATCGTACGGTATTGGAAATTGCCATGAGCATCACGCCGGAACTCGGCCAAGCCATTCGTACCGTGGCAGAATGCGAGGCGAAGGGCGACCACGCCAGCGATGCCTACGCTCACGCTGTCGACACCTTTACCGCACACGATGGTTACCGGCTGGAACCCAAGGCAAAGCGTATCCTGAAAGGACTCGCCTTCAAGGACAGCGATTTCTCGCGTCCCGCGCGCGAGATGAGCGGCGGCTGGATCATGCGAGCCCATCTGGCTCAGCTGCTGGTGGCGGAGCCGGATTTGCTGATGCTCGATGAGCCGACCAACCACTTGGATTTGATGAGTTTATTATGGCTGCGCCGCTACCTGAAAAACTATCCGGGGGCGATACTCATGATATCGCATGACCGTGACTTCATGGACGAGTTGGTGGAGGCGGTGTACGACATAGAAAACGCGCAACTGGTGCGCTACACCGGAAATTACAGCGCCTTCTTGGAGCTCAAAGATCAACGCTATGAATTGATGCTGGCAGCCTGGCGCAATCAGCAACGCGAGATCGCCCATTTTGAGGCCTTCATAGAACGCTTCCGCTCCGTAGCATCCAAAGCCGCGCAGGTGCAAAGTCGCATCAAACAGCTCGAAAAAATCAAACGCATCGAAAAACCGCGTCCGGCGCGCAAGGTGTTCAAATTCATCTTTCCTCAGCCGCCACGCAGCACTCAGCGCGTCATCGAACTCGAGCACGTCTCACAATCCTACGGCTCGCACCGTGTCTATTCGGATTTGAATTTGCTGGTAGAGCGAGGACAGCGCATTGTGTTGGTCGGGCCAAACGGCGCAGGTAAATCCACCCTGCTGAAAATACTTGCCGGAGTCGTTCCGATTGACGGGGGAAAGCGCACACCGGGCACTACGACTCGCATCGGTTACTTTTCCCAGATGCGCGCCGAGAATCTCACCCCAAATTTCACTGTTCTCGAGGAGATTATGAAAGCCGATCCCGAGCTGCGCGAGGAAGAGGCGCGCGGGGTGCTTGGCAGCTTCCTCTTTCGTCGCTTGGATGTCGAGAAACGGGTGGAGGTGCTCTCCGGAGGGGAAAAATCTCGCCTCAGCCTTGTCAAATTCTTGGTAAATCCGCCCAATCTTTTGCTCATGGATGAGCCGACTACCCATTTGGATCTCATGAGCGTCGAGGCTCTCTCCCAAGCGCTCAAGCGTTATGAGGGAACCCTCGTCTTCATTTCGCACGATGTGCATTTCATCCGCTCACTTGCGGAGAAAACCCTGCACATCAACCAGGGAGTCCTCACTCCCTACGCCGGCGGCTATGACTACTACCTAGAGAAGTCAGGGCTCATGGACGCTGAACTCGCCATGGATTTGTGAAATGCCGGGAACAAAAATGCCGCCCAGAGGCGGCAATGAATCGGTTGCGTCTCGAAAGAGACTTACTCGGCGGCCTTAACCTGAACTTCGGCGCCGCTCTGCGTGCGGTAGGTGCCGCAATGGGGGCAGGCGGTGTGGCCGGGTACAGTCGCGCCGCACTTCGGGCACTTGCCCATTTGGGGGGCTTTCCACGCCTGAGCGGACAGACGGGAGCGCTGCTTCATCTTAGAGGTTCTGCGTTTGGGAGCTGCCATAATCTGTAAGTGTTGTAGTAAATTGCGGCGAAGGTAGAAACCGGGCGAAGGGGCGCTTGCTCATGGAGCCGGAGGTGTTCTCACACCATCCAGAGCATCCCAAACACTCCGCTCGGTCGCCGCGGCGGAGTTTACACCAGGTAGGGGGGCTTTGTCCAGCCCAAAATCTCCACTTATGTCATGATTTTCACATTCCAGCCCGGCAAGTTCGCATTTCGGGTAGGCTGGCAGTGCCAGTAATATCTCCTCGCGCAGGTCTTTTGCCAGATCGATTTCAAGCAGATCCGGGCTTATTTCCAGGCTGATCACGGCATGCACCGGCAGGGAGTAGTCGAATTCACGCAAGCAGCGTTCACAGCGCAACTTTAACGGTACATTCAGCTGCGCTTCCACGACCAGTTCTTTTTCGCCGTACAAGCGTACTCTTAACTCATACTCGATGCCTCCGGCACACTGCACATCACCATGGTCGAGCTCGATGAGTTCTTTCCCATTGACGCAGCCGGAAAATTTTGTCGCCTCTTCACCCAATCCCTCGAGCTTGATCAAAACGCGCGCACTCATGCTCCCAAGCATAGAGGATACCGTCCCAAAAAGCAAGCGCATTTACCGCGGCAAACCCATTTGGATGAAGTGGAAAAGTAGAGAAAACTCTCCATTCGCTCCATCACGCTCGCATTTGCTCCGCCAAATTCGCGCGCAAGCGCGGGAATTTTCCAAATCGTAAATCGTACATAGGCAGGCTCCGTCTGCCACCGGGCGGCGTCAGCCGCCACCGCCCCTTTCTAACCAGGCCCGCGCTTGGCTTTATGAATACGAGTTCGCATTTGCTTTGCAGCTCGCGAGCTCCGCTCGCCGAACTTTGCAAATCGTACATCGTACATCGTACATCGTAAATGTTTTACATATCGGTTCACTCCCCAAGCGGGAGGGTGAGCAAGAAAGTGGTGCCGTGGTCAGAGGTGCGTTCCAAGGTGAGGTCTCCGCCAATAGAACGGGCGAGATCGCGGGAGAGAGCGAGACCTAGACCAATGCCGGGCTTGCGGGAGTCCTCCGCCTTCTGAGAGTGCGAGAATGGACGAAACAGTCTTTTCTGCATGTCAGGGAGAATACCCGGACCATTGTCGGTCACGCGCAGGGAGAGGGTCCGGTGGGTTTGCAGGGCGTGCAGGGTCATGCTTGGGTGATCAGATGAGGCATATTTGACCGCATTGTCTGCGAGGTTCTGTAAAATTTGCTCTACGGAGATGAGGTCGGTACGCAGTCGCAGGAGGCTGACGCGAGGGTCAATGGTTATGGTAACGCTCCAACCGTTACTGCGCAGTTGGTTGGCCGTTTTATCGAGCAGGGAGGAGAGCAGTTCGGAGCAGCTGCCCACATCTTGTCGTTCACGTTGTTTCCCGCGGGTGAGTCGGGCGTAAGCGAGCACATTTTCCACGAGGTGCCCGAGTCGCAAGCTCTCACGGCGCAGTGTTTCGTGGTACTCCTTCATTTTGTGCACCGGCAGAGCCGGATCCTGCAACATTTCAGTGTAGAGCTGGAAACTGGTGAGAGGTGTGCGCAATTCATGGGTGACGGCGGATACAAAATCACTGCGGCGTTGCTCCATGCGACTGTATGAGACAAGCAAGGTGAAGACGATGATGATGGAGAGAATGGAAATGAGCCAGGCGGAGATGACCGGGCCGCGCAGAGCCTCTCGGCGGGCTGCCGTGTCGGGCAGTTCCACCTTATCACCCGGGCGCAACACCATGGGTAGAGGAGCGAGATTGGCAGCTTCGCCTCGGCGCACGAAATCGATGCTCGGTTCTTTGAGCCCGGGCTCCACGAGAGGAAGCAGGTGGGCGCTGAGCTTGGCCGCATCAATCACAAACCCCTCTGCTGCGGCGCCGTGGCTGGTTGGGACAGAGCGCATGCACACCAGCGTGTCACCGTAGTTCCATGCAAAGAAAGGACCCGGGTCGCCGGTGAGGCGCATCGGCTTGTCTAAGTCAGTTTCGAGAACCTCGTATACGCCGAAAACCGGCAGCTGAGTGCGCGGGTCGTAGGATTGCTTTTCATTGGGGTCGTAGAGTGGAGCGGAGGGGTTATAGGCTTTGCGGCGGATGGTGTTGGTGATGGCGGGAGCTTCGGCAAGGCGTCGCGCGAAGTCTTCGTCACCGACGGGAGCTTGGAGCATAGCCGGTGAGAGCAGGAAAAAACCCACGTTGAAGTCTGCTTTGCCGCCGCGGGGCATGGGGATATTCACTTTGCCGATGGGTGGGGTCTTGCCCAGCTTTTCTTGTTCGGTGCGCAGCAGCGTCTCCATCTCGGCGCGCACACGCGGCAGGGAGAGTTCCACCAGACGGGCGGCTTGTGTACGGTAGTCGATGGCTCGCAACTCATCTTCCAGATGCGCCGCTTGCCAGGCTTGCCAAAGAGCGGCTCCGATCGCCACCAGTGAAAAGATGAGCAGAATGCTGACCAACTTCTTTTTCATGACTTGCTCCATTTGTAACCGCGTCCACGCACATTCTCGATGCGCTGAGCTACGGCGGGATCGAGTTTCTCTCGCAGCCGAGTGAGTGTGACGGCAACGGTGCGTGTTTCGGACGCATTGGCGCGGCTTCCCCACACACGTAGTAGCAGCTCTTCCTGCGAAATGATGCGGTCGGGATGCGCCAGAAAATAATAGAAAAGTTCAAACTCCTTATCGCGTAAGGCAACGCAGGAGCCGTTATCCATGACTACGCTGTGGTTATCGGGGTTCAATGAGCCGCCGGGAAAGTGCAGGGCTTTTTCGGCGCTTACACGGCGAGTGGGGTAGCGGCGCAGAACTGCCGCCACGCGCGCCAGCAGCTCCGCCATGGAAAAAGGCTTGACCACATAGTCGTCCGCCCCGTTTTCCAGTCCGCGTACGCGGTCTTTTTCCTCGCCGTGAGCCGTCAGAATGATACTCGGCACCCCCGGGCATTCTTTGCTCATAATTTTGAGCAATTTGAAGCCATTGAGTTTTGGCATATTCAGATCCAGCAACACCAAATCCACTTCCTGCGTGAGCACCGATTTGAGTGCCGCTTCACCATCTGCGGCAGTGAGAACACCGTAGCCATGCGCTTGGAGGGCATCCGACAATCCGGCGCGGATGGATGCGTCGTCCTCGGCAATTAATATGGTGCGTTCTGCCATGAGCGCCGGTCAAGATTCAGGCTCCGCTGAGCCGGATTGGGAGGTCGTTTTCTGCCAATATCGGGTGATGTCGAACCATTGTTCAACGACGACCCGCTCATGGCCGAGCGGGATGGTGAGGATGTGTTTGTCGTACACCCTGCCACCCTCCATGATAAGCGCTTGGGCAGAGGGTGCCGGATAGTGGAGATCCTCGCGGAGTATGTCGTATTCCATGCGCACGGCCAAGTCGCTATCGTTAAGGATGACCCACGCTGAATCGCGGGTGAAGCCCGGACCGCCTTGCACCATCGTCGGCCAGCGGTCGAGCAGTTCCTTACGATCAGCGGCCTGCATCTCGATGAGTTGGCTAATCTGCTCAGCTGTGGCCGGCTTAGGTTCCGGCTCCGGCGGTAGCTCAACACAGTCAAAAAACACGCCACACAGAGGGCTGATGGCAGCAGTGAGCTTCTCCGAATTGAAGCAGTTTGCGTCGAGAAGGCGATGAAGTTGCTCGGGAACTTCCCGCTGCCAGTCCTTGTAGGCGTTTATTTCTTTGGAAAGCCGTTCGACAGTCTCTGTCATGACCTCCGGAGGGGTATGCTCAGCAAGGTCATTGAGTGCATCTTCGGAGTCGGTGAGTGCGTTAAACTCTGCGGTAAGCTCATCGGCCTCGTCATCCGCTTTTTGCGTGGTTGTGATATCCTTGAGGATGCGCAACACATTTTGGCAGTGAGAAAGCAAGTCGCGTGTGCCATCCTCCATCTTCGGGAATATTTGCTCTGCGGTGACAACCGGAGAAGTCTCCGAGTCGCCTTGCGCTGCGCATGGTAATGCCGAGATAAGAAGAGCCGCTGCAACTGCCATGGAAACATGCAGGATCAATGTCCGTTTCATAGCTGTCATACTACCATAGCTCCCCTGAAAATCACAAGCACATTTTCCAAAGCAACAGGGAAAACGCCACATCTGTCCCAAGGAAATTTTCCTCCAGGCTCATTCACCCCATTCCTCATGCGTTCATGATCCGAAAAAATCCGCGCAGCGCGCGCTCACTTTCCAAATCGTACCTTGACTCACTGGCACCACCCTGCCAGTGAGCCCCTGCGGGTCAGCGCCTTTGCGCTGCCTCCCCGCGCAATGCGCGCTCACTTTCCAAATCGTAAATCGTAAATCGTAAATGAATTAAATCGTAAATCGTAAATCTAAAAAGCCCGGACGCGTATGGCGACGCGTCCGGGCAGGCAATAACACCGATCTCGTCCTATCGATCAGAAGCTCATCCGGATGCCCACAGAACCGGTTGTTTCGTGGGAATCTCCGCGCAGCACTGTTTCGGCGCTGCCGATAATTGCCGTTTCTTTGCTTACAGGCACCGTGAGTGATGCGCCCAAACTGTAGCCCCAGCGGTTATGCTTGGCTGCTCGCACGCTGTAGGGCAGGTCCGGAGCGCCGGCGTAGCGCATCGTCACCTCCGTCCCCGTATCGCCCACGGAACTCACCAAAGCCGTCTGCATGCTCAGCATCGCCGCAGGGACATTTCCCATCAGCGTGAATGAGAAGTTGGCTCGCACGCCCAGTGAGAGATCCGTTGCCCATGCTTCATGCGCATCGGCGCTGATGGAGGCTGTCCCCGCTCCGCTCTCGTGGGACGCCTTGATGTGGCTGTATGTGCTCTCCAGGGAGAAGAAGGTCTCGAAGCTGCCCGTCTCTCCGGAGCTGAGGGTAACGGCTATCTCCTCCGAGAAGTTCAGGGAATTGCCCCTCATATCATGCGCGGTGGTGACCAGACCGCCCGGCAACGTGCGGTGCATGCTGAACTTGTGCTCACCCACGCCCACCGTGGTCGTGCTGCGCAGGCCATCCGCGATATTCGTCACGAAGTAGAGATCCTGACGGTAGGTGTCCTCGTGGTACCGCTCCCGAGCGCCGGAGGGCGCGACTCTTGCCCGTCCTGCGCTCAGCGCCAGACCCAGCAGCGTATTCTTCTCCAGCTTGGTTTCCATACCAAAGACGCCACCGTATTCGGTTCGGTTGTAGCCGAGGCCGTTGTAGTCGCGCTGCATGGAGGTGAAGTCATCGTAGGCGCTGATGAAGGCTGCGAGCGATGAATCCGACGAGAGGGTCTGTCCACTCCCGATGGTCGTGCGCAGGCGGCGCAGGTGGGCCAGGTTGCCCTCCATCTGACTGCTGATGGCGGTGGCTATCTCGGCGCCGCTCAGCTGGTCGATGATTTCCGGGTTGCCTATGATGGAGGCGAGCTGCTTGCCGGCTATTTGCGCCAGCACACGGTAGGCCGCCGCTTGATCGCGCGTCAACGTGGCCGCTACTGTCGGATCCTCCATCATTACCAGCACCACCTCGCCGTTCTCTCGCACCTCGATGCGTGCGCTGTTTTGCATCTGGGGATCCATGGTCACCTCAAAGTACTCGGTGAACGCTTCGTTCCCCTCTCCCAACTGCAACTTTGCCAAAGTGTACTCGTTGCCGTAGGTCATTCCTTCCCACCCGCTCAAATCGATGGTGGACTTCGAACCGTCAGCAAAGTTCACTGTTGCGCCGCTCAGGTCGAATGCGCCGCCGTTGAGCTTCAGTGTGCCGCCCGCGAAGGTGAAGGCGCCGCTGTAACTGCTGCCGGGATTCTCCGCACTGCGTGCCTTGCCGGTACTGTCAATCGTCAGTGTGTGACCGGCTGCCAAGGTATAACCATCCTCGCCTTTAATCGTCGAGCCGCTCGCAAAGGTGAGATTGGTTACGCCGCTGGCGTCCTTGAGCTGTGAATTGCCGGAGAGCGTTACCTTGTTGTTGACGGCATGCCCGACGCCGTCAAACTTCGCATTTGCAATGTTCACGTCGCCGCTGCCCAGTGCATGGTCATGACCCACTCTCAGCGTGCCGCCCTTCACCTCGATGTTGCCGGAGTACGCGCTGTTGTCCGTCTGGATATCCAGCGTGCCTGCGCCCTCCTTGGTCAATGTGGCATTGCCTGTGAGCGCACCGGCCTTGTCTGCGGCGTTCTTGAAGGTGGTGTCGCTATCGCCCTTCACGGTGATGGAGGCGGGGTTCACTGCGCCCTCTATCGGCACATCTCCCGCGGAGTCGAACGTCACCGAGTCGCCATCGTAGAAACGCTTGTCCTCAGCTTTGCCGCTCCATTCGCCTCCGGCGTTTTCATTACTCCATGTGTTGGTGCTTGCCGGATCCCAAATGAGATCCTCGGAACCTCCACTCACGGACAGTGTCAGGCTGTTTGCTCCCAAGCCCAGTGAGTAGTCCTTGCGCGTACGCAGATCACTGAGTCCCGCCAGCTCGAGCGCATCCGCACTGCTCCCGCTGCCCAGCGTTTCATAGGTGAGCAGTTCGTACGTACCGTCCTTCAGCCCCAGAAGATCGTCGCCCACGTTCAATGTCGTCTTATTCGAGGTGGTGGTGAAAGTGCCCACGCTGAGGTGACCGCTATTGTCCGTGGCCAAGCTCAACTCACCACCATCCGCCACCAGTTCTTTCACCGAAAGCCCCGCTCCTTCCGTGACTCCCAGCTTTCCGCCCTGCGCCAGATTTAACCTGCCGTCCACGGTAGATCCTGTCGCCGTGGAATTCAGTGCGACGCTGCCATCCAGTGTCACATCACCCTTCAATGTACCGCCCGCAAGCGTAACGGTCAAATCCGGGCCGGCCAGCGTGCCGCTGTAGGTGCCGCCGCTCTGCACCTCAATCTGCTTGCTCGCCACGCTGCCGCTCACCGTCAGCGTTCCGCTCTGCACCGTTGTCTTGCCGGTGTAGGTGTTCGCGCCGCTTAGCGTCACGCCCCCGCCACTCACCACCACGCCTCCTTTGCCGCTCAATACACCCGTCACCGTGCCGTTCTTTAATTCCGCATCCTGCGCCAGGTTCACAGCGCCATCCAGTGTCCCGCCATCCAGCGTCAGCTTGCCAACGTAGCTTCCACCATTCTTCACTTCCGCTGTGCCGACGATATGCAGCTCATTCGCCAGAGCCGCACTGTCCATATCCAGCACGCCGCTTTTCACCGTCACGTTTCCCTCGCCCAAGGCTTTCGCGTTTCCTGTTACCAGCTCGCCGCCTTCCACCACCGTTCCGCCCGTGTAAGCATTGACCGTGTTGATGGTTAGCTTGCCCTCATCCTTTTTCGTGAGTTGAGCAGCGCCGGCAATAGAACCGGTGTCGTCATTGCTCATGAAGGTGGTGGCTTCATCTCCCTGCACGGTAATACTCCCGGGCTCTACCTCACCCTGGATGTTTACTTCCCCGGCTCCGTTGAAAGTCACGTTGTCTCCATTGAAGAAATGTTTATCCGAAACCGTTTGTGCGGCATCCCATTCCCCGCCAACCGTTCCAGCGCCCCAAGTTTTCGTGCTAATGTTGTTCCACGTCAGATTTGCTCCCTTACCCGTTACTACGAGCATCAGGGCGTTCTGCTGCACCTCCAATCGGAAACTCTTTCGTGCACCGACGCTCCCCACCTGCAGTTTCAACTGATTGACATCGGCACCGTCGTGACTGTCATAACTCAGGATACTGTAACTTCCCGCTGCCATAGCATACAAATTTCCCACATTCAATGTGGTTGTTGCCGTGGTCTTCAATGCGCCCGCATTCAGTTTGCCGAGCGCCCCACTCACATCCAGCGTACCGCCGGAGAGAGTCAAGGAGCCAACGCTCAAACTCGCCCCACTTGCCAGAGTGAGCTGTTGATTCTTTCCCAACGTCACATTACCGCTGACGCTCGACCCCGCATCTTTCACGACCAAAGTGCTGCTCCCCCGGAAGGTGAGTGCCTCCAGTTTGATCCCATTTCCTTCGTTGGACAACGTGAGCTGACCGCTTGTTACTGTCACACTCTTACCAGTGTACTTGCTGAGTGCGAAGGAGCTCCCCGCATAAAGTAGATTCACCCCCACTTCACCTTCAAACGAATTGTTTTCTGAGTTGGTAAGTTGCAGAGTACCTCGACCGATGATACTTCCCTTCCCTCTGAGCGACGTAGCCAGCATGCCTCCGTTTAATGTGAGTTTACCATCCACAGTCAAGCCACCAACCGCAGCAGCATTTTCAAGCTTCTCCCCTCCGTTCGCCCCGGGCGTACCATATGTGAAGTTCCCGGCAATGGTGAGCTCGTCGGTCTTCAGCGAACCGGTGTAGTTGCCGCTTTCGATGGTGAGATTGCCTTGACCCTGGATTCCATGATTCGTATTCCAATTCACGGGATCACCCTGTAAATCCGAAATACTGCTGCCCGAGCCGAGGGATAAAACCCCGTCTTCCACGGTAGCTTTCTTGATCGTCGCCTGCCCAGAAATTGTCAAAGAACCACCATTCTCAACTTTCAGTATGCCACCGCCGCTATACGAGCCATTCACCTGCAGCACAGATCCCTTGCCCATGCACAAAGTCGCTCCGGCACCAACGGTTAAATTCCCACTCACATTAGCCTCCGTCGATCCATCCGAAACGATATTGTAGATAGCTGAACCGGCTACGATGGTTAAGCTTTTCATTGAGGGCGAAGAGTCTTCCTTCACGGTAATTGTGCCACCTGTTGCCTCCAGGTGCACGTTTTTATCATCTTTCCAGACTTCATTTCCAGCTTCGCCCGACTTAGTGCTCCACGAGCCACCATTTCCACCCAGAGTAACGCTTCCACTGGTTTGTTTGGCTCCCCAGTAAAGAGAGTCCGAATCTTCAGAACCTCCATGTCCAGAAGGTATCTTTTTACCCCAAACTACATGTCCATCGGCTCTGAGAGTGAGGTTCTCGTATCTTTCGCGATCCCCGTCGAATGAAATTTCAAAATAATCCCTAAAATCGAAATCGTCTCTCCTCAGTGACCAATCCAGCAAAGTGATGTCACCAGAACTACCTACACCCAACACATTCTTTTCCAATATAATGGTGAGCTTACCGTTTGTATTATCTAATTTTTCGTCCCATCCATTCCCTACAAATACGACCGATTGGCCATGAGAAAAGAAACGCAAGGAACCAGGATCTGCATCCCATGTGATGCTTTCCTCCAATTTCAGCTTTCCAGCCTTCACCTCCAGCTTACCACCAATACGTAAAGTCGTTAGTTGAATATCGAACCCCTTGTTAGACAAGATGAGCGTGCCACGGTTATTTAACGTCACATTCTTACCGGTGTAGTGGCTGAGGGTTACTGTTGATGCTTCACTCCCATTGCAGATAATATTTACACCGACCTCTCCATTAAACTCTGACGATCCCTCACCGAATAGCAAAGTTCCCTTACCAATGATGCTTCCTTTCCCATCCAGCGTGCTGCGGGTCTCCATGACTCCGTCCAGCGTGAATTGCTTGTTCACAGTCAGTGCAGCAACTGTCGCGCGGTTCTTATATTTTTCATCCTCGTCAGCTCCTGGTGTATCGTACTTGAATTCTCCATCAATGGTGAGTTTTTCCTGGTCAACCGTTAGCCTACCAGTGTATTCGCCGTCAACAATGGTAAGTGCTTTTTTGGTTTCAATACCAGCTTTATATGGACCAAACTGAATACTCTCACAGGTGCCTTGCAAATTCTCAACACTACTGCTCCCACCGAGCATTAATGAACCATCGGTCACGGAAAGACTCTTAACAGTCGATTTCCCCATAATGCTCAAACGGCCGTTCTTCTCAACCTGCAGCGACCCCTTTCCGCTATACGAGCCATACACATTCATCGTGGATCCCTCACCAATGCAAAGAGTCGCCCCAGCACCGACGGTTAATGATCCATTCACAGCGAGTTCCCTTCCGTTACCCACACACAAAGTCGTCCCGTCACCCACGAATAGAATCGTGGGAAGACTCTCAGCGGGGGAATTTGGATCTATCGGTTCTCCCACCCGACAGTCCAAATCGAAATTATATGTAGCGGATCCAGGAGCAATGGTCAAGCTTTTCATTGAACGATATCCGGAACTTGTCACGGCAATTGTGCCACTTTTTGCCTCTAAGTGCACATTTTTATCATCTTGCCAAGCCGCTGTACCGGATTTTCCCGGCAAAAAACTCCATACACGTTGATCTTCCCCCAACACAATAGAGTTGCTGGTTCTCTCGCTTCCCCAATACAGATCGTCCGAACCGCCCCAAGTGACATGTCCGTCGGCTCTGAGAGTGAGGTTCTCGTATCTTTTGCGATCCCCGTCGAGTGAAATTTCAAAATAATCCCTAAAATCGAAATCGTTTCCCTGTCCCGCCCAATCCAGCAGAATGATGTCACCAAACTCACTTATACCCAAAACATTCTCTTTCAATGTAATGGTGAGCTTACCGTTTGTCTTATCTAATTTTTCGTTCCATCCATTCCCTACAAATACGACCGATTGACCGGAAGAAAAGAAATGCAGGGAACCAAGATCCCATGTGATGCTTTCTTCCACTCTCAACTTCCCTTCCTTTACCTCCAGCTTACCACCAATATGTAAAGTCGTTAGTTGAATATCGGACCCCTTGTTAAGCAAAGTGAGCGTGCCACCGTTATTTAACGTCACATTCTTACCGGTGTAGTGGCTGAGGGTTACTGTTGATGCTTCATTCCCATTGCAGGTAATATTTACACCGACCTCTCCATCAAACTCTGACGATCCATTGCCAAATTGCAAAGTTCCCTTACCAATGATGCTTCCTTTTCCATCCAGCGTGGGGGTTTCCATGACCCCGTTCAGTGTGAATTGACTGTTCACAGTCAGTGCAGCAACTGTCGCGCGGTTTTTATACTTTTCTTCCTCATCAGTTCCTGGTGTGTCATACCTGAATTTTCCTTCAATGATGAGTCCCCCCCAGTCGGTCTTCAGCTTACCAGTGTATTCACCGTCGACGATGGTAAGCGTGTTCCCCGCTTCAAGACCAGCTTCATATGGACCAAACTGAATACTCTCACAGGTGCCTTGCAAATTCTGAATTGTGCCCTCTCCAACAACCAAGTAACCATTCGTCAGTGTCAAGCTATTGATTTCCGCTTTCGCAATGTTCATTCTTACAGAGACGCCTTCCTCAATTTTTAGCGAACCCTCTACTTGACATATAGAGGATCCGTCCATCACGCCTGTCCCGTACATGACCATGAGGCTCCCATTGCCTTGCAGGCATAGAGTTGTCCCTTTTCCAACAGATAGCAGCGAGGGTTCACCGGGTCCTAGAAGAAACGACGTTGGGAGGATGAAATTGTAGGTAGCAGAACTGGGTGCAAAGGTCAAACTTTTCATCAAAAGCGTAGACGCTGTCACGGTAATTGTTCCGCCTCTAGCCTCAAGATGCACATTCTTATCGTCTTCCCACTCCTCTGTTCCGGACGTCCCCGATCGGGTGCTCCAGAAGCTACCTTCTCCTCCCAGAATAACACTCCCGCCGGTTTGACCAGCTCCCCAGTAAAGATCAGTTGCCTCTGCTGCCGACGTCCTTTCGAACTCAGATACCGAGCGGAGCATCTGAGCAATACTTTCAATATTCAGGGAATTCGAAGCGTCTTGTTCGTCATCGCCCGCTACAGCAACCGGAGTAACTACGCTAACCGCGCAAACAGCGAGCAGAGCGGAACGGAGGGGGATGGGGAGATGAAGTTTCATAGTGGTGAAGTGGGTGGAATAGGAGTTAAAATTAGTTATTTGCAAGGGCGAGTATATCTCTTTTTGAAAGAGATATACAGTTTGAATAATTGTAATAATTTATTATTACAATTATTTGCAGATATAACAAATAGTAATAACTTCAAATTTCTCCGGATGTTATTGCGCTCATAGGGAAACGAAAAATCTTCACATAGAAAAATTTAACGCATTTTAGGCTGTACATCTCTTTCAAAAAGAGATGAGCGACGGAAAGAGGGAGTGGAGCAACCGCATTTGAGAGAGGTTAATCAGCCGAGGAAAGTCTCTTAATGACTGATATCATTGTTGATACGAATCACAAAAATCTACGCAATGCGCACACTATCGATATCGTAAATCGTAAATGGTCAGGCACCGCCTGACTATATCTCCCGTCGCTTTGTAACCGCGTCCGATCATTGCTTCATTACATCCCGTCCGCATTTGCTTTGCAGCTTCGCGAGCTCCGCTCGCCGAACTTTCTAAATCGTAAATCGTAAACGGTTAAATTGAGGTGTTAAAATACGGGGGACTGCGATAGAATAAGCGCAGTTGCGGAAGGAGGGATAGAAGTCTTCTAGAAGCTCTATCCCCGGTACATGGGAGGCTCGAAAATCGATTTCGTAAATCGTAAATGGCCAGCCGCATTTCCAATGCGGTTGCCGAAGTGTGACATAGTCCACAATTGCAAAGGTCGGGATGGTGTGGTATGAAAGCGAGTATGTTTGGAGCTGCGGGAAAGCGGAGGCGCGTGAGGAGGGTGGCGCTGTGTGTGCTGCTCTCGGTGCTGCTGCATGGTGTCGCGGCGTGGTGGTTGTGCAGCATGAGCGGGTCGTTTATGGGGGACGGTGCGGTTGAGATGAAGCGTGCGGCGCAGAGGGAACGGCTGGTACAAATTGTGCGCGAGGAGAAAGAGCTGGAAGAGAAAGACGACAAGGCATGGGTGAAAACAGATGCCGATTTGGATGAAAAGATACCCGAACAGGCGGATTTCATCGGAGCGCGCAACAGTGTGGCTTCCGGCTCCGAATTCGCCCCGAAGCGCGAGAGCGATGCGCCTGTGCCCACCCAAAATGGCGAGGAAGAGGATGATGAGCTGGTTACCTTTGACCAAGCTCGTCAAACGGGCGATTTGGATAAGCCGCAGGATCGTGTGCAGCCCCGGCAGCAGGCTGCTGCCAAAACGACCCCGAAGCAGGGTGATACATTGGAGGAGCAACCCGGCGAATCAGGCGTCCCCGTCCTTCAAAAAGCAAAACAAGGCGAAGAAGGCGAGCTGAGACTGGGCGAGGAAAAGCTCGGGGAAGTGGGGGCGCGTCAGGGGGAAGAGGCTCCTATTGTCATCGAAGCGCAGGTGCGTGGAGAAATGCCGGAGGGCACAGGCAGGCAGCAGCGACCGATATACGACCCTGCGCTGGCCGATCACATGCAGGGCAAGGCTTTTCGCACTTACGAACGACGTACGCGCAGCACGGGACGTTTCGTGATCGGCAGCCGCCCGGCGCTCAATGTGGCGTCCACCCCCCTGGGACGCTACGAGGAGGAAATCTACCGACGTATTGCTTATTACTGGTATTTGGCGTGCGATGACCACCGCGGCGACATCATCCCCGGCAGTGTGGTGGTGGCGCTGCGCATCAATGAGCGAGGGTTGCTGGAAAATATGGATTTAGTGAGGCGGCGCGGGGCGAGTGTCATCCAGCAATCCTTCACGTTCGGAGCGATACGACGTGCGACTCTGCCGCCCATGCCCGGCCCGGTGCAGGCTGAGGTGGCGGGCGATGTGCTCGAACTTATCTTCACCTTCAACTTCGATTAACCTAACCCAAATCAAAAATATGCTCAACACAGTATTCCAATTCTTTGATGCCTGCCAGCCCTTCGGATACCCTCTGCTGGCCTGCTCCGTCATTATGGTGGCTGCCATTCTCTACCACCTCATCTTCACGGGTAGTCGGGGGCTGCTGAGGCAGCTTATCCATGCGTTGGAGCAGGCGAGAGAGCACGGCACGGATCCTGTCCCGGTTCTCACGGACTTGTGCCTCAAGAGTGCTTCTCCCGTGGCGGCGGAGGTGTTATATGCCACCCGACACGGTGGGGATGAGCATTTGGAGCAGCAGATGGAGGCTCGACTGCGAGTTATGGTGGATGCAGAGCGTACAGGCATGGCGACCATTAGCGTGATTACCAATATAGCGCCGATGCTCGGTATACTTGGCACAGCTTGGGGGCTGGTCAAGATATTTGGCGTATTTGGGGCGACGAACGCGGGACCGGGCATTGCCATGGGCATTTCCACGGCGCTTTACACAACGATATTTGGGTTGGCTATTGCGGTGCCGGGCATCATAGCGCTCACCTGCTTCGAACGCTCACTGGAACAGCGCGCTGCGCGTCTCAATCATTTCTTTACCGATTTGCTGGCTATCCTCCACAAGTGATCTCATGAATATCTATCGAAAAAGCAGCGTGATGCAGGGGATCCCAATCGTCCCGATGTTGGATATTCTCACCATCCTTCTCATCTTTTTCATCGTGCATACCGAGTTCAAGCACCAAGTGAATGTGCTGCAGCTCACTTTACCGCAAACGCACCATCTCTCCGGTGAGCGGGGGGATGATTCCCTCACCCTGCTGGAGATTGCGCAGGATGGGGAGTTGGCGCTGGGAGGGAAAAAGGTCGCGCGTGACGAGCTCAAGAACGTTCTCGGTGAGCTCATGCGCACCGCCCCGCAGAGTCGCATTCAGGTAGCCGCAGCAGACGGCGCACCCATTGGTGAACTCGTGGAGATATTGGATACCATCACGGCTGCCGGTATACCGGTAGAACAAGTTCCACTGCGCATCAATTACGCGGCACAGCCTTGATTACTCGGCCATAGCCTGACGGCAGGACTCCGGGTTCGGGATGAGCAGCGGGCGAATGGTAACGTAGTCCGACACGTACTTCTCGGATGGTACAAAGAGGAAGCCTGGCTTTTTGTCGCGCACGGTGAATTGGGTGGGGCGAAACACGGGCAGTATTTGGTCAGTGCTGGGATCATACGCCATCTCGCCGGTGTAAGAGCCGGAAAGGAAGTACTCATAGTTCTGGTCGAAGCCGAAGATAGCCCCCTTGACGGGAGGCTCGTAGCCTCGGTCAGGATTACGAACCACGGATTCATCCATAATCACGAGTTTGGCATTGCGCCAGCTTTCACCCGGCTTGCGCAGGTAGCCCCAAAATCGGGTATAGGGCAGATAGTATCGCCTTCCCACATAGTAATCCCCCGGGGTTTCCCGGGCAATTTCAGCTTCACGTTGTGCCACGGCTCGGCAATCGTCTTCTAACGTGCTGCACTGGCAGAGCAGCACAACCGCCGTACACGGCACAAGCACTCTCATTGACAAGTTTCTCATGACTCACGCATAGTACAATTACTCCCACTCGATGGATGCAGGAGGCTTGGTACTCACATCGTAGAGCACGCGGTTGGTTCCCTTCACCTCGTTGAGGATGCGGTTGGAGACCTCGCGCAGCAGATCATAGGGCAGTTGAACCCAGTCGGCGGTCATGGCATCCTCGGAGATGATGGCACGCAGGTTGGTGGCAAATTCGTAGGAACGCTCATCGCCCTTCACACCCACAGTTTTTACCGGAATGAGTCCGGCGTAAGCTTGCCAGCATTTGTCGTACCAGCCCCATTTGCGCAGGGTGGAAATGAAGATGGCATCACTGTCGCGGATGATGTCCAGCTTGTCCTTTGTTACCTCCCCGGGGCAGCGTACTGCCAGTCCGGGACCGGGGAAGGGGTGACGCCACAGGATGTCGTGCGGTATGCCCATGGAAGCGCCCAGCGCGCGCACTTCATCTTTGAAGAGGAAGGCGAGAGGCTCAATCACCTTGCCCTGCTCTTGCAACTTGAGCACGCGCTCCACGCGATTGTGGTGGGTTTTGATGACGGAGGCTTTGCTTTTGGCGTTGGAAGCGCTTTCAATGACGTCCGGGTAGAGCGTGCCTTGCGCGAGCATCTCGGCATCCCCCACGGCATCCCAGAAGACATCGATGAAAAGTGTTCCGATGATGCGGCGCTTTTTCTCCGGGGCAGTTTCGCCACTCAGCGCTTCCAGAAAGCGAGCAGAAGCATCCACGGTTTCTATCTCTATGCCCATACGGCGGAAGTTATCCTGCACTTCCTGCGCTTCATTTTTGCGCAGTAGACCATTATCGACGAAGATGAACCGCGTCCGTACCTCAGCCTCGTGCAACAGCACGGCAAGCACGGTGCTGTCCACGCCGCCGGACACGCCGCATACTACCTGCCGGTCGCCGACTTTCTGGCGAATGTCTGCGATGAGTTCGCGCCTGAAATCGCCGATGTCAAAGGGTGCGAGATGCGGGGCGCAGGAGAGAAAATTGCGCAGGATGGTGCGACCCTCATGCGAATGGGTAACCTCCGGGTGAAATTGGATGCCGAACATGGACTCGCCCCATTGCAAGGCCACGGGCACGCCTTCGCTGTTTCGGGCGATGATTCTGCAACCGTCGGCCAGGTGATCAACGGTGTCGGAGTGGCTCATCCACACTTGCGACGAAGCCGATACGCCCTCAAAAAGTTTGCAACCTGACTCGGGTAGAAGCGCTGCGGGACCGTATTCCCGCTTATTGCTGGGACGCACAGTGCCGCCGGTCTTGATATTGAGCAGTTGCATGCCGTAGCATACGCCCAGCACCGGTACATGGAAGGCGACCAGCTTGTCAAAGTCGATGCCGGGAGCATCCGGTTCGGAGGTGCTGCGCGGACCGCCGGAAAGGATGATGGCGCCGGGCTCCACGATTTCATCCAACTCCTCAGGTGTGTATAGCTTCGCCAAAAAACCGAGCTCACGGACGCGTCTGACGATCAGCTGAGTGTACTGAGAACCATAATCAATGACGGCGACGAGGTGCTGCGGAGTTATCATGTCGCGCTCATCATACAGATGGAGACCCCGCGTTGTCAAGCTTTGCTTTGCCCTGCCAAGGCAAACGCATTTGAGAGAAGTCAATCAACAGAGAAATTGCTCTTATTGACTGATATCACCGTTTATACGTATCAAAAACCGTGATAACCAGCGGTCATCATGATGATGGCTCTAAAGGAATCACAGCATACATTAATGATCCGAAAAAAATCTTCACAACGCGCACATTATTAATAAATCGTACCTCGTCCATCGTACATAGGCGGCGTCAGCCGCCTCGCCCCTTTGTAACCACGCCCGTGCGCGGCTTTCAAATACGCGCCTTGCACCTGCTTTGCAGCTTCGCGAGCTCCGCTCGCCGAACTTTCCAAATCGTACATCGTCCATCGTAAATCGTACATAGGCAACCGCACGCGGTTGCCTTGTGTGTCACTTACACGCGCAGAAAGATGTGCCGACGGTAGAGGAAAAGAAGGAGAAAAAAGAGAGCTGCGAGCGCACAAAAATCGATAGCGGCAGGCGCAGCCGAGCCAGCGTAGGAGCACAGAGCTCCAAAAAGCGGGGTGCAGATACTCTGCCAAAGGGAAAAACCTCCAACACCGGGAGTTTGGGTGAGCAGATAGGCCAAAATAGCATTGCAACCGAACACCCGCAGGGGAACGGCCAGACGGGCGGCAGAGGGGTGTAAATCAAAGATGAGATGGAAGAGAGCGAGCAGCAAGAAGCACCAACCTGCCGCCCATAGTGTCATGCTGGTGGTGTAGATGTGCTTGATGATGGGGGTATCGTAGCTCAGCAGATGCCCGGCCAGCAAGCAGAGCAGCCCCGCACCCGTCAGGATGAGAGCGCAGCGCTTCCCGGGAGCAACGCGGCGCAGCGTCTGGCCCGCGAGTACGCCCAGCAAGGTGAGAGCTCCGAATGAGAGCGCCGTGAGGATCCATGTGTAAGGCGTGCCATCTTGCCAATGCCCCTGCAGAGTGCAATCGATGAAGTAGGCCAAGTTGTCGTTTGGCAAAAAAAGCCCGGGTGGAGAGGAAGCGTACGGAATGAAGCGCAAAGCAGCCCAATAGAGAGCCAGACAGGAGAGGCAGGTGAGCAGCTGAGCGAGCAGCCCCCCGAAAAGCAGACAGAGGGAGGCGATAAGGTAGCCCTCGGCAATGGCTTGCAGAGTGTTGCAGAAAAGGCTCATGCGAGAGGGGTCGGCGCTGGTCAAATGCCCCTGTACCAGCATGCCGAGTAAGAAGAGAAGCACGCAGCGACGCGCAATACGCCACATGATTCTCCCGATGCTGCACCCGCGAGCACGGTAAGATGCAAAGGCAAAGGGCATGCCAGCACCAACGATGAAGATGAACAGTGGCATCACCATATCCCAGCAAGTGAGAGGCTGTCCCCAGGCGGCATGAGTCAGCTGGTGACGCAGTGCCTCGTCTCCCAGCCATGGGGAGAGGGAACAGAGCAGGCTTGCCCCGCCGCAGAGCAGCAGCATGTCTGCTCCGCGCAAAGCATCAATGGAAATAACTCGAGGAGGTGAAGTCTGCATAGGTTTCTATGGTTGGCGCATGGCTTGCAGGAGCTCTCTTCTGCCGGCGGGCAGGTGGTTGAAATGGCGCAGCAGTGCGGCGTGTGGCTCCACATCGGCAGGGTATAAACCGTGCAGCTCTGCCAGTCGCTTTTCGAAATGCAGCAGGATTTCCGCACGCGGCGGACTGTCTGCCGCATAATCCAGCGCGCCGGAAATAAGGGCATGCCATTGTGGCTCACCGGCGCCGGACTCAACAGTGCTTATGAGCAGCTGCGCCATGTAACCGGCCAGGCGCAGACGCGTGAGTTGCGAGCGCAGACCAAGACGTGGTGTGAGCAGATCTGCCGAGCTCAGTGAACACAAATCGCTTTTTGCAGGGGTGCGAAAGACAAGTTCGCACTCGTGAAAGAGGTCGACAACGCCGCTCAGTTCACTGCCGGGTTTGAGCAAGCTGCGCGCGGCAGTACGTATCATGCCGTGGTTTCTGGTGCACCAGCAGACGATCGCGCCATGCTCCCCCAGTGGGAAGAAGCGAAGAACGGTACCGGTGTCGCATTCGGTCATGATGCAGCAGGAGTAAGCGACTGCAAACGCTGCAGGATTCGGTTGCAGACGGCGCTTGGTGTCAGACCATGCAGCTCACGCAGTTGGTGGAGCTTGCCGTGCTCCACAAAGGCATCCGGCCAGCCGATACAGAGCACATTTGCCATCGCGCGCTCGCGTTGCATGAGCTCACTCACCGCGGAGCCGAAACCACCGGCCACCACATGATCTTCTAACGTGACAAGCAGACGACCGGCACGCGCTTGGCAGAGCAGCAGGTCCTCGTCCAGCGGTTTAATGAAGCGGGCGTTGATGTGCACAGCCTGCACCCCATGCTGTGATAGCAGTTCCCGCACCTGGGTTGCTAGGCTGTTCATGTTGCCCAAGGCGATAAGAGCCACCGGAGCGTCGGGATCGTCATGCAGCACTTCGGCTCGGCCGAGGGGCAGGGGCTGCGGCTGATCAGGCAGGGGAACGCCTTCTCCCTCGCCGCGCGGATAACGTATGACGCTGGGACGATCATTGATACCATTCATGGTGACGAGCATGTGGCAGAGCTCAGCCTCATCCTTGGGCTGCATCATCACAAGATTCGGGATGGCTCGCATCATGGCGATGTCAAAAAGACCATGATGGGTGGGACCATCATCCGGGGAGAGCCCTGCGCGATCCATGCAAAAGCGTACGGGGAGAGATTGCAAGGCCGCATCGTGCTCGATCATGTCCACGCAGCGCTGCATGAAGGTAGAATAGATAGCTAAGTAGGGCTTATAGCCTTGAGTAGCGAGACCGCAGGAGAAGATGGCAGCGTGTTCCTCGGCGATGCCGGTATCGAAAAAACGTTTGGGGTGCCGTTGGCGGAAGATATCCAGCTTGGTACCGCTGGGCATGGCTGCGGTGAGCGCGAGTATTTTGTCGTCTGAATCCGCCATGTTGGCCAAGCATGTGCCGAAGACTTCTGAATAGGTGCGCGCGCCTCGCCCGGTCTCTCCGCTTTCTACATTGTATTTGCCAATGCCGTGGAATTTGGTCGGATTCTGCATGGCCGGCTCATACCCCATGCCCTTGCGGGTAATGATGTGCAGAATGGCTGGTTCATTGTGGCGAGAAATGAGGCGAAGCACGCGTTCCAGGCGGCGGATGTTGTGACCGTCAATGGGTCCGTAGTAGGTGAGACCAAGTTCGCGAAAGAAGCTCAGAGGGGAGATGAGGCTGCGAGCTGCCGTCATGAGCCTTACTGCTTGCTCGCGCATTTTGTCCCCGGCGAGATTTTGAAGAAAATAGTTGGCTCGCTCTTTGAGCCATGTGTATGCTTGCGTTTCTTGGAGCGAGGAAAAATAGCGCGAGAGGGCTCCCACATTTTTATCGATGCTCCATTCATTGTCATTGAGTACGACGATAAATCGACGAGTGGTGGATGCAATGCTGTTGAGAGCCTCCAGCGTGGTGCCGCATGTGAAAGCGCCATCTCCCGCCACGGCGACGACGTGGTAATTCTCACCGCTCAAATCGCGTGCAGCAGCCATGCCCAGAGCGGCGGAGAGAGCCGTGCCGGCATGTCCGGCACCGTAAGCATCGTGTGCAGATTCAGAGCGTTTTGTGAAGCCGGAGAGACCGCCGAATTGACGGATCGTGTTGAGGCGTTCCGCCCGCCCGGTAAGTATTTTGTGGATGTAGCTCTGGTGTGAGACGTCGAAGAGAATTTTGTCCCTTGGAGTTTCAAAAACGCGGTGCAGGGCAATACTGAGTTCGACAACGCCAAGGTTGGGGGCGAGATGCCCGCCCGTGTTGGAGAGCGTGTTGACGAGCAACTCACGTATTTCTGAAGCGAGCTTTGGCAGGCTTTCCTCCGGCAGGGCTTTCACATCTGCCGGCGAGTGGATTCTTGCCAGCAGGTGTTCGCTCTGCTTCTCATTGCAGGGAGAATCCATCGTCGTTCTGCGGGGCAGGTTGCGGAGTAGTTTCGGGATCAGGTTCCTGTGGGTTTTCCAAGGTGCGAATGCGCAATTCGGCATTCTTCAACAGTTCTTTGCTGCTGCGGATAAGCGAGAGACCCTCCTCCACGAGAGGTATCATCTCTTCCAGCCCGGTTTTGGGATCATCGAGAAGTTGGATGATTTGCTCCAGGCGAGACATAGCTTGCTCGAAGCGTACAGGGTGTGTTTTGGTTGCTGGAGTGGTCATAATGGGGTGATTTCGGGATAGGCTGAAATTTTGCGTTGTAGTGTGCGGCGGCTGATGCCAAGGAGGTTTGCGGCTTTGGTGCGGCTTCCTTTTGCAGCACGCAGCGCGGCGAGTATGGTACGTTTTTCCAATGCCGCCAAGTTGAAATCTGCCGCTGCGTGATCGGATGCCGATGCATCGACCGCGCGGGCAGGTACGGTCAGTTGAAGATAGTCAGGCAGGTCGCGTGGGGAAATGATGTTGCCCTCACACATAACCACGGCGTGCTCGATGGCAGTGCGCAGCTGGCGTACATTACCGGGCCAGTCGAACTTGCGTAATTTTTCAAGAGTCGCTCGGCTCAGACTCATGGGAGCCTTGTGATTCTCCTGGCAAAAATGCTGGAGAAAAGAGTTCGCCATGATCACGATGTCTCCCGCACGTTCGCGGAGAGGTGGAAGCTTCAAATCCACGACATTGAGGCGCTGGAATAAATCTTGGCGAAAGGTGCCGGCGTTCACCATATTTTGCAGTTGGCGGTTAGTTGCGGCCACAATTCTCACGTCCACCGAGATGGGTTCATTGCTGCCAACGCGCTCGATAGTGCGCTCAGCAAGCACACGCAGCAGTTTCACCTGCGTGGTCATGTCCATCTCTCCGATCTCATCCAGGAAGAGGGTGCCGCCATGGGCTTCCTCAAATCGGCCGATGCGTCGTTGCATGGCACCGGTGAACGAGCCTTTTTCATGACCGAAGAGCTCGCTTTCCATGAGTTGAGGAGAAAGTGCGGCGCAATTAACTGCCACAAATTTGGCATTGCTGCGCGGAGAAAGGGCGTGCAACGCGCGTGCTACCAACTCCTTGCCTGTTCCCGTCTCTCCTTCGATGAGCACCGTAGCATTGGTGGGCGCCACTTGACGAATCCGATCAAAGATGGTGCGCATGGCAGGGCTTTCGCCCAGCATATCTTGCAAGCCGGTGGTGGGGCGGAGCTGCCGCGTGAGCTCATTGTTGCGGGCTTCGAGACTACGAGTGTGCGAGGCCTGGCGCAGCAGCAGTTCCACTTCGTCCAAGTTCAGTGGCTTGGTCAGAAAATAGTATGCGCCGTGTTTTTTTGCCTCGGCAGCAGTATCGCGGCTGCCGTAGGCGGTCATCATGATGCAGGTGGGCGGCTGGTTGCTCTTGCGGGCAAAGTCGATAAGATCCATGCCGGTTTCTGTTCCGCCGAGTCGTAGGTCTGTGAGCAAAATATCCACTGGCTCACTGTTCAGGATATCGCGTGCAACTTTGGTATTGGCAGCGGAGTACACCTCGTAATGATCCTCAAGCGCTTGCGTGAGCACGCTGCGTGTCGCGCGTTCATCGTCCACAATGAGGAGTATCGGCTTCATGGTGCTTGCGGGGAAAGTGGGAGTCAGAGCAGCATCAGCCCGGTGGTTTCGGGCAGATCAAACATGATGTTGAATGCATGCACACCTTGGCCTCCTGCGCCCTTCACAACGTTGTCCTCAGCACTCATAAGAATGACACGACCGGTGCGCTCATCCACCGTCCAGCCAATATCCACAAAGTTGGTTCGCGTTACATTTTTGGTGTCAGCTGGCTTGTCAGCGCCCAGCAAACGAACAAATGGAGCTGTGGTGTATGCTTCCACCAGGCAATCCGTGATGTCTTGCAGCGATGCGCCAGGGGCAAGCCGTGCGGTCGTCGTGGTGAGGATGCCTGTGTTGACCGGCACGAGGTGAGGGATGAACGTAATGCGCAGTGGACTGTCGGCTGCAGCAGACAGTTCTTGCTCGATTTCGGAAAGATGACGGTGGCGCGGTACGCCGTAAGCACGCATGCTCTCGTTGCATTCGCAGAAATGGTAGGCGATATCTGCCTTGCGACCGGCGCCGGAGACGCCGCTGAGGCTGTTGGCGATGATTCCTTCCGATTCAATGAGTTTCGCGCGCAGCAGGGGCACGAGAGGCAAAATGATGCTGGTTGGGTAGCACCCGGGCGAGCCTACGATACGGGCATGAGCTATTTGATCGCGATGCCATTCTGGCATGCCGTACACGGCTTCTTGCATGAGCGCCACATCTGCATGCGGTTTGCCGTAAAATTCTTCGTACACGGCGGGATCATTCAGGCGAAAATCAGCGGATAAGTCAACCACACGCACTCCGGCTTCCACCAGGGCGCGACCGTATTCCACAGAAATCCCATGAGGTAAGGCCAAAAAAGCAGCTTGCGGTGCTGCGTCCAGTATACTCCCTATAGCTGCTTCCGAAAACTTTAGATCGGCTCCCGGTACCCCACGAAAGCGCGGAAAAACATCGCTGAGTGTTTGGCCTTCGTACTGACGCGAGGTGGCGCAAACCAGTTCCACCCCCGGGTGCAGAAGAAGAATGCGCAGCAATTCCTGCCCCGCGTACCCGCTTGCACCTACCACGGCTGTTCTGACCCTCTTCATAATGAGCCTGAGTCTAGCATGGAACCCATCTATTGACAATAGCAAAGTTTGAATGCGTACGGCGATAACAGGCGTACATTTGTTCCAATAAAATTTCCTCCAAGCTCATTCAACCCATTCCTCATGCGTTCATGATCCGAAAAAATCCCGCGCAGCGCGCTCACTTTCCAAATCGTACATCATACATCGTACATAGGCAGGCTCCGCCTGCCACCGGGTGGCGTTTCGCCGCCACCGCCCCGCCACTTTCGAACCAACATCGCGCACGGCTTTCCAATTCCGCGTCGCTTCTGCCTCGCCAAATTCTCGCGCAACGCGCACATTATTAATAAATCGTACATCGTACATCGTACATCGTACATAGGCAAACGCATTTTCTAATGCGTTTGCCTCGTTGTTGTCGCTTGCCAAGGGTGGAGAGATATGATATGCTGCGAGGTATGAGGAAGATCAAGATGCTGATGGCGCTGTTAGGCGCGGCGGTGCTGGCGATGTGCAGTCAGAACGAGGGACCCTTGCCGGCGGGGCGGGTGCAAGCGACGGATACCAAGGCGGATGCGTTGCTGGCGCAAGCGCAGAGGCTGGAAGCATCGGGGAAGCATTCGGCAGCGCGCAGTGTTCTCACGCAGATTGTGACGGATCATGATCTGGCTCCGTGCGCACCGCAAGCGCGCATGATGCTCGGAGAGATCGAAGAAAAGCTCGGCGACCCTCGCGAAGCGTTTCGGCAATACGGCAAAGTGGTGGAAGGATACCAGAGCAGCGAATTGTACGCGAAAGCGCTCAATCGCCAACTGGCTATCGGCACGGCTGCAGCCAGCGGGAAGCTGAAGGGGCGAGTGTTATGGCTGTGGGATGTACCCATGGAAGAGGGGAAAGTGGTGGAATGGTTGCAATCGGTGATTAAGAATGCGCCATACGCCGATATGTCGGCCACGGCAGCCTCTGTCCTGGGCAATTATCTGCTGAAACGCGGGAAGTATGATGAAGCCGCTGCAGTGTACAAAAAGCTGGTAGAAGATTACCCGGACAGTCCATACGCACCCGGAGCTCAGTTGATGATGGCGAAGCTCTGGGCATCCAGCCACACGCGCGGCGACAACAATTTGGTGAACTTGGATCGCGCGCGTGAGGCGTATGAGGAGTTCACCTTGCTCTACCCGAATCATAAAGACGTCGGCACGGCACGCAGCGGGGCGAAAGAGATGCAGAAGCTCATGGTGGATCAGGAGCTGGAAGTGGGTCGCTATTATTTGGAACGTGCCCGCGAGTACGGCCCGGCGGCATTTTGCTTTGAAAGCGTGATACGCCAGGCCGATGCCAATCCGGAAGCCGCTCAAAAGGCCAAGCAGCTCCTGGCGCGCGCGCAAGCCGCTCTCCAATCCTCCACTGCTCCCAAATCGTGATTCGCTCTATCGCCAGACTTCTGTTCTCTGTCGGCTGTGCATTGACATTGCTCGGCTGCGGCTACCATTTGGGCGGTGTCAAAAGTCGCGCCATGGCAAAGGTGAATACCGTGTGCGTCGACATGTTCACCAACAGCACCTTTTACCCCAATGTGGCGCTGCAGACCACAACCGCGCTCACCGAGACGATCCAACGCGATGGAGCCTTTCGTCTGGCATCTCCCTCGCAGTGCGACGCGGTGCTGAGTGGGAATGTCTCCTCCGTAGTGAGTAGCGTTCTGCGTACCAATTCGCGCAACACGTACTTGAGTGCAGAAATCGGGCTCACCGTGCACGTTCATTACGTTGTGACCGAAACTGCCACAGGGCGTGTGCTCACCAGGGGGATCGCCACCGGGGAGGGAAGCTATTTCAACGATGACACCGGCAATGTGCAAACGGCGCGCGACAGCGCTCTGTCCTACGCCACCCGCCTGGCAGTCGAACAAATTATGCAAAATCTCACCATTCCATGATCTCCTACCCGGTCAGTTTTGTGGGGCTGCCAATTGGTAATCGGGAGGATATCACGCGTCGGGCGCTTGCTGTGCTGGAAGAAGCAGATTGCGTGTGCTGCGAAGATACGCGCAACACCGGGCGTTTGCTGGCTTATTACGGCATCAGCAAGCCCCTGCTCAGCCTGCACGAACACAATGAGCGGGAACGCTGCGCCGCCATAGTGCAGCGCGCAGCCGCTGGGGAGAAATTTGCGGTGGTGACCGATGCGGGGATGCCCGGAGTGAGTGACCCGGGTTATCGATTGGTGCACGAACTGCAAGAACGCGGGGTAGCCTACACGGTGCTGCCGGGGCCATGTGCCGCGGTGACAGCGCTTGTGGGATCCGGTATGCCATGCGACGCCTTTTTTTTCGGTGGTTTTCTGCCGGTGAAGAGTGGGAAACGCCGCCGTGCGTTGGAAGAGGCGTTGCACGCGAGTTGCACGAGCATTTTCTACGAGTCGCCCTTTCGCATAGCTGCCACACTCGCTGAACTTGCCGAATTGAGAGCGGAAGCCCGCGTGTGCGTGGCGCGCGAACTCACGAAAATGTACGAAACTTATCATCGCGGCACCGCTGCCGAATTATCCGCCGACTTCGCCGCAAAAAAATACAAGGGAGAGATGGTTCTGCTCATCGGCGGGGAAAATGCACCGCGCGAACATCAAACCACGGGGCAACCGCATTAGAAAATGCGGTTGCCTATGTACAAAACGCCCGACGGCCCCGTTTAGGGTGCTCGCGTCAGCGGGCAGTAAGGGCGGTTAGACAAAAGCACAGCTTTTGCCCGAAGGGCGAGTAGGCAATGGGGTGCCTACGAGTCAAGACGCCCGACGGCCCCGTTTAGGGCGCACGCGCAGCGGGCGGTAAGGGCGGTTGGACAGCGCGGATGCGCTGCCCGGAGGGCTCACTGGCAGGGTGGTGCCAGTGAGTCAACGTACATAGGCGGCATCGGCTGCCCCACTCCTTTGTAACTACTACCGCGCATGGTTTCATCACATCCCGTCCGCATTTGCTTTGCAGCTTCGCGAGCTCCGCTCGCCGAATTTTTCAAATCGTAAATCGTAAATCGTAAATGCCTTCACTTCCGTCTTGCATCGTACGCGGAATTATGATTCAATGCAACCGTGTTGGGCAACACGCGCACGTGGCGGAATTGGTAGACGCGCCGGTTTTAGGGTCCGGTGAGCTAGCTCGTGGAGGTTCGAGTCCTCTCGTGCGTATGAGGTTGGAGCTCAGCTTGTTTGATAGAGCTATGGGAGAGATGGGCGATTCGTCGCCCCAGCTTGAGGCAACCGCATAAATCCGTTCCGCATTTGCTTTGCAGCTTCGCGAGCTTCGCTCGCCGAACTTTGCAAATCGTAAATGAATCAAATCGTACCTCGTCCATCGTACATCGTACATGGGCAGGCTCCGTCTGCCTCCGCCCCGCCCCTTTCGAACCACGCCCGCGCACGGCTTTCAAATTCCGCGTCGCTTCTAAAGCTTGCCTCAAGCTCGCCTTACGAGCTTTGCTTCGGAGTCGCCTCACGACTCCTCATCCCGTTGGGACAAAAGCTATCGCTTTTGGCTAATCGACCTTACGGCCGTCGGTCGCTTTCGCCCCTGCGGGCTGGCTAATCGGCCTTCCAGCCGTCGGCCGCTTTCGCCTTCCCGCGCAGCGCGCGCTAGCATTCAAATCGTCCATCGTCCATCGTACCTCGTACATGGGCAGGCTCCGCCTGCCACCGCCGCTTTCGAACCACGCCCGCGCACGGCTTTCCAATTCCGCGTCGCATTCGCTTTGCAGCTCACGAGCTCCGCTCGCCGAACTTTCCAAATCGTAAATCGTAGATCGTAAATCGTAAATGAATTAAATCGTACCTCGTCCATCGTACATCGTACATAGGCAACCGCACGCGTATGCCCCGCGGTTCAGGGCAAACGCATTTGAGAGAAGTTAATCGACAGAGAAAATGCTCTTATGGGCTGATATCAACGTCTATACATATCAAAAATCGTGACAACCAGTGGTCATCATCATGATGGCTCTAAAGGGATCTCAGCACACATTAATGATTCGAAAAAAATCTGCGCAACGCGCACATTATTAATAAATCGTACAAAACTGCCGACGGCGTAAGGCAGTTTGGACAAAAGCGCAGCTTTTGCCCGAAGGGCTCACTGGCAGGGTGGTGCCAGTGAGTCATCGTACATCGTAAATCGTACATAGGCAACCGCATTTTCTAATGCGTTTGCCCTGCCCGGCGGTTGCTCGGGCTTGCAAAAAGGAGGGCCTTATGGTAGCATCTGCGCGCAGATGATTTCGGATGTTACCAACTTGCGGCGCTGGGCTGATCGGGCTGAGAATCAGCCACAAGGGCGCACGGTGTTGGATTTGGAAGCGGATAGCTTGTACCACTATCGTGAGGAACTGTGCTTGATACAGTACGCCGATGCTCAGGGGATAGAAATCATCGATCCGTTGGCCATTAAGGACATGAGTCCCTTTTACAACTGGATGAAGGGGGCCGAGGTATGGATGCACGGAGCAGACTACGACATGTGTTTGCTGAAGCGGGCGTTCGGCATCTTGCCGACCATGATATGGGACACCCAGATCGCTGCACGATTGCTGGGGCATGAGCAATTCGGACTCGCGGCGCTCGTGGAATATTTTTACGGCATCAAGCTGAGCAAGAAAAATCAGAAGGCCAACTGGAGCATACGTCCCATACCCCAAGCGATGCAGGCCTATGCTCAGGGAGATGTGGCTTATATGCTGGACATGGCGGACCGCATGGTGACGCAACTCCAAAAGCTGGGACGATATGAATGGTTCTTGGAAAGTTGCAAGGTAAGTCTGCAGAAAGGGAGCGCGCGTCACAGCGCGGAGCAAGAGGCATGGCGTATCCGTGGCTGCGGGCGCTTGAACCGACGCGGACTGGCAGCGCTGAGGGCTCTCTGGCGCTGGCGGGAAGCTGAAGCCGCACGCATTGATCGCCCCGTTTTCATGGTGTGCTCCAACCAGGAACTGTTGGAACGGAGTGCGCGGCTGCAAGATTTCCGCATCATTCCTCCTCCCCATGGCAATGCTGGACGTATAGCCCGATACCGTCGTGTTGTACGGAATTTTCAGCTACTCGATGAGGAGGAATACCCGCTGCTACCCCGCCGCACCAGGTCGCCGCAAACCCCTCAGCATTTCGAAAAAAACGTGGAGAGTTGGCTCGCACGCCGCGATGCCTTGGCAAGCGAACTTCACCTGAATGCCGCCCTCATTGCCTCCCGCGCGCAGATAGAGGCCATAGCGACCCATGAAGAAAAGGGTCTGGAAGGCCTGATGCACTGGCAGAGGGAGCTGCTCACCGACAGCACAGCCGCGCAACGCGCCATTTCCCTCTCATGCCTTCCTTGAGCGACAGGATCAAGAAACTTGAGGGGAGGGAATTGAAGCGCATTCTCGTCCTCATGGGTCCGCTGTACCTAGCGAATCTGATGAGTGTGGGAATGGGGGTCATTGACACGATGGTGGCGGGAAGTGCGGGCACAAAAGACTTAGCCGCGGTCGCGTTGGGCACCTCGGTGACTGTGCCCATCATGGTGTCGGTGGGGGCTGTTTTGAACATCATCAGCCCCATGCTGGCGCGGCTCTTGGGCGCCGGGCATGAGAGACGGGCGGGCCTGCTGCTGAACAGCGCCAAATTGCTGAGTCTGGCGCTCATGCTGGTCGAAATCGTGTTGCTCTACCTGGGCAGTTACGTGTTTCCATGCATCACCAACTCCCCGCAACTGGCGCAAGATGCCGCGCTCTACGTGTATTTTCTGATCGGAGCGGTACCCGCCTCCCTGCTCATGCGCGTCGTTCAGGGGTGCTGGGAAGGCTATGCACAAACGCGACCGGCGATGGTGGTGTGTCTGCTGGGGTTGGTGCTGAATATACCGCTCAACTACGCATGCGTGCTGGGTTGGTGGGGGTTCCCGGCATTGGGAGGCGCAGGGTGTGGGCTTGCCACGACGATCGTGCATTGGCTGATGTGCGCAGTGCTGCTGGGCATGCAAATAGTTTCGCGCAGGCATCGGCGGGCGGCCTTGCAAATGCTGGGGTTTCGTCGCTTCGGGAGAATTGGGGTGATGCGTCGCATTGCGCGTCTAGGTTTGCCGCTTGGGGTGGCTTCTCTGTGCGAGATGAGCTATTTTTGCGTGATTACGCTGGTGATAGCGCCATTGGGCGAGTTGATGGTGAGTGCACAGCAGATAGCCATCAACATTTCCGGCGTGCTTTTCATGTTCCCGTTGAGCCTGAGCATAGCTGTATCCATTCGCGGCGCTTATCTCGTGGGAGCGAGAAGTGAGCGGAGATTCCGTGCGCTGGTTCGTGCGGCCATGCGTTTCATGTACGTGGCGACAGTTTTCCTCATGACCGCGGTCATCTACTGGCGGCACAACATCATTTCGCTCTACACGGATGATCCCACCGTCATCGCCACAGCCGCCACACTGGTGACGCTGTGCGCTGTGTACCAATTTTCCGATGGTACGCAAGCTCTCATGGCGGGGTTGCTGCGCGCCTGCCATGACACCGCAGTCATCACCTGGGCCAACATAGGCTGCTACTGGGTGCTAGGATTTCCGCTCTCCGTCATCCTCATCCGCACCGATTGGCTGCTGCCCGCCATGGGTCCCGAGGGAGCATGGTGGAGCTTCATCATCCCTCTCACGACCATCGCCATTATCTTTACCCTGCGTTTTCGCGCAACCGCGCGTAAAGTTTTTCTCCACACGTGTCCCAATAAAATCTTCCCCGAGCCCATTCAACCCATTGCTTCGCGTGTGGAATGCGAGACACACCACTTGCCGCCGCCCAACGCGCGCTAGCATTCAAATCGTACCTTGTACCTCGTAAATGAGTTAAATTGTAAATGAATTAAATCGTAAATCTGGTTTTTCTCCGTTCTTGACGCGCAGTCGCCGTTCAGGTATAATGTGCGTGCCGTCGGAGCCCCCGGAGGCGCAGCCGGAAAACCCCGCCAGGATCGAAAGGTAGCAACGGTATTCGTTCTGTGTTTGTCGGGTCAGCTTCGACGGTTTTTTGCTATGCAGACGCTGATTTTAGCCGTCAATAAACCGACGCTCGCCTATGCAAGGACGGGCGTGGCATTTTATGAGGAACGACTGCGTCCGTTGGGGAAAGTGGAAGTGCGCTATTTGAGGGAAGGGAGTGCGGACGAAGTGGCGGAGGCGATGCTGCGTGCCAGCGAAGGTTGCTTGCGGGTGGCAATGGACGAACGTGGGCAAAATATGAGTACGCGCCAACTGGAGGCAAAATGGCGCGAGTGGCAGATGAGAGCGGTGAAACGCGTGGCTTTTCTCATCGGTCCGGCAGATGGGCATACAGAGAAACTGCGTGCCAAGTGCGATATGACTCTTTCCTTAGGACGCCACACCATGCAGCATGAGCTGGCGCTAGTAGCTCTCCTGGAGCAAGTGTATCGCATCCATACGCTGCTTGCCGGATCTCCTTATCATAGAGATTAAAACGCGTTGGGCTCGCTGAAGTCACACGTGTCCCGATAAAATTTCCTCCGGGCTCATTCACCCCATTCCTCATGCGTTCATGATCCGAAAAAATCCGCGCAGCGCGCGCTCACTTTCCAAATCGTACCTTGACTCACTGGCACCACCCTGCCAGTGAGCCCTTGCGGGGCAGCGCCTTTGCGCTGTCCAACCGCCCTCACTGCCCGCTGACGCGAGCACCCTAAACGGGGCCGTCGGGCGTCTTGACTCGTGGGCACCCCATTGCCTACTCGCCCTTCGGGCAAAAGCTGTGCTTTTGTCCAATCCCCCTCCGAGCCCTCGGGGGCTTTGACTCACTGGCACCACCCTGCCAGTGAGCCCCTGCGGGGCAGCTCTGCGGGCTGGCTAATCGGCCCTCCAGCCGTCGGCCGCTTTCGCCTTCCCGCGCAGCGCGCGCTAGCATTCAAATCGTCCATCGTACCTCGTACATGGGCAGGCTCCGCCTGCCACCGCCGCTTTCTAACCATGCCCGCGCACGGCTTTCAAATTCCGCGTCGCATCTGCCTCGCTCCCCGCGAGCTTCGCTCGCCGAATTTTGCAAATCGTAAATCGTAAATCGTAAATGGGTAGGGCGGCTGTGCGGTGAAATTGTTCCGTACTAGGAGTTTTGGTTTTTGCAACTGTCTTTTTCGCGGATTTCTACGCGTCGGATTTTGCCGCTGATAGTTTTGGGCAGTTCATCGACAAATTCGATGATGCGGGGGTACTTGTAGGGGGCTGTTTCGCGTTTCACATGCTGTTGCAGCTCCTTGATGAGCTCATCACCGGCCTTACTTTTCCACTCTTTTCCGAGCACCACCGTAGCTTTCACCACCATGCCGCGTATTTCATCCGGCACGCCGGTGATGGCGCATTCCACCACGGCAGGATGGGTCATCAGCGCACTTTCTACCTCGAAGGGACCTATTCGGTAACCGCTCGACTTGATGATGTCGTCCATGCGTCCCACGAACCAGTAATAACCATCCTCATCGCGCCAAGCCATGTCGCCGGTGTGGTAGATGCCCTCGTGCCAGGCACGGCGGGTGAGCTCGGGATCGCGGTAGTATTCTTTGAAAAGACCCACGGGCTTTTGGTCGCCCACGCGCACTACAATTTCGCCTTTTTCCCCATCCTCACAGCGCGTGCCGTCCGGTCGCAGCAAATCGATGTCGTACTGCGCATTGGGGATGCCCATGGAACCGGGTTTGGGAGACATCCATGGGAAAGTACCCAGCGTCATGGTTGTTTCCGTCTGGCCGAAGCCCTCCATCATAGAGATACCGGTCTTTTCCTTAAACTTTTCAAAGACGGCGGGATTGAGGGCCTCGCCTGCCGTGGTGCAGTATTCGAGACTGGAGAGGTCATACTTCGACAAATCCTCGCGGATCATGAAACGGTAGATGGTGGGAGGCGCGCAGAAGCTCGTCACCTTATACTTTTCAATCTGGCGCAAGAGGGTATCGGCATTAAACTTTTCGTGGTCGAACACAAACACCGCCGCACCTGCAAACCACTGGCCGTAGAACTTGCCCCACACGGCCTTGCCCCAGCCGGTATCAGCTACGGTGAGGTGCAGGGATCGCTCGTGCAGATTATGCCAAAAAGCACCGGTGGTGAGATGTCCCAGAGCGTACAGGTAGTCGTGAGCCACCATATTGGGCTCACCGCTTGTACCGCTGGTGAAGTACATGAGCATCGTATCCTCGTTGGAGTTGACAAACGCGGGTTTTTGGAAGGGCGGAGCCTTGAGCCACTCGGTCTGCCAGTCCCGAAAACCCTCGGGAACAGGATCACCATGGTCAGCGACGGCGATATAATGCCGGACGGTGGGACTTTCGGCGGCGGCAGCACGGATCTGACTCACCACATAAGGATCATCCACGCAGATGATGGCTTTTACCGAGGCTCGCGTGTTGCGGTAAACGATATCGTGCTTGGTGAGCATGTGGGTGGCAGGTATCACCACGGCTCCGATTTTGTGCAGAGCCAGCATCACGATCCACCACTCGTAGCGGCGCTTCAAAATGAGCATCACCGGGTCACTTTTTTCGATACCCAACGACATCAAGTAGCTCGCAGCCCGGTCAGTCTGCTCTTTCAACTCGCCGAACGTGGTACGGATTTCCTCCCCTTGGTCATTCGTCCAGAGAAGTGCCAGCTTGTCCGGAGCCTCACGAGCCCAGGCATCCATGACGTCGTAGGCGAAGTTAAAGTTTTCCGGGATGATGAACTCGAGGTGCCGGTTATAATCCTCGATGGACACGAAATGCGTTTGTTTTAGGAAACGTTCGATCATGGTAAAAAGCATCAGGAATTATTCGACGCAAAAGGTAAGAATTTTCGCTGCTTGATTGCCCATGGCGAGCATACCGTGGGGCACAGAAGCGTCAAAATAAATGCTGTCGCCCTCACCGAGTACAATTGATTTGCTGCCTATGTAAAACGCCATCTCCCCCTCGAGCACGTAGTTGAACTCCTGCCCGGCATGCGAGCTCTTGTATATGATGCGAGCAGAGGGCTTGGGTTCCACGGTCACGAGAAATACATCCGCCTTGTGGTCGCGAAATCCACTCACGAGACTCCGATAATTGTATGCCTTTGAGCGTTCCACGGACACGCCTTGCCCCTTGCGCACCACGAAGTAGGACTTCATATGCGGCGTTTCAGCAAACATGAGCTCCTCGACCGACAAACCGTACTTGCGAGCAATCTTCATGAGGTTGGAAATGGTAATATCCAGTTCCCCTCTTTCGATGCGTTCATACTTTTGCTCATCCATGCCGATGACTCCGGCCACTTCGCTCATCGGGACACCGAGCGCATCACGCAGACCGCGCAAGCGTTCGCCCAGTTGTTTGAGTTGTTCGTCCATACTCGTGCAATGCTCGTTTAATGGGGTGTTGACAAGGGGAGGCAGAGAAACAGTGCAGACAAGAGCTCCCTCCCGGAATCATACTCCTTTGGTCTCTTTACTCAAGCAAAAAAGAGAACCATTTACCATTTACGAGGTACGAAGTACGATGTACGATTTGAATGCTAGAGCGCGCTGCGCGGGAAGGCGAAAGCGGCCGACGGCTGTAAGGTCGATTAGCCAAAAGCGATAGCTTTTGTCCCGACGGGATAAGGAGTCGTGAGGCGACTCCGAAGCAATAGGCAATGGGGTGCCTACGAGTCAAAGCCCCCGAGGGCTCGGAGGGGGATTGGACAAAAGCAGAGCTTCTGCCCGAAGGGCGAAGCGCCGATGAGGCGGCGCTGAGTCAAGACGCCCGACGGCCCCGTTCAGGGTGCTCGCGTCAGCGAGCAGTAAGGGCGGTTAGACAAAAGCACAGCTTTTGCCCGAAGGGTGAAAGCGACCGACGGCCGTGAGGTCGATTAGCCAAAAGCGATAGCTTTTGCCCCGCAGGGGTAAGGAGTCGTGAGGCGACTCCGAAGCAAGCGCCGA
>CANPYO010000011.1 GCA_947588645.1 uncultured Akkermansia sp. | reverse complement strand
GAGCGTTATGGATTTGGAACAACGCAGCATCAACGTCGATTCCCTCCTGCCTCATTACGAGCGCTACTTCGGTCACAAGCCCGCCGTCATCGCCGCCGCTCCCGGTCGCGTGAATCTTATCGGCGAACATACCGACTACAACAACGGATTCGTACTTCCCATGGCACTGGAGATGATCAACACCGTCTCTGTGGCCCCCTCTCCCACCGGCAAACACAGGTGGGTAGGAGCCTTGGGCGATTCCATCATCGAACTCAGCCCCGATGAGGCCTCCCAAGCAGGCGACCCATTTTGGAGCAACTACGTACGCGGAGTCGTCTGCATGCTGAAACGCCGGGGCGTGAAAGTGCCGGCAGTGGATATGTTGGTGGATTCCAACGTGCCGCGCGGCGGCGGACTTTCTTCTTCCGCAGCCTTTGAAGTATCGGTCTGCACGGCTCTGGCCGCTCTCTGCGGGGTGGATGTACCGCCCACGGAGCGCGCCCTGATTGGTCAGCAGACGGAGCACGAGTTCGTGAATGTCCCTTGCGGCATCATGGATCAGTTCATCTCCGCCAACGGCAAGAAGGATCACGCACTCATGTTGGATTGCAAAGATCTGAGCTACCGATACATCCCCATGACTGACCCGAATGTGAGTGTACTCGTCATCGATTCTGCCGTCAAACATTCGCTGGCAGACGGTGGCTACGCAGCACGCCGCAAGAACTGCGAGGATGCCTGCGCCTTGCTCGGTGTGAAATCCCTGCGCGAAGCCACGCTGGATATGCTTGAAGAAAACAAAACCAAGCTGGGCGACCTGTGCTATCGCCGCGCTCGCCACGTGGTGGGCGAAAACCTCCGCGTCGCCAACTTTGCCAAAGCGCTGGAAGAAGGAGATTGGGAGGCGGCCGGCACAGCCATGCGTGGATCACACGCGTCCCTGCGCGATGATTTTGAAGTCTCTTGCGCCGAGGTTGACACCTTGGTGGGACTCAGCTACACCATCCCCTCCGCCGAATCGGTATACGGCGCACGCATGACAGGTGGCGGCTTCGGCGGCTGCATCGTAGCGCTGGTGAAGAGCGACGCCGTCGAGAGGGTAGCGCACGAGATGCTCGAAGGCTACCGCGAGTCGCTTGGCATTGAGACCACCTACATCGTCACCCGCCCCGGTCAGGGAGCACATCTGCTTTTCCAAGAATAATCAATCCCCCTCATTCTAACTTCTCCTCGAATCAACCTATGAAAAAATTCGTAACAATACTGGCATTCGCAGCGCTTGCCTGCGGCACAGCCGCCGCGCAGGACGCCTCCAACACCCAAGCGGTGGATGTTTTACCTGTCTGGGAAATGGTCGTCTTCTGCCTGGTGGTGGTCGGCGTCATCGGTCTCGGCATCTGGAAATCGGGAAGTTCCGGATCATCGGAAAACAGAGGAGAATCCGGCGGAGCGGAAGGCTATTTCCTAGCCGGGCGCGGGTTGAGCTGGTGGCTCGTGGGCTTCTCGCTGATCGCCGCCAACATCTCCACCGAGCAGTTTGTGGGCATGAGCGGCAAGGCTGCCAACTGGGTCGGTCTCGCCATCGCGGGGTACGAATGGCTCGCTGCTATCGTGCTGGTCATCGTGGCCTTCACTTTCCTGCCCATGCTGCTCAAGCGCGGCGTGTACACGATCCCGCAGTTCCTGGAGGAACGTTATAACGGCGCAGCACGCACCATCATGGCCGTGGCTAACCTCGTCATCCTCGTGGGCGTACCCACCGCCGGCGTCATTTTCGCCGGAGCCAAGGTGGTGTCCGGATACTTCGACCTCTCCATGGCCACGGGTTGCGTCATCATCGGCGCCTGCGCTACAATCTACGTGTTTGTCGGCGGTCTGAAAGCTTGCGCGTGGACGGATCTGATCTGGGGCGCAGCGCTCATCGTCGGCGGCGGCGTCGTAGCCTGGTTTGCCCTCGATGCCATCGGTGCAGCCGACCCGAGCGAACTCATCAAAACGGCCTCCGCCACCTCCGGTGCCACGGTGGATTCGCTGCGCGAAGCTTCGGGCGTGGAACGCTTCTTCGCCCTCAACGGCGGGGACGCCATCACTGCGACCAACTCCGTGGGAGGCAAGCTGCACATGATTCGCCCGGCAGATGACGGGGAAATCCCGTGGACGGCGCTCTGCCTCGGGCTCTGGATTCCCAACTTTTTCTACTGGGGACTCAACCAGTACATCATGCAGCGCACCCTCGCCTCCAAGAGCCTGGCCGAGGGGCAGATGGGTGTGGTCTTTGCGGCCGGGCTGAAGCTGCTCATCCCCTTTGTGGTGCTCATCCCCGGCATTCTCGCCTACAATTTGTACCGGGATGATATGCGCGCCGGCGCCGAGCAAAAGATGAACGCCGCGCTCGTCACGGCTCAAAAGGCAGAACAAGCCGGCAAGAAACCGCTCTACAATGTGACGGCAGATCTCCTGATGACTGATGTGGAAAAAGGGATAGGGCTCATCGCGCGCAACGTGGATACCGCGGCCACCCCCGAACAAGCTGCTGCTGTCCGGGAGCTCGAGGATGACTTGGCGCGCGTGCTCACGGTGCAGGAACTCGATAACACGACACCTCAGCTCTTCGACGTAGCCAAGAAACACGGTGTCGCCATCCCGGAAAGCGCCTCGACCATCCAGGGCAAAATCACCGTGGTGGCTGCCGCAGTCGCGGATAAACTCTCCCGGGCGAACGGCGGTATTCTTGCGTCTAAAGCTGCGGATGCCGCTTTTGTGACAACCGAGGCCATCGGCGGGTACGACTACGACTCGGCCTTCGGTACGCTGCTCAAGCGCCTCTTGCCGGGCACGGGCTGGGCCTGGTTTGTGCTTGCGGCTCTGTTCGGCGCCGTGGTCAGCTCGCTGGCTTCCATGCTCAATTCCGCCTCCACGCTCTTCACCATGGACATCTACAACAAGCTGCGCCAATCGGCTTCTCATCGGGAGCTGGTGGGCATTGGCAAGCTTGGCGTGCTGGTCTTTGCCGGTGTGGCTCTTTGGCTCGCCATCTTCCTGTCGGATAAGCTGGACAGCATCTTCAGCTACATCCAAGAGTTCCAGGGCTTCCTGAGTCCGGGGGCGCTGGCGGTGTTTGTGTTCGGCTTCTTCGTGCCCAAGTGTCCGCGCTACTTCGGCTGGCTGGGTATCGCCATCAATGTGGTGGAGTACGGCTTGCTCAAGGAATTCTGCCCCGAGATGGCTTTCCTGAATCGCATGGCAGTCTGCCTCATCACTATTCTCATCGTGGGCGCTCTCCTGACGCTTGTCCATCACCTGCGCGGCGGCGAAGCTGTTCGCCTGGAAAACAAGGGAATTATCGAGATGAAATCCTCGACCCGCGCCAAGGCCTTCGGCTGGGTGGTTGTGCTGCTCACTGTCGCCCTCTACATCATCTTCTGGTAAGACGGCCAGATTTCGGAGCATCTTCTACCGTATGAGACGTGCGTTTCCATCAACCGGCATAGCATGGGTCTGCGCAGTTGCCTGTGCGCTCGTGATGTGCGCACGTCCATACGGTTCCGTCAGCCGCGAGGCCGTGGCGGAAGCCTTGCAGTCCGAGCGTGTCGCCATCACCCCGCGCATGCCGGGGTGGCTGCTCAAAAAAGAGCAGATCTACCGCCTGAACGCCGCCCAGCTTGCACGCGTGCGCGAAATCCTCACGCCGGACAAGGTGCGCGTAGTGGGTGAGGAATATTACCGCGACGAGACCTCCGGCAATCGCAACGATGACTCCCCGCGCATCTTCTATCTCTACGCCGAAAACGGGCAATCACTCGGCGGTCGTGTTGTCGGCGATAAAGCGCTCATGGATGACTTCGATTTGAGCGATGCCGAATGCCGGGAACTCTACACCATGTTCCGCGGCATACTTGACAAGGTTACGAAGTGAAAACCGCCGTCTTTTGCGGAACTGCAAACACGCACCCCAAATCGTAAGTAGTTCATCGTAAATCGTAAATGCCTACCCCCTTTTCTCTCTTTCCTTGCCGGCGAGAGTGAGCTGAATGGCATTGGCCATGTTGTGGCAAAAGACGTAAAAGACAGGGCCGATGTAAGCGAGGGGTGAAGCATAACTCTGTGCAGCCATGTAGAGCGTGAGTACCGTATTTTTCTGACCAAGTCCTTGGGAACACTCGCGTTTCAAATTGGGGTAGCCAAGCCGATACCCTGCAGTGAAGCCGACCAGGCAGACGGCTGCCGCGCCCAGCATCATCGGCCACATGTCGTGAAAACTGTAACCGCGCTCCACGATACGCTGCACTCCGCCCGCCGTGAGCACGACCAAATTAGCCACCCAAATGCCCAGCGACAGATCCTTAAGCTTCGGCGCCCACTCCCGGCAGGGAGGATACGCCAACCTCAAGGTCAGGGAGATGAGCGCGGGCACCCCCAGCACGACAAATATCTGCCAGGCTACCACTCCCATCAACTCCATATAGCTCAGGGAATCGCCATGCACCACCAAAGGCAGGATGAAGGGAGTTACCACCGCAAACACCACCTGGCTGAGCACCATTGCCGTAGTTGAAAACTCCACATTCCCACGCAGCAGTCCCACAATGATCGGACTCGCACTGGCGATGGGCGCCGCTGCACAATAGTACAGCGATTCCGCCAACACCGGGTACCCCGCAAGCCGCACCAGTCCCCAGCTTCCTATCCCCAGCGCCTGGATACTCAACAGCAGCCTCAAGTGCATGCGCACGGGTTTGAGCTTGCGCACATCCAGCCCCACGAACGTGATGCTCAACATGATGGATATACCGATGGGCAGCCACCACTCGAAAGGGGCTATCTGCTTGTGGAAAATGCCACCCACCACAAAAGCGAGCACCATGCTCACACTGCGCAACTGCTGCTTCATGACGCCTATTTGACCTGCCCTGCCGATGCCGCAGGAACCACCTCGTCATCCAGACCCGTCCGAGGCGGGTAAGCGATGCGGGTATGATCCATCGAGATGAGTGTCGTAAGGAAGGATTCCTTGATTTTATCAAGCTCCCCCAGCGTGAGCTGGCAGTCTTTCAAATGCCCGTCCAGCATCCTCTCGCGGAAGATCCTGTCGATCATCTCCCGGCGATCCTTTTCCGTAGGATTCACCAGCGACCGCGTCGCACTCTCCACCGCATCCGCCATACTCACGATTCCCGACTCTCGCGTCTGCGGGATCGGTCCCTCATAAACAAACTTCGCCTTGTCCACCTCCGTCGGACAGGTGTCGATAAGCCCCTCGTCAAACTTCTTTTTCTCCTCCACATAGCTCTCCATCGCCTTGCGATAAAAACAACCAGAAGCGGGAAGCTGCGTGCCGTGGTGCTCACGAATGGCGTCGATGATGCGGCTGTTCAGCTTATTCTTGTAAGCTATCTCCACGCCGTCCTTCACGTGCTTAATGATCGTGTAGGAAGAGACTTCCGCCGTCAGATTATTGTGGGGAGAGAAGGCGTGGTTGCCGATATTTTCCGTAAAATAATCCGGATTCTTCAACTTGCCAATGTCGTGGTACAAGCCACAGACCCCGGCACACGTCACATCCGCGCCGACAGCCCCGGCCGCCGCTTCAGCCAACCTCTGAACGCACAAGCTGTGGTGGAATGTACCCGGAGCCTTCATCTGCAGCTCCCTGAGTACGGGGTGGTTCATGTCCGACCACTCCAGCCAGGTCATGTGTGTGGATATGTTGAACCAGATCTCCAAAAACGGAGTCAATCCTCCCGTCAACGAGCTCACAATGATGCCCATCACAACCGCCGCGACCGCTTCACACAAAAACACGCCCACGTTGAAACCGCCGTGAAGCATGGATAGATCTGTCTCGCGGAAGCACCCGAGCGCAGACGCCGCCACAAAAACGGCCGCACCCGTCACAAACCCTGCCTTGGTGATCTTATCGCGCTTCTCCACCCGATCGCAGAGCAGTGCTCCGATTAACCCAGCCAACAAACTGAGTACTACATAATTCGCCATCGCAAAGTCCGTCGGCATGAGCGCCGTCCCAATGAACGTCGTACAGAGTGTGGCAAATACTCCCAGCTTCCTTCCCAGCAACACCGATGCGGCCATCGGCGCCAAACCATAAGGCAACACCAGCATCAGCTGTCCTTCCGATACGGGATGCCCCAGAATGTTGAAGGGTATCTGACACAGCCAAAATTGGATGAGCAGCACCTGCAGGACGATGAGCAGCATCAGCAGCGACAACCTCTTCCAACTCAGCTCTGTCCTCTGGTGGTACACTCTGTACAATATGCCCATCCCAACCCCCGTAAGTCCCAACCAGGCCAGCCGAAATCCCACCCTTTGCTCGGGAGCCCTCCATATGAATATGAGCCCCAAAAGCACCAGCCCTACCACGGCCACCAGCAGCTGAATCTGCCAACCGCCCATTCCTCGCAGCGAGCGCTTGATATTCATTGTAAATCCTCCCATTTGCCCCCTATTTTACCCCACGACGCGCTTTTGTCAAGCGGCATCCACAAGGCAACCGCATTTGCGGTTGCCTATGTACGATGTACGATGTACGACTTGAATGCTAGCGCGCCTGCGGCGCGGGCTATGCAAAGCTTTAGCTAAGGAATATGATGAAACCGTGCGCGGTACTGGTTCGAAAGCGGCGGGAGACGGAGGCAAACGGTGTCTGCCTATGTACAAGATGTACGATTTGGACTTTAGAAGTTGATGCGGTAGCCGACAGAAGCATCGGCGCTGGTCCAGCCGCGACGCCATTCGAGGGAGGCATCCAGGAAAATGCTACCTGACCCAACGCCCAGCGGGATCGAGATGCCGGCGCCCACTTCAACGCCCAACGCTCCCACCTCAGCGCTCTCCACCTCAGCCATCGAATCGGAGTCGACAATGCCGTTCTTCGCCCTTCCGGAGCGGTCGCCCACATCGGCTTTGAGAAGCGCGCGCGCCTCGAAGATCGCCGTGCGGTTAAAGGTGTTACTGCCAACGACGCTTTGCAAACGTGCACCCACGCCAAATGTGACGAGATCCTGCTTGACGTCGTCAACCTTCAGACCGGCATCGCTGCCACTCTCCGAGTAGCCTCCGACGTTGACGTGCCGCACCTCGACATTGAACACGGGCTGCAGCGCGACAGTACCCGACTCGTTCATCAACTGGGTGTATCCCACCTCATACATGGCTCCGAAAGCGTAGCCATCCGTGCTGCCATTGGCGTGATAGCTGCTCGAGCCGTAGTTGACCGTGCGATCCAGCTTGATGTCCGCCAGACCGCCGCTCACCACGAAGGTGTGAATCCAAGATCCCCGGTTGGCTCGTACAAACGCGCTCAGGTAGGTCGTATCCAACTGACCCGTAGCGGAATCAGCAGAATCCGGCTTCAGATCACCATACATGGCCGAGAGCGCCAGGCCTATCGTCGTCCGCGGAGTCACATCGATGTCCACGCCCACTGTACCGCCCCAGTTGTTGAGGGTGTAGCCGGGCAGATAGCCGTCGGCCTCCAGCTTATGGTAACCGCCCTCGCCGTTGATCCACGCATGCCAGAGCGGCAGGGTGTCGTAGGCTTCGTAGTTCACATCGCCGGCCATGGTGGTCGTGCGGTTGCGAATCGTCTTGATCTGGCGGTGCAAATCCTCCATGAAGGCCGGTGCTATCGTCGCAATCGACGCCCCCGCCACTGAGGTGAGAGCACGCTCCAAGTCACTGTTGTCCCCGTTGTCGTACTTGACAATCAGATCATTGATCAGGCGCTTGTAGTCGGATTCCGGGTCGGACAACACATCGAAGAAGCTCTGCGTCTGCGACTTCTCTTTCAGCGAATCCCACACCATTGAGGCACCCGCCAACGCGTTCTTGTTCGCATCGGGCATCACGCGCTCAAATTTGTTCTCCATGCTCTCCTTCATGGTCACGGTGACCATACCGTCATCGCCTATCGTCACCTCGTGATCTTTCAGGAAATTGGCCACTCCGGTAAACTTCACCTGGTTCTTAAACGCCTCCCGATCCACTCCTTGCCCCACCTTGATCCCGGTTCCCTCCTTCTCCACACTGCCCAGACTACCGCCGCGGAACTCCAGCAAGCCATTCTCCCCGGCGCTCACGATGGTCGCCTCCAGCGACTTGCCATCCAACGCACGGTTACCAAAGTCCACCGTCAGGTTGCCGTTGCCCAAGGTCACGTCCCCCAGTGCCAGATAACTTCGCCCGCTCACGTCCACCGTGAGTCTCGACCCATTGCCCAGCTTCACGTCCCAAGCAGAATCATCCTCGTGTTTCTGAGCCGCACCCGTAGCATTGTTCAAGGTAAAGCTCTTGCCCGCTTCCACCGCCAGCGTACCGGCAGATCCGCTGCCGGATACATCCAGCCTTCCGGAGAAGCTGCCGCCGCCCACTGTCAGCGTGCCACTGTTCTCCGAGGTACCGCTGCCATCACTCTTCAGCGTGCCCGCGCCGTTCAGTGCGGTGAGCCGGTTGTTGCCCTTGCCGACGTCCAGCGTCGTTCCATCCTCCATCTGCACAGCTACGCCGGAAAGATGCGCGTCTGCCTTGCCATCGCCATCGGCGTCATCCGGTCCGACAAACGACAAGCTCGCACCCTTGCCCTCCTCGTTCTTCTTCAGGGTGACCGTACCGGTGTTCCATCCCTCGCCGATGATCGAGGTGCTCGCCAGCTCGCTTTCGCCTTCCAGCTCCAGGTTCGCATTGTTCCTCAGCACAATGTCGTTACCTTCTGCGCTGTTGTTTAGATCCGTGATCCTCCCGACGATCGTCGTCGTACCTCCGTCCAGCACAAGCCCGCGTTGATCCTCGTCATGGGCGGTATCCTGCTTCGTCACATAGGCGAAGTTGAGATCCTCCATCCTGTTGCTCTCGCCGCGCAGCACGAGGGCGCCCTGCACGATGGTCGTAGATCCGTCAACAAGCGTGTAGTCGCCGCCTACCGTCAGCGTACCCAAGCCGGTCTTGTTCACATCCACACCGCCCTCTCTCTTCTCGATGCCGTCCTCTCCCTCTTCGATAACTCCCCCCAAGATACTGCCCTCAAAGACGGTATCCACTCCCCGCGCCTGCGTCAACAACGCGCCGTCCAGGTCCGTGCTGTCGTGTCGGATTTCGTCAACCCAGGTGTTATCCAGAACCAGCGTCACGCGGTCGCCCTTCTTATCCGGCTCGGCATCCTTCCACGCCTCGTTGATCACATGCAGCGTGGTGCCCTTCGTGCCCAGCAAGTTGCGCAGCACCGGGTTGTCTCTGTTGGCGTCGGCGCCGTTCATCTGCAATGTCAGCGTCTTGCGATCCAGCACAATCACCGAGTCCTTCCCGACCAGCAGACCTTCCTGATCCACTGTCGCCTTATCTGAGAACTCACCATCCATCACAATGTACAGATTGTCCGTGGTGCCGCTCAGCAGCAAGTAGCCATCCTCCTCGAGTTCCAGCTCCGCGCTGTACCCCAGCAGTTGCGCCACGCCGTCATCCATCTTCGTCAGATCTAGGCTGATCTCTTCGCCTCCTCTGTCTACCGTGCCGCTTTGCAGCAAGCGCAGCCATACCTTCCCTACCTGCTGTTCCGCATCCTTGTTGGCTTTCTCACTCTCGCGCAGCAAGCCGTAAATGTCTGAACTGAAAGCTACCTGCATCACGTAGTCGACGCTTGGTTCGTCCTCTCCCTCGACTTCGACTTCCAGTCTGTTCTTTGCGACTTCCAGCCTGAAGTCATTCTGCTCGGAGTCCTTGCGACCCACAATCAGCGCTTTTCTGTCCCCCTTCTGCTCTTCCACATTCGTGGCGTTTTCTTCGCCAAAATACAGGAGCATCCGGTGATCTCTGTCCGGAGCGTAGGTTCCCGTCACACCGATCAGTTGACCGCCTTCGTTAATCGTGATGTTGTCCAGCATGGATCCATCCATCCCGTTCACATTCACCGTGCCGGCCATACTGCCGACATCAGCTGCACGCGTGGCGGCCCCTCTTCCTCCAACCGCCGTGTTCACGTTCAACCTGGCTTCGTCACCCTTCGTCGTGATGCCACCCACGCCCAACTCCACATTGGCCAACGTGATGACGGTCGATCCGTCTTCGTCGCCATCCACCAGCTCGCTGCCGTTCCACACCGCCATGAGCGCTGCCGCATTTCCCAGCGTGATGTTGCCTTTCAATTTGGCGTCCTTGGACGTATCGACAGACGTTACCGTCAGGATCCCGTCTCCCGATTGCTCCAGGACCAGGCTGCCCTCCACGGAGCCGCTGAACGTCGTCTCTCCTTCCGCAGCGAAGTTCACAATGCCGGCTCCCGCCAGCTTCATCGCCAAATTCCTGTCGTCGCTCTGGATCTTCCAGATTCCGAGCTCCTCGGTGTTCAAAGAGCCTTTAAACTCGGAGAGACTGCCCGTCAGTGCAACTTCATTGGCTGCCGTCACTGTTCCTTCCCCCGTCACCTTACCCGTCAGCGTGACATAGCTCAGCCTGGTGCCGACACCGTCCGTTCCCGTCACTGCAACCGTGCCGGCCTGCACTTCCACCGGCACCTGAACCATGACTGTCTCCGGCTCTCCCCCCTCTTCTCCTTGGGTGGGAGGCACTTCCATCTCTTCCTGCTTATCTCCGGTCAGCTTGCCGCTCTCAAGCACGAGTGTCGTTCCCGCTCCACCCAGCGCATTGGTCTCCTGCACAACAATGGCTCCGCGTGTGTCCAACTGCGGTTCCTCGCCCCCGGGCTCGCTCGACGCGCTGACGCTGGGGTTGTCCGGATCCGTGTCATCGGGCTTCTTCGGGCTCGCGTTAATGACAATCCGACCCCCGAATCCGCTGTTGTCGCCGCTCACCCTCACCGTGCCCTCGTTGGCACGCAGCTCCACGGAGCCCTTGCCCGCCAGCTTCCCGGCGTAGTCCAAGGTTCCGGAGGAGTCCTCCGCCACGGTCAAAATCAGCGTCCCTGCCTCGTCCACCGTCGCATCGCCGCCCAGGCGGGAGCTTTCCACGGGGTTCTCAGCATCATGATGCACCTTGTACTCCAGCTCTCCTCCCCTCACGGCTATCTCTCCCGCGTGGTCGATAATCTCCAGATCCTCCGGATTCTCCGGGATCTCCGGGGCGACGTCCTTCCATTCCAACGTCAGGTGACCATCTCCTCCCTTCTCCATTCCCTTCTCATCCAACGCGAGCCTCAAGCCGCTGTTGCCCTTCACCTCGTCTACCTCGACTTCCACCCTGGATTCTTCCCCATCGTCTCCCTGGATCTCGACCTCTGTCCTGCCCCACACGACTTCCTGGCCTTCGTATGCCTCATCGTTCGACACGTTCACCCTGGCCATTTCGGTGCTGCCTTCCTTGCGATCGGCCACATACCTACTCAAGTCGATTCCCTCCAGCACTACATCGCCGCTGTACTCCAGCACGCCTCCCATGAACTTGATCTTCGTGGCATTGCCGTCTTCCACCGACCCTGTCAGAGCATCCTTACGCGCCACGACCAATGTGCCCATCTTTTCCAGCCGAATCGTCGGCAGGTTCACGTTGTCCACATTCAGCGTCAGCTTCGCATCTCTGCCGTTGCCCCCCACGACCAGAGCCCCGCTCATGCCGTCACCAGTCTCTTGCATATTGATGCCGCCATCGCCGACGAATTGGTACTCGCCGCTGTCCACAAAAACATTCTTCGGACTGACGTTACCGTCAATATTCACGTTGCCGTCCGCCTCATCGGTGAAATAGACATCCTGACCCTCCGGATTGCGGTTCGGGTCGTTCGCGTTCACCCAATTGTCGTCATCGCTCCAGGTTCCGCCATGACCTCCCGTCCACTCCACGCCAACGCGCCCCTCCCACACCAGGTAGCCGTCCTCATCGATGTGCAACCCATTGTAGGTGCGCGTCGCATCACACTCCAACAGGAAGTACTGCGACCACGCAGAATCCCAGACAACACCTTCGGACAGCGCAAAGAAGGTGCCCGACCCGCTCTGCTCGTACTGATTCAGGAACTCCTGCGTCAGGTGGATGCGCAGCCTGCCCTCGCTCATTTCCTGTCCCTCCAGGCTGAAGCCCTCGCCCAGCCTGATCTTCTCCGAACCCTGCAAGTTGAGTAGAGCAGACCCCTCCCAAGTTATCGCCCCGGCTCCCTGCAAACGCAATCCCCCCGCATTCAGGGTGGAAACCGCGCCCAAGTGCAGGTGCGTCAGCTCTCCTCCCTCCTGAATCTCACCGATCGTCAGCGTCCCGTTGTCCTTCACTTCCAGACCGCCGCCGTCTACCACCAAGCGTCCAATCGTCGCAACGTCGCCCGTTTTGAGAACCGCTCCGGAACGAATCGACACTTGCTCGAGCTCCCCTCCCAAGGTATCCAGCACGCCGCCGTCTCTCAGGCTCACTTCGCCCTGCGCTTCAATCCTTCCCGTCACTGTGGTCGTACCGACGCTGAACTCGGCTCGCGCCTCGCTCTCCACCGTCAGGGATCCGGCTATGCGACCGTTCGTCATTCCGAATTCTCCCGTTCCGCTCGCCGTCACGCTTCCTCCAACCGCCAGACCGGCTTCGCCCTGCCAACTGAAGCTGCCTGCGCTCACGGTCACATCTCCGTCTATCTCCCCTCCGGCCGTGTCGCTGCTCAGCTCCAGTACGCCTTCCTCGACCGACACGTTGCCGCCCACCCAGAAGGTGGAGTTCTCAGCCCCCGCGCGAATCGTCTGCTTCCCGGCTCCCGCCTTGCTCAGATTTCCCTCAACGCTGACACTGCCCACAAACACAGAGTCTCCCCCATCCGCGTTGAGCAGCTGCAAATCCCCACTCACCTCCTCACTCGGGGCGTCGGGGTCATCGCCGCTCGGGGCGCCGGGGTCATCGTTGAGGTCTGCCATCTGAACGTATACGACGCCCTCGTCACCCTCGGCGCCGCTGTTGCTCACTCCATCGTGCAGGATAAGCGATCCTCCGAGGACCGTCACACTCGCGCCGTTCCCCAGCGTGAACTCTCCGCTCACCTCAAAATTCCCCTTATTAACCGTCATCGCTCCCGCCGTCGCGGAGAAGCCTTGCGCCAGTGTCAAGCCCTCCTCGCCCGTGATGGTCGTGCTGACGTGCCCTTCCCCCAAGGTGAGCATCCCGTTCAGCTTTTCCACATCCATCGAGCCTATCTCGTTGGTTCCGGCGAGATTCAGTCCCATCCCGCTGTACTTCAACAGCCCTCCGATCTCCAGATCCGTCAGCGTCGAGGCCTCCACCGGACTCCCCACGACTTCCACCGTCACCCCTTCCTCAAAGTTCATCCTGTGCAGATCGCTCTCCACTCCTACTCGCACCGTGCCTCCATCTCCGAAAAATCTATGCCGTTCCTCACCGCTTCCGTGCGACAGCGTTGCATTCTCAAGGTCGAGCGTGGCTCCCTCCCCCAAGTACACGCTTCCGCCCTCCTGCATGCGCAGCGTGCCGCCGTTGAATGTCACCGTTTTGCCCCTCGCCTCGTTGCTCTGAACGCCCTGAATGCTCATCTCGCCCTCCAGCTGCATATCCGTGCGGAATTCGCAGTTGGTGCCAACCTCCACGACGCTCACCGTAATGGTGTGTCCACCGTCAAAGATGAACGTCCCTCTCCCTCGTCCTTCCGTCACGAGTTTGCCCGTCTGGACATCCTCTGCCAGCGTAATGGTGGCATCCTGCCCATTGCCCTTAAATCTCACGCGCTGCCCGGGCGACCAGTCCTGCCCGCCATCCCAAGAGCCGGTGTCCAGCCCCGCCTGCCATATCATCCACTGCCCGTGATCTCCCTCGCCCGCCGACCAGCTCAATTCCGCCAGACGTCTCGTGATGAGCACGTGCCCATCCTCGGTCAACTCCCACTCGTAGGCCAGGTTCCCCAAGGTCAGAACTTCACTGCGGTACATCTCCAACAGAGCCACCCTCACCTGCGAATACTGCTGCTCTTCTCCCTCCGGCGTAACTCCCAGGTTAAACAGATCAAAGTCCCATCCCCCATTGTCCTCCTGATCCGCATGCGCCTCGACATACGTATCCAACCCTCTCAGCATAATCGTCAAGCTCTGGGTCTGATTCTCAGCGCTGAGATTGCCCAAGTTGATCGATGCATATCCTTCCTTGTCGCACAAGAAGGTGAGTTGGTGGTCCGTCTTGTGATCGTACGTGTTCCCACCCGATGTCTTGAGCGACAACTCGCCCAGTGCATTGTCGGCTTTGTTTTCCTCGCTCTTGATGTGCTTGATGACCAGGCCGCCGTTCGAGTACAGGTTGATCGAACCTCCAAGGTTCCCCTGCAACGATCCGTCCTGCAAGGCTCCGTTCACCTCCAGGACACCGGCGAGGCACTGGTTCTGGTACGCTCCGTCGGCGCCAGTGCCTCCCACGTTCACCATGCCTCCCTGTCTCAGGGTCAGTCCTCCCCTCAGGATCAGTGTCCCCCGCTCAATGAGCCGGAAGGTCGCATTTTCTCCCACAGTCAGCGTTCCTGCGCTGAAATTGTTGGTTCGGTAGCCATTGCCAAGCTGCAAGATGCCAGCTTCCACAATCACGGTGCCGCCTATTTCGTATGTCTCTCCTTCTGTGGCCCAACGCAACTGCTGTCGTCCTCCCCCGTTCTTCACCAATCTCCCATCGCGTGAAAGACGAATCTGTCTGCTGTCAAAATCGGCATCCGCTCCACCCAGCAACACCAAACTGTCTGCCTCCAGGGTCGAGTTGCCCCCCGAGCTCGCAAATGTTCCCTCTACCCGGAGTGTCCCCGCCACGCGGAGGGTCGAGTTATTCAGCGTGAAGTTCCCGTTCACTTCCATCGCAATCCCGTCCTCTCGCGTAATCCCGTCCTCGTCCGTCGTATATTCTCCTTTCACCGTCACCTCTCCACCCGTCTGGGTGTAGTAGAGTGTGGTCAATTTATGCATGGTCACCGTACCGTGTGACACAGAAAATCCCGCATGCTCCAGCGCCAGATCTGTCTCAAAGATTGTGCTTTCGTGATTTTGATCAAATGTAATGTGCGAGCGGTTGCCGTTCCACTCTTCATCGAACTCCGACGCATCCACCGCATGAATCACGTTATTGCCTCTCAGCACCACCTCGCATCCGTACAAATGCGCCGTTCCCCTCACATCCAGATTCTTGAAAAAGTCCCACTTCGTATTGACGTTGGTTCCCGACGACCTCAGATTGACCCTCACGCCTTCGTCGATCACAACTCCCTCAGAATCGAACTCATGCGCCCCTGATGAATTGCGATCCAGATCCACCTCAAAGGTTCCCGTCCCCGTGATGTGACACTCGCCCTCGACCTCTTCCTTCCTCTTCACATTCGCATTCGGCCCCATGATCAGTGTTGCGTCCTCCTCCAAGTAGATCCTGGAACTCTCTTCCATCAACGTGATCCCCGTCGTCTGTAGCGTGTTTCTCTGGGCATCTGTGCGCATGTAGTACACCGTCTTGTGTTTCCCCACACGCAATTCGCCCCCCACGTACGTGTCCACGCTGATGTCCGCGTCCACGTTGATCTCCATATTCCCCTTCACGGCCAATGTATCCAGAGCGATCACGGATGCCCCATCCTTCACCTGCAGGATGATCTTCCCTACGCCTCCCAACGTCAGATTCCCCGCCACGATCCCTTCGTCGTTCGTGTCGGCTCCATCGATCTTAATGGTCAGATCTCCCGTCTCGTCGTTCAATATGTGCACCACCTGGTCAGCGTCGTTGACGTACGCCCCCCTCGTATCCCAATCCTCCTTCGTTGACGTCCAAACGAAGGAGGAGCCTTCATGCTGAGAATTGGTCCACGTGTAATCGGCCTCCTCTATCGGCTCACTCCATATCAGCATTCCTTCCTCGTTAAGCTGCAAATTCTTGTAGTTCAATACAGAACTCGTATCCAACTCGATGACATCCTTCCAATCATTGTACTTATCTCCCCACTCCACCAGCTGCACCTCTCCGCTCGCCCATCCCTCCAGCAACGCATCGCTCAGAACGAGTCTCAAGCTCCCCTCGGACTCCTCCGTCAGTTGAGCCCCCCCTCCCAACACGAGCTTCTGCCCCTCCTCTCCTCCGAGCGCCGAGAAGCGCAAGGCGCTGCTCCCGTCCAGCGTCACGTCTACCCTCATGCCGTCGACGCCCAGTGAAAGATCGCCGCTGACCAGCTCCAAGGAAGCGCCATCGTTCATCGTCAGTCTGGTGAGACTCGCAATGCCTCCGGCGGTCACCTTCAATGTGCCGCTCTCTATTGTCAGATCTCCGCCGCTGTACGTGGCAAGCGTGTAGCTCCCTGTTGATCCTCCCGCGTACACCAACTTGCTGCTCACCGTACCGTCAAAGTTGCCGCTCGCTGCCGTCAATCTCAATGTGCCCGGCCCCGCAATGCGTGTGCCGCTCTCGCCGCTCAGATCAGCGATTTGCACATAATAGCTGTCGTTGATCTCCTCGCCGGTCTCATCGCCGATCACCAACTCCGCCTCCCCGGCCAATGTGACGGCTCCCCCGATGTTCACAGAGTTCTCGGTCTCGTTCCCCGTGTCGGCAGTCCTGCCGCTCAGCGTCAGTTTGCTACCCTCGCTCAAGTCAACCGTCCCCACGACGGTTCCCGACCCGGCGAATTCCAATTCTCCCCCGCTCACAGTGACTGTATGCAGACGGCCGAAATTCCCCGCCGAAAAGATTTGTTTTCCGGCGCCTTCCTTTCTCAAATTGAGATAGCTCGTTCCGGTACCGCTAGCGCCCCTGAACATTGCCCCGGAGGTCTTCTCTATGCCCTCGCCTCCCGTCAAGATAAGTATGGGGTGGTAGGCTTGGTTGCTAGTATAATTCTCAATGACTCCTCCATCGCCATCCAGGAATCCCATTCGCACCTCACCGGCACCGGAGACACCGGCAAACAACGTGGCGCCTTCCGTCAATTTCACGCCCCACCCTCCGAGGTCATTGTCCTTGACCCACAGCTCGCCTCCCCGCACGTCAATGGTTCCGAATAATCCTTCCGTCGCCGTGATCGTACCGCTTTCCATCGTCATCCGCACGTTTCCTGTCTTCACCAGGGTGCTGTTTCCGTCCGCGTCGCCGCTCAACACGGTGCCGGTGTTCAAGGTCAACGCTGCTCCCAAGGCCAACGTCAGCGTATGCCCATTCAGATCCAAGGTGTGATTGGCGTACGTTATGCCCGTCCCTGTCACGATGGTCGCGTCGGCCTCCGCCTTGATGTCCCAATCGATGTTGGCATTGTTCAGAACCAGCGCTCCTCCTTGGTCGGCCGCACCATCTCCGGCTACGTGCAGCACATTGTTCGTGTGGTTCTTCGCTCCCAACGCCAGGGAGGAAATGATCAGAGTGCTACCATCCTCCACGTAAATGTCCTTAAAATTGCCCAGCGCGTGCCCTCTGCCACTACCACCCATCTCGCCGGCCATCGTCAGCACGGTGCCGTTCCGCAGCTTCAGCGCCCCGATCTGCGGCGACGTCAGCGTTCCATCTCCCGCCCCCATGAAAACCCACAGAAGTCCGACTCCATTCGCGCCATTGTTCACGGTCAAGCCTTCCAACACAATGCTTCCCTCGCCCTCCACATAGTTCGCGCCACCCGTCGCCCAATTTGCATCCCCACCTTGCGTAATCACCAGCTCCGTGCCCTCCCCCAAGTGGATGCCCGGGCTGTCTTCGCTCCCCCCGAAGTTCTTATCACCATTGCCTGAGAAGGTCGCTCTCGAGCCCTCTCCTTCCAACCACAGACCTCCCGTAACCGTGAGCGCCCCGCCGGAGAATGTCCACGTCCCTCCCTGCACCGTCATCTTGCCGGCCGTTACGCCTCCCTCGGCAATCGTGATGGTGTGCGGTGTGGTCGTGCTGTCACTGAACACAACGCGATCCCCGTCGTGGAACGCGTACCCGAGATCACCGCTCTCTTCTTGTTCCTCTTTCTCCTCACCGGTGGCGCTGTTGTCAATCCACGGCTTGTTCTCGATTTCTTCCGTATAGGCCTCCCACGTTCCCTCCGTGTTCTCCGGATTCCACGTCAACGTGTGTCCCACCTCCACAGTGAGGTAGCCGTGCACATCAATCGTCACGGAAATACGTTCATCGGTTGACCATAAGATATTATTCAGGAACTCCTGCAATTCGGCCTGGGGGACGCCAAGCTCGTCCCCCTCAAGCAGATGGTACCTGCCCTCTACCCCCTGGAGCGTGAGCTTCAACAGGCCGGCTTCAGCCAACTTCTGCAGAGTATCAAACTGGATCCCGTTTTCGTAGCCTAACTTGAGCGCCTCCCGATCCGAGCCGGTCTCTCCCCTCGCATCGATCGTCAAATCAACTGCCGTCGCCGCAAGGGTGAGCTCATATGCACTCAAATCCAGCTGAGAATCTCCCTCGATGACCCAGCTCATACCTTCACCCTCCTTGCCCAACATGGTGTTAGCGCCAAACGCCAGAACCCCGCCTATCACCTCTAAACTTGTACCTCCAAAGCCCTGATCCAACGTGAATGGACTCTCGCTGCCCGACCCATGATATACCAGCCTCCTGACGCTGATCTCTCCCCCGAAGCTTCTGTCCGTCCCTCCGGAACCTCCGCCCGCCGGCGTGAGATTCAATGTACCCTCGCCGGTGATGGAACCATAGCCACCATCTGCGCCGGCGAGCTCAGTCACGTTCAAGGTGGTGTTGCGCCCAAGCTGGACTTTACCCCCTTCCCCCACGTGGAGACGCTTTACCGTTGCTGAGATTTCTTTGAACGGATCCTCATCCGGGTTCTCATCCGGATTCTCTTTCAGAACAGCCGGCATCGCCAGCGTCCCGGTCACTTTCACCGTGTTGCCAAAACTGGCTCCATCCCCCAAGTGCATGGTGCCCGTCAAATTAACCGTCCCATTGCCTCCCGGACACACATTCCCCGTGAACACCTGCTCCTCCGTGGCCTCACCCGATATGGTCAGAGTATTTTCGCTGTTCTCCACGGTCACCCTGCCCTTCCCGGACAGGACCTCGATTTCTACATCGCCGCTCCAGTGCAACAACTCAGTGTTGTTGTCTACGGCATCCAAGTAAATCACCATCCCATAGTTCCCCGCCGCCAAGGACAACTTACCATCGGTGTGCACTGTTGCCACTGTTGGTATTTCCCGGACAGTGTCATCATCATTGCCGCGTCCCAGCGCCAAAGTCCCGCTCGTCACGGTCAAGTTCGCCCCCGTAAATTGCCCATTCAGGGTGAAGACGCCAGCCGCAGCATCATACTCGAAGTCGGACCCGATATTCCCACCATAGCTCCCCGTGCTTGCGGTCAGTCTTAACGTGCCGGCGCCGGTGATGGAGCCGTAATCCACCGAAGAACTTCCTTCTGGGACGATTCCGTTCAAATTTCCAACCGATAAAATGGATCCTTCTCCCAAACTCACCTCGGCACCTTCCGCGACATTGAGGGTACGGACACTCGCACTCGCCTTAACCGCGGCGTCCTCCTGAGCCGCTTCCGTAGAAAGCGTGCCGAAAACATTCACCGTGTTGCCAATGTTTGCGCCATCCCCCAGCAAGAACGTCGCTCCATTGTCCACGACGATCGTTCCGTTGCCGCCGCTGGCGATCGTGCCTGTGTACGCCACCGCACTCTCGCCGGCCAAAGTCATGGTGACGCTGCTGTTGGAGAAGCTCACGTCACCCGTACCCGACAGGGCGCCGAACGTGGCATTTTTTCGCATCTCAAGCGTCGAGCCCTCGACAAGGCTCATAGTGTAGCCCGAGAAACTCGCGCCGTTTGTTGTGTTGAAGTTCAGCCTCACACCGGAGTTCAGCCGGACAACGCCGGAGGAGTCCTCACTTGCCCCAAAGGAGGAGGTCCCGGACGCCTCACCAAACCAGAAGGTCCTCTGCTCTCCTTCCGGCGCTTCCAGCGTCAACGTGTGCCCATGCGCGTTGAGAGTTGCCGACCCGGTGATATTAAAATCTCCACTGCCGCTGTTCCTCACAGTGGCGTCATCTTCCAATTCCCAGTTCCACTTCACCCATACTTGTGCACCTGTATTCTCCAGAACGGCAGCCTCTCCTTCCTCTCCGCCGGAGAGTACCAAGGTCCCAACGCTCGTATACCCGGAATCCGAGTTGTCTAACACATTAGCACTGAGCTGCAAAATAGCCCCCTTCTGCACGGCGAGATTCCGTATGAGACTCAGTCCTTTACCAATATTTCCGTCCGCCAGCACCAGCGTCGTGCCGCTCGCCACCTCAAATCGCCCGATACCCGCATGAGCTCCATCACGCTGGATATTGGCATCGCCCGCCGCAAAAAGCGCAGCAAACAGGTTGTTGTTCTGATCGACTGTCACGATCACGGCGCCATCTTCACCACCACCGGCGACAGCTGCATCCAGCACCACCGTACCGTCACCGGAAAGCATGGTGCCGCTCCAGCCTTCTGCCGTACTCTCGGGGAGGATAATCCTGCCGCTTTCCTCGACGACCACGCCTCCCAGGTTTTTCGCTTCGATCGCGCTCCCGAGGTTGAGAGAGCCGGATACCGTACCACCAACGACGTTGAGCGTCTCCAATTGGTCAAAGCTGACTGTCGAACCCCCGTCCACGTACAGGTTCCCGGCAACGCTGAGCGTCCCCAGTTGATCAAAGCTGGCCGTCGAAGCTCCCTGCACGTACACGTTCCCCTCGACGCTGAACTCCTCCAATGATCCAAAGCTAGCCGTCGAACCTTCTTGCACGTACAGGCTCCCGACGGCAGAGATCGAGTTGTTGCCTTCCGCACCTCCCTGCCCGGTGAAGGTGTACGTGGTGGCGCCCGTCACAACAATATCCCCGGGTTCCAGTCCCCCGGAAACAATCACATTGCGCTGAACGCCATCGGCGCCGAACGTCACCGAATCGTTAGTGGCAAAAGCCTCCCCTGTGTCACCCGTTTTGTCGTCATTCCAGTTGTGCGCGTTCGTATCCCAGACATTGCCCTCCCCGCCGGTCCACGTAAGTTCGCCGCCCATGGAGAAGTGCACCATGCCTGTGTCATCAACGCTCAGGGTGTACTCATCACGCCATCCTTCCGACCAAAATGTCTTCAAGAAGTTCTCAGCCCTTCCCGCCGTCCACGCACCCGCATTCAATCCGTCCAGATCAAAAAGCTGGTAGTCCCACTTGGCTCCGCTGATGCTGATCCCGATCTTGTTCTCTAGAGAGCTTGTCAGAGAGCTCATAACGGCATCCGTAAGCCGCAGTTTTCCGCCGGCGCCATCAATCGTCCTCTCGATGGCAAGAGTCAGCTTCTGCCCCTCGCCAATGCTCGTTATACCCCCGGTCGTCAGATCCAGGATGCCCGTGCCCCTCAATGTCATCCGCATTCCTTGATCCATGGTCACCCTGTCTAGACTCACCACTCCACCGCTCACACTCATCCCCCCCGTCACATTCAAACTTCCGCGCAGTTTCAAGCTCCCCTGCGAGATGTTAATGAACGATGCCGTCACCCCTCCGTTCAATGTGGCAGTGCCGTTCGCTACCTCAAGGCCGTAATTGTTTCCGAATGTCACGGCTCCCTTCACGCTCAATTCACCACCGTTGTCCAGTTTCACGTTCCGCAGAACGTGGTTCGCATTATTTCCGTGCAAGGTTCCATCAATAGTCACCTTGCTCTTGCCATCAACAATCATGGCATAACTGTCCTGACCCTGTATACAATCGTAGAAATTGGCATTCCCGTAAATGGTCACAACGGAGTCTTCTCCTTCGCCTTCAGCTTTGTTTTGCACGTACAGCGACCTCGCCATAAACGCATCGCCGGTGTAGGAGTTTGCTTGCGTTCCCACTGTCAACGTGCCGAATGTGCTAGCCCCGCCCACCTTCAAGCGACCGGCATGTCCGTCACCCGGCCCACCCAAAGAAGCGGCACTCACAGTACCACCGCCATCAATAGTGAGCACCGCCTCCGTTGCGTTATCGATTATACCCAGTTTACCGGTCACATTCAGCACGCCGCCGCTCACGGTCAACATAGAATAGATGGTGAGCGGGTTGATGGATGTCAGATTCGAGCCGGCCGCCAACTGCAAACGACCTACGGAAGATTGGCTGCCTTTGAGGGTGACATTCGAGTCGGTTTCGAGGACGAGTGACGCACTTTCCGTTCCCGTTAGTATGTCATTAACGGTCAACACGACCCCTTCTCCAACAACGAGAGATGCTTGATCACCCAAATCGAGCCCTCGTCCCATGGTGACGTTCGCAGGTCCTTCTGTCTCAGTGCTGCCAATGCGGCTCAAATTCAGAGACATGTTCTCTGCAACTTTCACCCAGCGCCCAAAATCCATGGTAATGCCCGCACCAACACGAAAGTTTGCATTGCTCTCCACACTCACGGCGAGATTATCCGTCCGGTTCCGCGTGGTAAATGCGAAATCTGAAAGAATCAACGCTTCAAAATTGACCCCTTCGGCCGTGCCCGTTTTGAGCACAATCTTCTCCGTTTTCCCCGTTCCTCCAACCGTAAATCCCCCTTGCCCTTCCTCCACAATCAAGCCGCCAAAACACAGTGAATACGCGTCGCTATGAAAATCACTTGTGATGGAGTAAGTTGTTGAGGAGTCTCCCCCCTCCAAGCGCAGAGTATGATAAATCGAAGCATTTGAGGAGGAGTGGTTATCAAAAAAGCACCACAACTGCTGACCAGTTTTGCCATCAGGTCCCGGTGCCGGTGTTTGCCTTCCATTCCAAGATTCGACCGTACCATCAGCGGATGTCGAGTACTCCATACCTGTACCACCCGCATTCGGTACCCAATGGTAGTACTTGACATGAACGTTATCGCTACCGCCTCCATATAACGGCTGATTTTGGGCGCCCTCAGGAGTAGCTTCGCCGACATTCATGGAGAAAATCCAGCCGGAATAAGTGACGGAACCCTCCATCCCAATGCCAGACCGGTCCGAAACATCCTGAGTTTTCTGCGCTGTTTCAGTAGGAGCTGCCTCCACCTGTGCCTGAAGGGCAGCAAAAGCAGCAGCGATACCGGAAGCGGAGGCAATGGTTGTGGAGATGCCGGCAGTGGGCAAGGCTAACGCGGCAAGGCATGCCAACAAAGCCTTGCGAAGACCCGAAGGAAGATGCAGTTTCATCGCTGAATTGGAATCATGAAGATTTTACGACGTCCCCGTCCCACAGTGCACACCTCTTGTAACGGCAGGACGGGAGGATTCTTGTAGGCTACCACTTTTCAGGGGAGATGTACAGCAATTTTTTTGATTTTTCCCAAAAAAAACGCGCGTGTCACAATAAAATTTTCTCCGGGCTCATTTAACCCACTTCCCATGCGTTTCCTATGGACAAAACTTCCGACGGTGTAAGGCAACTTACGACAGCGCGCATGCGCTGCCCGCAAGGCGCGGAGGCCGTGTGGTGACGAGGCGTCAAAAGAAGTAAGCCCGACAAGATGTCAAACTTCGCCAAACTCGCGCGCAAGCGCAGGAAGTTCCCAAATCGTAAACCGTAAATGTTTTACGTTTTTTTCAACGCGTTTGCTCCGTGATTCGGGAAAAGAAGCCGCCGGCGAGGAGACGGGCGGGGGCGGCGGGGTCGTAGAAAGCGCAAATCTGGCCGGGGGAAAGGGCGCGAACAGGCCGGTCAAAGGTGAGCTGGACGCAGTCCTCGCCGAGGTAGCGCAGGGTAGCGGGTTCGGCGGGGGAGCGGTAGCGGGGCTGGGCAAGCACGCGCTCAGGCAGAGGGTGGCAGGCGTTGGTGATGTGGCTGACCGAGGCGCCGGAGGCGTAGAGTCCCGGGGCATCCGGGCTTTCGTAGTCGAGGATGAGGCGGTTGCGGGCGATGTCTTTGCCGACGACGACGTAGGCGACGCCCTCGCGCGGGGAAGCGATGTGGTGCCCCTTGCGCTGGCCGATGGTGAAGAGGTGCAGGCCGAAGTGGCGGCCGAGCACGCGACCCGAGGTATCCACGATGTCACCGGGGTTATCGGGGATGAAGTGGCGCAGGAAGTCGCTCATTTTCACCTGCCCGATGAAGCAGATGCCCTGCGAGTCTTTTTTGAGAGCGACGGGCAGGGCGAACTCGCGCGCCAGCTCGCGCACGCGGGGCTTGGCGATGCCGCCGATCGGAAAGATGGCGTGCGCCACCTGATCAGCGCGCATGAGGGCGAGAAAGTAGGATTGATCCTTGTTCGGGTCGTCCCCGCGCAGGATGTAGTGCTCGCCGCCGGGAGCGTCCTCCCGCTTGGCGTAGTGACCGGTAGCGACACCCTCAAAACCCTGTTCCAGCGCGTAGTCCAGCAGCACGCCGAACTTGATTTCGCGGTTGCAGAGCACATCCGGGTTCGGGGTGGTGCCGGCGCGGTAGCCCTCCAGCAGGTAGTTGACGATGCGGGCGCGGTATTGCTCAATGAGATCCACCACGCGCAGCTCGATGCCCAGCACGCGGCAGATGGCGCGCGCATCCTCAATATCCTGCTCCCAGGGACATTCGCCCGGGATGCCTTCCTCGTTGATCCAGTTTTTCATGTAAGCGCCCACCACCTCGTGCCCCTGCTGCACGAGCAAAGCGGTGGCCACCGCGCTGTCCACCCCGCCGCTCACTGCTGAGAGAATGCGCGCCATGCTTACGAGGGAGTGAGGGTGCGGATGAGCTGCTGCGCGGCGCGGGTGCGATCCGCCTGCTGCAAAAGCCAGGAAACCACCACCACGCGTTGCGCCCCGGCGGCGAGCACCTGCGGCAGTGTGTCGGCATTCACCCCGCCGATGCAGAACACGGGCATGCCCCCCGCCAGCTCCTGCGCCTGCGCAATGTCCCGCAGTCCAATGGCGGGACGCCCGGGCTTAGTGGGCGTGGGGAAGAGAGGACCGAAGCCGATGTAGTCCGCCCCCTCCTCGCGAGCGCGGCGCACTTGGTCAAGCGAATGGGTGGAGCGTCCGATGAGCATGCGCGGGCCGACGAGGCGGCGGATGTCCGCAAGCGCCGGGGCGTCCTGCCCCACGTGCACGGCATCGGCTCCCAGTTCCGCGGCGAGTTCCGGATCATCATTCAGTACAAAGAGGGCGTCCAGCTCGCGGCAAACGGGTTGCAGGAGGCTTGCCAGCCGCGCCACCTCCGCCTGCGGCAGTCCCTTGGCACGCAGTTGGAGAATGCGCACCCCGCCGGCGATCAGTGCACGCGCGCACGCCGCCACGTCGGCTTCCCGCACATAACCCCTGTCCACGATGCCGTATAACCGCGCTCCTGCCAACCGAATGTCCATGCACCCACTTTAGCACACTGACCGCCAAATGGCAATACACTTGCGATGCACGACGTACGATTTGGAGAATTCCCGCACTTGCGCGCGAATTTGGCAAAGCTGTGTCCCCGGCTTCGCTACATCGTACCTCGTACATAGGCGGCGTCAGCCGCCTTGATCCAGACTGCCGAGACTTAATAATTCTGGGGCAGGAGCTGGAAGTAGGCCTTCGGGTGGGCACACACGGGGCAGAGCTCCGGAGCTTTCTTGCCCACAACGATGTGCCCGCAGTTGATGCACTGCCAGATGCACTCGCCATCGCGGCTGAAGACGAGGTCGCCCTGCACATTCTCCAGAAGCTTGCGGTAGCGTTCCTCGTGGGTCTTCTCCACCGCGGCCACGCCGTCAAAGAGGGCGGCGATGTCATCAAAACCCTCCTCACGGGCTTCCTTGGCGAAAGTCTTGTACATATCGGTCCACTCGTAATTCTCACCGGCAGCAGCATCCTTCAGGTTATCCTCCGTGCCGGGAATCGCTCCGCCGTGCAGGAGCTTGAACCAAATCTTGGCATGTTCCTTCTCGTTGCGCGCCGTCTCCTCGAAAAGCTGGGCAATCTGCACAAATCCGTCCTTCTTGGCTTTGGAGGCGTAGTAAAGGTATTTGGTGTGCGCCTGGGATTCTCCTGCGAAAGCCGTGGCCAAATTCGCAGCCGTCTTAGTGCCGTCAAGTTTGCTCATAATTTCTTGATGTGTTGCGGTCTCATTCTACCATGTTGCTCTCCGTTTGCAAGTCCGATTTTTCCGATAACTTTCGTCGGAGAAAAAACGCACATTCGCGCGCAAGCGCGGGAATATTCCCAAATCGTAAATGGCCAAGCTTTTTCTTGGGACGGATGTGGGAAAAAAGGTTGTTCCTCAAGATTCTGCTTGCTATTCGGGTATACATCGTGAGAAAATGAGGCATGGCTCCACGGAAATCAGATTTCGATTTTGGCGATCTCATGAATGATCCGCCCTTCTCAGCGTTTGCCAAGGCTTTGGAACGTCTCGCCAATGCCGGGGGAGCGGACGCGTACAGATATGATTCGGAGAATGATACGGAAGAGGACACGGAGGAAGATTCGCTGAAACCCATTCACATGGCGGCGGAAGCCGGAGATCTGCCGAGCTTGCGCCGTCTCTTGGACCAAGGAGTTTCTCCGGACGAACGCTGCCGCTATTCGTTCATGGTGGGTGACATGCTGAACCTAGATCTGGAAGACTTGGAGGATTTGGATGAGAGCATGAATGTCACGCCATTGATGATCGCTGCCGCCGCCAATTTTGACGCAGGGGTGCAGGAGCTCCTGGCTCGCGGAGCAAGCATCGAGAGCAAAACCAACGAGGGTCGGACGGCTCTCTGGTACGCCGCTGCCTTTCACGCAAGAAAAACGCTCAAACGCCTCATCGCGGCCGGGGCGGATGTGAACGTTGCAGATCTTCGCGGTAATACCCCACTCGGTCTGGCCATCTACTGCCCCTCCCAACCGCGCATTCTCTCCGATCTTCTCGCCGCCGGAGCCAACCCCAATCAGGCAAATGAGGAACGCTGCACTCCCCTGCATTTCGCCGCTGCCGATGGTACGGTCAAACAAGTAAAACTTCTTCTCGATGCCGGAGCCAATCCCCACATCAAGGATCGCGATGGCTGGGTGCCTTTGTGGCATTGCACGTCCAATATAAATCCTTCTCCTATCATCGACCTCCTCCGACCTTTCGGTCACTACTGGACGGCAAGTGATCTCAATCGTTCCTCCCGCCACAACGCCATCCCCCTCTTCGCCAATGCCTGCTCGCAGTGCTCCTCCCTCCCCTTCATCCTGCAACTAATCAGAGAAGGCGCCAACATCAATACCACCTACTCGATGGGAGCAACGCCCCTCATCCTGGCGCTTTCCACGTGCAATCAGTCGGCCTACTCCACCCTGCTTGAATGCGGAGCCAACCCGAACCAACCGGACGCTCGCGGCATGACTCCGCTCATCGTCGCCCTGAGCGAAAACGATGAGCAAGCCGCCCGCTCTCTCTTGTCATATGGAGCCGATATCAATGCCGCCGACCCCCTCGGGCAAAGCCCCTTGGACTATGCTCTCAACGGAAACTTTCGTCTGCGATTCCTCGAGACCCTCATCGATGTTGGGGCAGATGTCAACGTCCGGGATCATCAGAACTGCACCCCCCTCATGCACGCTGTCAGGAATACGAACGAAACGGAGGTTATCAAGCTGCTCCTCAGCCGAGGCGCCGACCCTAATGTCATCAACGATCACGGCGAAACCGCCTTGCATTTCGCCGCTGAGGACGCCGACCCGTACTTTCTGCGCATCCTCCTCGCGGCCGGGGCTGACCCCTGCCTCATCGACCCCGACTGCGGTGTCTCTGCCCTGGACGAAGCTGTGCGCAGCAACTCCCATACCTGCGTCCGACACCTCGTCAACGCCCTTCCCAATTCCCCCGCTGCTGCCAACATCCTCCGCGAATCCCTCGACATCGCCCGACAAGAACGCAAGTCCCGCGCCGCCAAACTCATCGAGAGCAAACTCGCCACGCTGGAGTAAGTCCCCCTACAAAATACGGCTTTACCTCAGAGAAGCTATTTTACCTCCGGCACGGGATCTGCTTCCGGCACGGGATCGACTGAAAGACGGATCAACTCACCTACGTACTGCCTCTCGAGCTGCAACAGGCGTCGGTATTCAGGATCAGCGCAATAAATTTGACGCAAATAGGCAACTTGTTCCTGAGTGACGGTTGACGAACGAAAGATATCTGCCAACTTGGGCAATCTGTACCCCAACATTCCCAGGGAAGCCCCTATGGCAAACATCGGATGAACCGCACCAAGCGCTCCTATGATCGATGCTCGAAATACATTGCAAACGAGGTCTTTAGCTAATTCATCGCTAGGTTTATGCTTTTCGAATAAAACGGTAAGGAGCGATGCTACTGCCGCACCCGTTAGCGACCCAATGGCTACATCCTGCAGGCTTACGATCCCATCGGTAACACGGTCGACAAGTAGCTTCACGCCAGCCAAGTAATCTTCCGCTGAAGCTATGCATAAGAGAGGGTTCTGAGTGTACGCTCCTAAAATGAGTTCAAAGGTTCCCTCCCCAAACGTATCAAAAAATGTCCACGTGTTAAGTGTCATTTCCCCGCTAAAAGCAGCGAGCAAATCCGAAGAACTTTCACTGATGGAAAGTATCCCAATGCCGGCATCAAATAGATTCAAACACATCCACCCTTTCGGTATCCCGCATGTATCAGCAAGAAAGGAGCCTAGGCCACTTGCAGATAACCCAGGAATCGGGAGTCCATCTTTTGTAGGAAAATCTGTTCCTAATACGTGCAAAAGATGTTTTACTCCACTTTTATCCGAATCCGCAAATGAACCGGGTATGTCTACCAATAGGTCATGTCCCCCTTTCCAGCGGTGATATTTTCCTTGTATGAAATCCGCATAGTTGAGTTCGGCTATTTTTTCCCCAAGAAGGTGATCACAGAAATGCCTCAATGCCTCAGTCGGAATATTGACGTACGCAAATCGACCGCTTGCATATGAAACATCACACAACAGTTCTGTAGCTCCGTCTGGCATAATATTCCTCCGCTTGGCAATCAGGAATTGGTTTATTTATTCCCACACCCTGCTTGCATATTAATCCTTCCATTGCTTCCCGTACTTGCTCCATACGTCGGGAAGGATATCGTGAATCCCCTCACGCAAGATTTTCAGCGCCTTTTCCGATGCCTCTTCTTCTTTATCTGTGCTGAATGCCATATAACCGGCTATAATCGTTGCGACCCCACCGATCACCGCGAGCGCGATAGGTCCTGTTAAAGAGATTCCCGCAAAAAAAGAAACTATGCTTGATATCAAACTTGCTCCCCATCCAAGGGCAAGCCCTACGGCCGATATAATCGCCGCAATGCCACCAGCAGCCAATGCTGCGGATAAGGCCTTACGAATATATTCCAGTTTTTTCATCTTGTCACGCTCCACCGCTGCACACGCGAAGCTGATAACAGAGTCAAACTCAGCAGGCAACTCATCACAATGTTGACTCCAAAAGCTCCTAATCATTACACCGAGTGCATCCACATCACTTGCCTCCAAAAACTGCTTTCCCTTCGGCTTCTTCGCAATCAGTTCTTTGGAGTGTTGGGTAATGTACATATCCATTCTTGTTTGTATTTGGGATGTAGTCATAGTCGTAGTTGTTATGTTGTTATACATGACGGGGAGGGGGGGAACACACCGCCTCCCACGCTTTGGCAGTTTATCTCTTTTCAAAAGAGATAAACTGGATCATATTTGTATTCCTTTTAAGGTAAAATATTTACAAACTGAACCCTATTTTTTTCTCACGGCATACCTATGCAAATTCAGGTCCTTCGAAAGCCGTGTTCTCGTTGAAAAATAAAAAGCAGGGAAAATTTTACCTTGACATCTCTTTTGAAAAGAGATGAGCAATAAACGATAGGCTTTTTGCTACATATTATCACCACTATGATAGAAAAAAAGAACAGTCGTCGGCATATTCCCGAGGAGTCTCAACGATCCATCGGTCGCCGTCAGAAACCAAGCCTCCCCGCGCAGCACGCGCGAACTTCCCAAATCGTACATCGTAAACGGTCAATCACTTGACAAAATCATGATTAGGATGACTCGATGGTCCCGAGAATCGGTTCATAATGATCACATCCTACAATAAAATATTCATGAGGAAACAGATTTGCCCCATCAGAAAATTCCATCCATCCGACGGAGACCGGCTCTTGATTTTCCTTCAACAGAGGGATGCTGGCGGTAGCCCCGGAGTCCTTTATGATAACGATATTGGAGAGCGAGCCTTCAAGACACTTTAACTGGAGGATATGACCACCGAATGTGCCACTTTTCCAAGTCATCATGAGCGGCATGAAAGAAGGCCGGAAATCATTGAGTCCTTGCATCGTATCCAACGCCATTTCAGAATAGCGATTCTTTTTGGCGACACGCACGTAGAGTTTTTCGTCAAATTGGATATCTTCGAAGTTTCTCATTTCAAGCATTACCTCCCCACGAGGAGGAATCGGCTCCAAGTCAAACGTCCGGTCATACTTCGTATCCTCACAACACAGCCGAATGGTTGCACCTTTCAACTTCTTATCGTTCGTATTTTTTAGGATAATGAAAGGTCCGTTCGGATGAAAATCCTCCTTTTTCTCGGCAAGATCATCTCGGCAGACAAACCAGCTGCCGGCAAAGGGAGGCGCTTCCATTTCAATTTTCACCCCAAGATCGTTACCGCGTCTCATTACAGAGGCTCCCAAGGCGCACGCTCTCCACGCTTCGCGCTCCAATTTATCAAAATCATCATTAGGATTCGCACCGATTCGCAACATGAAATCGCATAGATACGAGTATCCGGGGGTAATCCTCAGAGCATCTTTCAGAGTCTTATTCGCCTCCTCGAGTTGTTCTTGAGAAACTTGCACAGTTACTTTTGAGAAGAGGCTCAGAACATCGTCTTCTGCACAGCCGGCCTCAATAACTTCCATAAGTTCCGGCCTTGGGGAGGTGGAATCACCATCCATCTTCAAAAGAGCCGAGGCAAGCCAGCCATGACGCGAGGGCCAATCCGATTTTTCGCGGTATTCTAGCGCGATCTTTTCAACAGCGTGCCAATCCACCTCTCCCTTTTCCGACAGGGTGCCTAAAAGAGCTTCGAAACGGATCGATTCATCGACCCCGGGCAGAGGATCGGAGCAATATTTCAACACTTTTGATCTGTATGCTTCCCCCGTATCCGGATCCATGGCCGTGCCTCTGCCGGACGTATAAGCGTCTGACAGCAAATGATACACCGGATAAAAATTTTTATCGGCGAGATCCGACGCAATTCGGAAAGATTGATCGAAGTCGCGGGCAACGCCATACCCAAAGCATAAACAATCGGCGAGCATGTACCCGGCATTGAGGTCGCCCTTGGCATAGCCCTCACGGAAGTATTGTATAGCACGTTGCGGGTCACGTTGCCCCCCAATGCCGTAGAGAAGCCTCACGCCCTTCCTGTAAAAAGAATCGTCGTCCGGAGGAGGACTAACCGGAGAAGGTGGAGTCACCCCTTGCGCAACGGAGGGATCCACCTGTTGCTGCCTGTTCGTTTCCATGCTCACACAGAGACTCTACATCAATTTACCCCTCACCTCAAGCTAAATATCCAAGGCCACCGCATTAGAAAACGCGAATTCCTCAAATCGTACATGGGCAGGCTCCGCCTGCCTCCGCCCCGCCCACGCAACGCGCGCGAATTTTCCAAATCGTAAATCGTAAATCGTAAATGAATTATCGTAAAAGCCTTCACCATTCCACGATATCCCGCCCCTGAGCGTCATCGAAGGTGCCCAGGAGGATGCGGATGATGTCGATGACCTGCCAGACAACGAAACCGCCACCCGTCAGGATCTGCAAAACACCTGAGATAATTTTCCCCGTGTAAATACGGTGCAACCCACCGCAAAACGAGCAGAACAACAAACAGGCTAATATCAACGTCACCGTTCGTGACCTGGGCGATACATTTTCTTCCATGTTCATAAGATGATTTTAGTTTAAAAGATTTCTCTCTGCTGCCGTGAAACTCGCCCCTTCCCATCACGCTCTTCACCAAACTGCCGCAATGAGCCACACCACACCCGCCAGTCCACATGCAAGCACCGGCAAGAGCAACAGCAACTCCCACGGCGGCGTCGGCATCGGATCTACGATATGCCGCGGACAAACAGCATCCTTCACCCTCTCCACACGCCTCTGCCACCAACCCCTGAGTCCTCGTCTCTGACTATTCGTCTCCATGCTCGTTACCTAAATAATTTCAGTGAAAGATACGCCAACCCAAACACACACACGGCGATCAGCCACGTCGGCACATTCGGCCATAAAGAATGCACCGATTCCACAAAATCACGAAGTGAAGCATAAAAAAAGCACTTTCCACAAAAAATGGGTTGACCCTTCCTATGAAGCGCATGAAATCTTGTTGGGACAAATGAGCTTCACATAACTCTCCTTTTATCGGGAATCATATGTTCAACAAAAACATCTCATACCTTCCTTGGAAAGGCTGTGACAGCAGTGTCATGCTCAACTTCTGCTTTTTCTGAATATCGACCTCATCGGTTTGTCCTTACGCTGACGGTTTGCACGGCGGAGGAGTAATGGAACGTTTCCTCTTCACGACCAGACCAAGGATTTCACCGGAACGCAATGAGAATTGGCAAAGCAACTTTTCCTTTTCCATCAACGACAAGGCTCCGTCCTCCATCCCGAATCTTTTCCTGAACTTTATTAATTTCAATCGCCAGAATTTAAAGATGACTTCTCGAAAATATCGCCGATAAGAATCCGGCAACCACGAACCATTAAAATGATGGATAGCGTAATTCTCTTTCCCTTTCTCCGGTTTGCAAAAATGAGAAGAAGGAAAGAGGATGACACCCGGTTGCAACTCGGTAGTTTTCGTGGATTTGTAAGGAGGAGAAAGGGAAAATTTACGCTCAAAATACTTAGAAACACGTTCGGTATTCGTTGTGGTGTCCATTTCTCCTTCCTCGCTCAAGAAATGAATTTTTTCATACTCCTTCAGGAGATCACAAATGATTGGGTTGTTTGGTTCGGCTCCCATGAAAGCGGTAACAATGGGTTTATTTACTCCCGCAAATCTCTCGTACCCACTAACGAAAGCGTACGAACGGAACCTATCTATAGCCGATGTGATTTCAAGATCCGTATCAAAGTAAAACCCTCCCTCTGACGCAAGTGCGTACAAACGCAGATAATCTGAAACAAAGGCATATTTCCTGCATACGTACGCCTCTCGAACGTAGTCGTTTGAAATGTTTTTAAGAGCATCATCACCCCATGCCTTGATCTCATAGTCCGGGCAATATTTTTTCCACGAATCTATACAAAGGTGGATCAAAGGAGACATGGAACCTCCTCCAACCCACACGTAATGAATGATTTTAGGTATCATAATTGTTTATTTTCACCGTAAAATTCTTCCGTCACTAACACGATACACCTTGCGGTTTGGAGCGGAGAGCTGCTGGGATAGACCTAGAATACCTTTCAAGCTCGGTGTAATAGTAGAGTCGTGGAGATTTTCTTTGCTCATGACGCTGCGCAGGTGGAAAGCTGGCACAGTGGTACGTTCGGTCTCGCTCCAGTCTTTTTTCTTCACAGAAAAGCATGACGTTTCCTGCGAGGGAGAGCGCATCTTTTTTGCATTTCGCGGCATATTCAGGGTGGTGTGCGGTGATATTCTTCTCGCACATGATGTAACGGTATATCGGCGTAGGCTGCGTCACAAAAATACGTGCTTCATAGTACACCCTCAGAGTAAAAAAATTGTCTTTCCTGTCTGCAAAAGCCTGATTAGGCCCGCATTCTGTGCATGTCAGAAGAAACGCCTCGTTATGATAAGCTGAGACAATGATGGAAATTTGAGACATATCTCTACACCGCTATGCAAAGCGCGCACCTGTCCGATTATCTCTTTTTGAAAGAGATAATCAAGCTTAAAATTATGCACCCCTTGAATAAAAATTACTAAGGGAAATTATGTTAGTATAATTTTGCGCTATGCGCCCTGATTTATTATGAAAAGTCAGACGTTGTTATCGTCTGATATATAATGAATTGCTTGCTCGTCAGCAGCTCATCTCTTTCAAAAAGAGATAATCGCTCGGGTACACCCCAAAATCAGATTGTATACGAGTTTCCTGCATACACAGACAAAATACATGCGATATCCGCGCTTTAAATGTGTGTTTCCCTCACGAGACAATGCGGTTCGTCGCAGGGAGAGAGGCGGGTGTGTATACTTGAATGCTCTGCCAGAAATTGTAAAAAATTTTATCTTACAAACACGAAAGAAAGCATGGTTAATGAACCACTTGGCGATGGCATGCTTTTTGTCAATGCTTGGAACAAATGGGCGAGGGGTGCCCATCTTGAGACTGACGAAAGAAACGGATATGCATAGCTACGTGTTGTGAAGAACGCACAAAATTCCCTCTTGTCTGCTTTATGATATGACACAACGGAGTCACGAAAGTTGTCTGCTTAACATCAAAGAGGATGCCGATAGCATGCTTGTTCGGTTCTTGGGAATACGCATCTACAACTCACGACTGTGTGAAGGGTAATCAGACGGCGGGTATGCGGGATACCTCTTCCACACATTCCTCAAGCCGAACCGGGTGTCCAATTGCAGCTCGATGCCCGCAACTTTCACCCTGCATCGATCGATAACCACGTGCTTCTCGAGAAATTGAGATCCACGGGATCGTTCACCTATATCCCGGATCCCGGGAACTTAGGGGATGCCTTACTTGCCGCATCAACGCTTCATTTTTTTGATACACACGGTCTTTCATACAGCTTTCATAAGAAGAATAGATTACCCGAGAATCTTGTGTATGGAGGAGGAGGTATATGGAACCCTTATTATCAGAGATTTTGGCAAAAAGAGTTTTTACTGCTTTTTCGGCATGCCAAGAAGGTACTCATTCTGCCGAGCAGCTTTTTTAACTGCGACGCGCTCCTGCGTGAACTTGATTCCCGCTTCACGATTTTTTGCCGAGAGCAGCAAAGCTACGATTACCTCCAACATGCCCAAACCGGAGCAGAGATTATTCTGGATCACGATATGGCTCTTCGTCTCGATAGCTCGGTCTTCCACTACAATAACCATGGAGTCGCCCCCTACGATCTGGGTGTTTTGCGAAAAATTAAGCCTTTCTATATGCGACGAACCAATGTGGGATTTTTTCTGCGGCGGGACTGTGAAAGCATCCACACTTACAGTTCCGACCTCGATTTGTCCGACATGGGATCCATTGACCTCTCCAGCTCCCGACAGCGAATCCTGTGCTGCGCAGCCATTTTTCTCAGCACAGTGGATAGCGTGGACGCTGTTGTGACTGATCGGCTCCATGTAGGGATAGCAGGTATGCTCATGAACAAAGAGGTTTACCTGCTTGACAGTTCCTACAAAAAGGTCTCCTCGGTGTATCGGCAATCCTTTGAGACGATTGGCTGCCCCAAGGTTCATCTGGTCACAAGACCACCCGAGTCTTTTCATGCGTCAAGCACAGCAAGCAGGAATCTGGAAATCCTCATGCGCGAGGTCGCGAATGTTCAGATTTGATTTGCCAAACGAAATCCCTTCCCTATCCGACTCGGTCATATCAGCAACCAACCATCAGGCAGTTTTTTTCGGAAATATCACGATAATGCTGAGCTCGTGTATTTTTTCCAACTTTTCCAACATAAGATACCCAACAGATAGTACTTGCGAGTTATGATAGATCCCTCGTCCGGACGCATTCTATCTGTAGTGCGGCAACGAAGTAAACCACCCCATTTAAACCGCGTACCAACCCAGCGATGCTCGGAGAGAAGTGCGAGTCTCTGCTTTGACACGAGCGGCAAGTCCCGAGAAAGTGGTTCGATGTGTGAGCGAGCAAAATTCAACGCATTCTCTTCCATCTCTATCAATCCCTCCTCGTCCCCAGACAGACAGAGTGCGCTGGCGTAAAGTCTCAGCCAAGTGTGGACGAGGTAAGGAAGGCGTTTCCTCATGAGGTCGCGCTGTTCGTGATATATCCAAATGAGATTTGCTATACGAACGCGTTGCTCAGCGCATTGCTTGAGCGCCCTCCCCCTGACAAGGCAGCCCATTATACTTGATGCGCTCCGCCTATAGAAGTAGAGTCTCTCTGGTAAGAATACCACTTGGTGCACATAGGCTGAATAAACCGCGAAAAAATATTCATCCTCGAACAGCAAACCTTCCGGGAATTTAAGCTGTTCACGTTCCAAAATTTCTCTTCTGAATATTTTATTCCACACACACACATTGCAGCGCCACAAGAGATTGTCCGTTATGGGCATTTTTCCTGTCCCCGGCAGCTCAAAGTAGGAGGCTGTTTTGCGATGCCTGAATCCTTCAAACTTTTCTTGCACACCACACACGGCGAGCTCTGCATCACCCTGCATCGCAGAGTACATTTTTTCACACATGGTGGGAGCATACCAATCATCGCTATCACAAAACATGATCAAGTTAGCCCGTGCCTGTGACAACCCAGCGTTGCGCGCCGCGCTCAGTCCGAAATTTGCTTGGCTGATCACATGTATTCGTGCATCGCGTTCAGCATAAGTTTTCAGAATCTTAGCGGAATCATCCGTGCTGCCGTCATTAATACAAATTGCTTCCCAATCGCGGAAGGTCTGCTCCAAAAGAGAATCCAAACAACGGGGCAAATAACTAGCACAGTTGTATACGGGTACGATGATCGATATCCTTGGCATGACATTATAACGCATCCCCACACCTTGCGCCCATTGTATAAGCCCTTCATCACCTTTACTATGGGCAAACGTCTCCCCTGCGCTACCGGGATTATCTCTTTTTGAAAGAGATAGTCAAGTACAAAATTGTATGTCAATGGGTATTAGGCTCTAATCAATTAGAATCCGAAATTTTGCAACCTTGTGTCATGTGACTTTTTACTAACAACAACACAAATAAATCATTTGTTGATCAACAGGAAAGAAAAATTTTCGGAGATTATCTCTTTCAAAAAGAGATAATTTCTCCGGGAACCGTTATGGAGAGTTGTTCGACTGACGCACAGGTAGAGGCCTGCTGTTTCGCGTCGCTACCCGTTCGGGATCTCAGGGCTTAGATAACACATGCTTATGATATGTCACACGTGAACTCTACAGAACGGGAAATGGTTCAAAACAAAAAACGGGTACTTCTGATAGATTGGAATGGGCATTATCTCAAAACTCTCATTGCCTTGGATAATGTGGAAATCGCCATGGCCGTCGTCGATCGCACTAAAGTGGCGAAGCGCTGCCAAGAAGTGGCTGACGGGAAAATAACCAGTTTCTACTTCATGCGTTTTGAAAGCGAGGCAGATTTTCTACAACGCAATAAATCGAACTATGATTTAACTTATGATGAAATACGCGAATATGGGGTCAACCCATTTTTTTGTGGAAAGTGCGTTTTTTATGGAATAAGTGGCCACATTCAAGCAAGACCCTGAG
>CANPYO010000010.1 GCA_947588645.1 uncultured Akkermansia sp. | reverse complement strand
GCCGCTCAGTGTAATGGAGCTGCCGCTGATTGTCCCGGCGCCACTCTGTGTCAAGCTTGCACTGCCGTTCAGTGTGATGGAGCCTCCGTTGATTGTTCCTTTGCTCTGCGTCAGTTTTGCGCCATCGCTGAGCGTAAACGTGCCTTTGGCAATCTCTCCTCCTGTCTGCGTCAGAACCGCATCATCGCTCAGATCCAACGAGGCTCCTTCGCCAACTTTTCCACCTGAGATCTGCATTTCACCCTGATTGCGCAACGCAATATGAAGAGCCGTCGAGAGTGATGCACTGTCGCTAAGCTTGCACCCGAGATTACCGCCTTCCATCTTAAAGACGCCTGAGTCCGCAACGGTGATGTCCGTACTTGCAGAGCATTGTCCATTCGCACTGGAAGTAAAGTCGGCGCAACCTATCCCTCCCTCTGCCAGGACGAATTGTCCATTGCCGGTGACGTTGATTCCAATTTCAACTTTGTTGGTACAATCTGCATCGCTGGCTTGCTGCACCTCTCCAAGACTGCTCTGTGTGCTGTTATCATTTTGAACCAGGAATTTTCCCCCCTTCACATTGATAGTGATGTCGGACGTGTCCCCGTAACCACTTGCGATACCGATCTGGCCATTCCCTGAAAGGGTGAAATTGCCACCGTCTTCAGTGATCTCAATAATCACAGTACTCGTGCAAGGGGATTTCGGATCCCATGGGTATGTACCCACGTTCCCGATGGAAGAGTCGCCGGATAGAGTGAAATCTCCACCTTGGATACTGATCTCGGCTCGGGGATCCCTTTCACCATCTACGCAGGCAATATTCCCAGAACCATTCATATTGAACACTCCCCCATGCTCCACGGTAATGCTCGCATTTCCTCCCTTGGCGACGTCTCCATCGCTCATCGTGAAGGTGCCGCTCACTTGCAAATCCAGCGTCCCGGGTTCATCGCCAGCACCACCCAAAGCAGAGATGGCGCCATCCATGAGGTTGTAGTTGCCGCCAGCCTGCACCACGATGCTGTTGGCACGTGTCTCCGCATGTACGTCATGATTTTTATACCAAGTTTGTGCAACGCTCTCGTCTGTGAGCGTGACCTTGTCCTGAGTCCATGTCCCCGCCACAGTGATTGTATCTGCGGAAACACTCGTCCCTTTTTGCTCAACGGTGCCGGTGTTCTCCACTCCGATGCTTTGCCCGACCTCGGTCCGGGTTAACTGATCAACCCACTTTTTGTCGCTAGGGTTATAATTGGCATCACTCTCTTGGGTCCATTTGCCGCCGGCTTGCACCACGATATTCTCTGCAGTAATCGGGCTCTTTTTTTGTGACAATGTACCCGCGATATGGATATCGGAAACTTCCAGGATCCATTCAGAATCAGCTTCGATGCTGAGTTCCCCGCCTCCCGCCACAGTCAAGGTGCCGGAGCCGGTGATGGTGCCGGCGGTTAAATGACTCGTCCCGGAAAGCGTGAGCGCCTGTTTCACTTGCAACCTCCCTTCCGCTCCCATGCTGAGCGCTCCCGCAACCGTGTTGTTGTCACCCTCCAGCACAAGTCCACCGGCTTCGATGCTCACATCCCCCCTGGCTTGCAAAGTCCCCTGCACCGTGAGGCTCGCATCCCCGGTCTTCCTCAGATTCACGCCTTCCCCCGCAGTGATGGAGCCATCGAATACGGTGTCACCCGTTCCAGGCGATCCCTTCATATCGATGTTCTCCAGCGTGATCGTAGCGCTCTCAATTCCCACTCTCTTCACCAAGCTAAGCTGACTTCCATTTTGTCCCTCCAGTTGCCTGATCGTCGCGTCTCCATCCGCTGTGAACGTGGTACCCTCATCCACGATCACCTTCGTATACTTCCCAAGGTCACTTGCATCAGCTGCTGCGTGGCTGTTCCCGTCGTCTCCATCCACAGTGGCAACCCACACAGTACTCGTTCCTTCCAATATGAGCATGCCCTGGGCTGCATCATAGCTTGTTACCTCTAAACCCCAGCCAGTACCGATTGTAAAATGGTTCTTTGCCCAATCGGCAGCTGTCTCTTCCTCGCCTGCCAATTTCCCATTCGTGATCCACACCCTCAAGGTGACGGTACCATCTTCATCTTTTTGTGTAGCCAAATATTGACCGTCGAAATTCAGGGTAATCTTCCCGTTCACGTCCACGATACACCCCTCGCTCGGACTGCCTGATTCTGTGGCCTTGAACTGAAGAAGAGCCTGCTTTTCCTCGGGGGCGTCCGAAACACCCTTTCCTTCCCAAACATTCTTTTCCCCGACGGTAAGTATATCTTCTGTGTCCAAGGTCAGAGTTCCTGTTCCAATATCAACGATCGCTATATCGCCATTATTGATCTTGATACTCGTGATCTTCTCTGCTCCGATACCCCCCAGACCGATCGTACCCGTGAAACCTTCCCCTGTATCAATGGAGACGTCTCCCTTCAACTTACTGATGCCTTCCCCGGCAAGTGTACCGCCGTGCATGGTAATATCAAACTTCACATCTCCAATCGTCACATCCTTGCCGATGGTGAGGACCGAATCACCGGAGAGCTCGATCGACGCTGTTCTTTCACTCGTGCCCGCAGTGCGTCCCGCTTCTGAAGCGAGAATGCTCCCTCCCGTAATCATCATATCCCCGCCATTCAGCGTGAGGGAGAGATCCTGCTTAACTGTACCTTTGCCAGCTGAGGAAACATTGACATAGCCAAGCCGTCCACCAGTCATCGTGAAGGTTCCACCTTCGTTTACGGTGATAGCTGTCGTATTTTCTACCTTCCCATCACCTGAAACCCACGCCAGTCCTATATCCCCACCTCCGAAATTAAACGTACTGGCAGTGCCTTCGCTCATACCCTCCGTCTCTGTTTGCTGATCCTTGTTTCCCACAGTGATAGAGGTAGTTGCAGACACTTTCTTATCACTCTTGCCATAAGAAATTCCTATGCCGGCGAAATGAACTTTTGAGAAACTTGTAATAGTTGTCGGCCGGAAGTCCATCGTTCCACCGTCGTGCAGATAGATATCCACATTTGCAGATACCTCACTCGTTGTATTCAGGTATGCTTGTGCGGCACCTATGCTTTGGTCTATCTGCTGCGCCTTACTCTGCGGAAGGACATTGAACTGGCTATCGGCTCCCACATCCAACGTGAGATTCACATTTCCCCCGCAGGCGTACCCAATGTGGGTTTCAACCTGGGATTGAGTGTCGTCATCCTCGTACCTCTCGAAAGAAAAAACTCCTCCCTTGTCGAGGAATATATTGAGCGTTACATCCGAACCGTCATTGTACGACGCACCGATATATCCACGTTTTGCCTTGAAATTGAACTGCCCCTTGTTCTGAACATAGATCTCCGTTGTATTTTTTCCGTGTATGTCAGTCGCTGGTGTTCCAACGCCGCCCAAATGAGAACCCTGACGATCATCGCAAAATCCCATATTGTATGTGCCACCATCCACGGTGAGCATCAACTCAGTTGTGGCAGCAGAACCTCCTTTCGGAGTTGCAGCAGTACTCTTGTTTAGCCCCACATCCCCCATTTTGTGAGTGAATACGCCGCCCTCTCTGACCTCAATCTTTGTCGTTGAGCTTCCCAAATGCTGAACCCCGCCCTTGCTGGTCGAAACCGTACCAATCGTTTGCCAATAAGATGCGATCTCAAAAAGGGATCCTTCTCCCGCAACCGTGATGTAAACATCGGAATGACTATCAGCAGAGCTTACCGTACCTATACTACCGGAGGGGTTACTATCTAGGCTGCTCTTTGCGTTGGACAATAGTTTAAAACTACCGTGCTGCGTTACGTCAATATCCACAACGCTCGTACTGTTCGCTGCTGAGACATTACCAATGCTTGGAGCACCTAACTCAACAGAAGAATTCTCCCCATCCACCGATATAGTCACAACACTTGAGGAGTCCGTGTTTTCAACAAGACCAAACTTGCCTCCGAACGTAGTGCTTCCAATTTTCAATTTTCCTCCAGATGTCAGGTTCATTGTTACCTCGGAATGGTTGGAGGAATCACCGTTTATCCCACCGATCGAGCTGCTAGACGAAAGGACCTGTCCATTTTCTGAAATATTGAAAATGACAGATGAACGAGCATTTGCAGCATCATCGGACACAACACCGACTCCAACACTTCCGAGATCTACTGTCCCGCCGGAAACGTTAAAAATTGTTTCACTTTCAATTGGAAGAGAAGCATAAGCAGTTGCAGTTCCTATCATTGAACCGCTTTGACAGGTGAACGTTCCACCAGATTCTACGGTGATTGTTGTACGGCAATTTTCCATGTTTCCATGATATGTCAGGGCGGTTAATCCATCACCCCCTGTAGTTTCTCCATCCACTGTAATCACAACATCTCCGAGAAGACTCCAATAATCATTCATGATATCGATTTTGCCGTCCACAGGTATCACTTCCATTCCCCCGGTACCATCGTCATTCACGCCTTGATAGACCTTGACGTTTCCCATAGCCATGGGAGAACAGAGCAAAACGGCAAGTAGAGCGGCACGTAATTTAACAGGTAAATGTAGTTTCATAATTGAAGTAAAGGCTTAATTCACAGATCGTTACTTAAAACTGGTCAGCAAAACAGACACTCGTCGTGAGTATATGTTTTCATGGGCGGTCGAAAGTGTACGTATTTCAAATACGTGGAAAACCTTATCTAAATCATTAATATGCGAACATCGGTGTTGGCCATCAGTAGAACCCATTTTCACCATGGAATCATACGAAGCAAGCATGAAACGTTTTGGATGCCAATTTTATCATGGAGAAAATCCTTCATTGCGTGAAAAATAAGTGTTGACACGCGTATTTGAAAAACGCAGAGCAAAAGAAAAAAAGGAGAACAAATGAAAGAAGAAAGCAAGAACATAACTGAGGAAGAGCGAGCGCTCATTATCATGATGAGATCCATCAAAGTACAAGCGCATGAAGTGATGCACTTTGTGCAAGAGGGGCTGAAGCGAGGAGGAGGCAAATTGCGGCGAGCGGAACGCTGCCTGGAGCTGGGAGAGCAGGAAATGAAACGCAACCGGCGAACGGTGAGTTTTGCACAGGCGGTAGAAGCAGCAGCGGAGGAGAAAAAGGAGAGACGGGCGCGCACGCAGAGTGACTTTCGGCAAGCGATGAGACGACTGATGCGCGAGTGTCCGCAGGTGAAGTTGCGACGTGTGCGCAGCATACGCAGCGAGGAATGCGCCGCATGGCTGGAGAGGGCATATACCACACCAAGCCAACGCAAGAAGGCACGCGTGGCGCTCAGCAGTGTATTCAGCACAGCCAAACGTCGCGGTTGGTGCTCCGAAAACCCGATACGCAGCATCCCTGTGCCTCATATCCGAGAAAAGAGCATCAGCATCCTCAGCAAAGAGGAACTCACACGTTTGATGCACACCGCCGAGACGTTCAATGGCGGCTCTTGTCTCGCACCACTGGCTATCATGCTCTATGCCGGCGTACGCCCCAACGAAGTGGAGCGGCTGTGCTGGGGCGACGTGCAGCTTGAAAACGGCAGGATTCTTATCGCACCGCGCCACAGCAAGACCGGCGGCGCACGCCACGTTACCATCTTCCCACCACTGGCACGCATCCTGCAGCGCATCCGCCGCCCCGATGCTGAACGAATCTGTCCACCGAACTGGAGACGGCTCCAAACACTCCTGCACCACGAAGCCGGCTTCACCGCATGGCAACCGGATGTCCTGCGTCACACTTTCGCCACGCACCACCTCGCCACCTTTCGCAACTACGCCGAACTGCAGCTCGAAATGGGTCATCGCTCTGCCGAGTTGCTACGCACTCGCTACATCGCGATGGAAGGCGTATACCACCACGAGGATTCCCTGCTTGTCAACTAAACATCCCAAGACAACCGCATTAGAAAATGCAGTTGCCAATTTACGATGTACGATTTATTGATAACGTGCGCGTTGCGCAGATTTTTTTCGGATCATTAACGTATGCGAAGATTCCTCTAGATCTATCATCATGATGACTGCTTGTTATGATAATCTATGATATTGTATAAATGTGGATATAAGCCAATAAAAGTATTTTCTCTGTTTAAAGTTGCAAAAAAAGGGGCGACCTTATGGCCACCCCTTCTGCAAAGAAATTGGCGCTGTTCTCACAGCAGGGAGAACACAATGTTCAACCCGGCCGTAACGATACTCACCATGCTCATGAGCTTGATGAGAATGTTGAGCGAGGGACCGGAGGTGTCCTTGAAAGGATCGCCGACCGTATCACCCACAACGGAGGCGTCATGGATTGGCGTGTGCTTGCCGCAGAAGGCCGCGTCTCCGGTTTCAATGAACTTCTTGGCATTGTCCCAGGCACCGCCGGAGTTTGCCATGAACACGGCCAGTACAAAGCCCCCGGCAAGACCACCCGCCAGCAGGCCAAAGACACCGGCCACTCCCATGAACAAGCCCGTGAGGATCGGCACCACCACAGCAATGAGCGAGGGGATGATCATCTCGCGCTGAGCGCCCTGCGTGGAGATACCTACGCAACGCGCATAGTCCGCTTTCTTGCGTCCCTCCAGCACATCCTTGTCGGCAAGCTGGCTGCGCACTTCCTCCACCATACGCTTGGCGGCGCGTCCCACAGCATTCATTGTGAGTCCGCAGAAGAGGAAGGAAAGCATGGCGCCGATGAAGATACCCAGCAGCACTTTCGGATTCATCAGCGTCACCTCAAACTTGTTCATGAAAGTAGCGATATCCCAAGTGGCAACTTCCGCGCCCTTGCCGATAGGGCCACTGAAGAGACTCAGCGTAATGTCCGCGTCGCCCAGACGACCAGCGGCAATCTTGAGCTCCTCGATGTAGGAAGCGAGCAGTGCAAGGGCGGTAAGTGCTGCAGAGCCGATCGCGAATCCCTTGCCGGTAGCCGCCGTGGTGTTGCCGAGAGCATCCAGCGCATCCGTGCGGGAGCGCACGCTCTCGCCCAGCCCGCTCATTTCGGCATTGCCGCCGGCGTTGTCGGAAATAGGACCATAGGCATCCGTGGCCAGCGTGAGGCCGAGGGTAGAAAGCATACCGACTGCAGCAATGCCGATGCCGTAGAGCCCCATGCTCAGATTGGCAGAGGAAAACTCAAGTCCGCCGGCTGCGCACAGGTACGCGCCGATGGTACCCGCAACGATGAAGAGTACAGGCCAACACGTGGAAATCATGCCCACACCGATACCGGAAATGATGACGGTGGCGGGACCCGTCGTGGCGTTTTCCGCGATGAACTTGACGGGTTTGTACTCAAAGGAGGTGTAGTACTCTGTGACTTTGCCGATCAGGATGCCCACCACCAGACCAATCACAATCGAGCCCCACAGACCGAGCCAGTTTTCAATACCCAACAGGTAGAGAACCCCGGCAGCCGCGAGCGCAATCAAGACGCCGGAGAAGTTAATGCCGCGGTTGAGAGCCGCCATCAGCTGACTCTGCGTCGCACCCTGCTTCGTGCGCACAATGAAGATACCCAGCACAGAGAGAATGGCTCCAACCGCACCGATGATCATGGGCGCCATCACCATCTGCATGCCCTGATCATAAGTACCGTGTGCCGCCGCTACGGCAGCTGCCCCCAATGCAGCGGAAGCCAAAATCGACCCGGCGTAAGATTCATACAAGTCCGCGCCCATGCCTGCCACATCACCCACGTTGTCGCCCACGTTGTCGGCAATGGTGGCGGGGTTGCGGGGATCGTCCTCATTGAAGTGGAACTCAGTCTTGCCTACCAGGTCTGCGCCCACATCCGCCGCCTTCGTGTAGATGCCGCCGCCCACGCGTGCAAAGAGCGCCTGCAGTGATGCGCCCATACCGAAGGTCAGCATAATCGTGGTAATCTCCACCAACTTGCTCACTCCTTCTCCCTGCACAAGGCCTGTGTTGTCCAAGATGAGATACCACGCCGAAATATCCAGCAAACCAAAGCCTACCACGGTGAGCCCCAACACTGCACCGGAACGGAAAGCGAGCTTCAGTCCGCGGTTCAATCCATCGTGTTCATCGCGGCACGCCTCGGCTACACGCCCGGAGGCGTATGTGGCCGTCTTCATACCAATGAACCCCGCAAGCCCCGAGAAAATACCGCCCGTCAGGAACGCGACCGGCACGATGTTATTCTGCAACCCGAAGTAAGCCATCACCCCAAACACCACCGCAATGATAGCAAAGAAAATCGCTACCACCTTGTATTGCTGCTTCAGGTAAGCCATAGCGCCCTCTCGCACATAGCCCGCTATTTCCTTCATCCTATCCGTGCCTTCATCTGCTTTCTTCATGTTGAAGAAAAATATTGCTGCAAACAATAGCGCAATCAGCGATGCGGCCGGTACCAACCAGAATAATGTTTGGGGATCCATAGTATCTGTCTCTGTGTTGTTGCTTTCCTCGCGAAAAGCGGCGTATTCTACACCTCTCTACCCGTTTTGGCAATACAAATTGCGGCTCCTCCCCCGTTTTTTCCACATCCGAGTCACAATAAAATGTTCTCCTGGCTCATTCAATCCATTTCTTCGCGAGTGGAATGCAAAACACACTACTTACCTTCGAGCAACGCGCTCAAGCTCTGCAATCGTACATAGGCGGCGTCTCACATTTGCCCCGCCACAAATCCGCGCGCAAGCGCGGGAAGTTTCCAAATCGTCCATCGAAAATCGTCCATCGTACGCAGGCAGACCCTGTCTGCCACCGCCTCCGCGCAACGCGCACGAATTCCTCAAATCATAAATGAATTGCTTTTCCTCAACTCTCCGCCACGGCCCCGGGATCCGGGACACGGCTCACGTGTGCTCCCAAGCCAAGCAGCTTGTCATCCAACATTTCGTAACCGCGGTCGATGTGATAGAGGCGGTGAATTTCAGTCACCCCCTCTGCTGCCAGAGCAGCCAGCACAAGAGCGGCGCTCGCGCGCAGATCACTTGCCATCACCGGGGCGCCGGAGAGTCTTTCCGTACCGGTAATGACAGCCGTTCCATTGTCCATCTTGATGTTGGCGCCCATACGTTTGAGTTCGGAACAGTGCATGAAGCGCTGCGGGAAAATAGTATCCTTCACCACGCTGATACCGGGGGTCACAGAAAAGAGAGCCGTCATCTGCGCCTGCATATCCGTGGGGAATCCCGGATAGGGGCTAGTGGTAATTTTTCCCCCTCTCGGCTGCGCTCCCGGGGCAACATACACGGAAGAGCCATTGTTGCTGAATTTCACGGTGTGCCCGCACTCGGAGAGCATATCAGCCACAGCCTGCACATGCTCACGGCAAATACGGTTGATCGTAATGCCCTCGCTAATGAGCGCACCTGCTACCATGAAGGTTCCAGCTTCAATGCGATCCGGTATCACCGCGTGCTCGCACCTATGCAGACATTCCACGCCGTGAATCGTGATCGTGCGCGACCCCGCGCCCTCAATCCGTGCCCCCATCTTGTTGAGGAAATTCGCCAAGTCCACGACCTCCGGCTCACGAGCAGCCGATTCAATGACTGTTGTCCCACGCGCCAGCACCGCAGCCATCATCAAATTATCCGTACCCAGCACCGTAGGGCCATTGTCGCCACGCATATCCACCGTTGCGCCCACCAACCCATTGGGAGCCTCCATCACCAAATTACCGCCCTTGATTCGCACCCGCGCCCCCAGTGCCTGTATTGCCCGCACGTGCAAGTCCACCGGTCTGTCCCCTATCACGCACCCGCCCGGCAGCGGCAGAGTACACCGTTTCATGCGAGCCATCATCGGTCCCAGCAGACAGATAGAAGCGCGCATCTTTCGCACTTGCTCATAGCTGGCGCTGGAACTGATGCCGTCCGGCGAGTCAATGCGGACAGTACCGCTGGAACGTTCCACTGAAGCGCCCAATTGGCTGAGGATTTGAATCATGTAATTCGTATCCGATACGTCCGGCACTCGCGAGATACGCACGGGCTCATCAGTCAACAGAGCTGCGGCGAGTATGGGAAGTGAGGCATTCTTCGAGCCGCTTACATTCACGGTCCCCTTTAATTTGTATCCACCTTCAACGATTAGTTTATCCATGGGAGAGAGTCAGGGTTGTACAGAAAGATAGACGATGTAACCGGCGTAACGCGCATCAGAGCTGTCCGTTCGAATAATGAGACGATTCAGCACAGGCTTCTGCGTGCTGCGGGGCGCAACACGCACGCAGTACTCCGCGCCGGGCGTGGTCGTACCGGTGGCGTAAGTAAAGGCATCCCCGGAAATATCGGCGCTCGTGAGCATCCGCACCGGCGAGCCTTTCGGTATCCGCACTCGCAGCGTTTTGGTTTCGGCCGGGCTGCCCACCTTCCAAACCAGGCTGCGCGCGTTGAATTCCACGGCCTGCGGCACACGTATATCCATTGTAAGGCGTGTCGTTTTGCCGTCCGCCGTCGTAGCTTCCAGCTGCTTCTGCACGCTCTGCGCAAAATCGCTCACATCCACGAGCGCAACGAGAGTGCTGCCTCTGTGACTCACCTTTGTGCAGTCGCATAAGCTGCGTGAATGGGTTATGGGACTATCAGCCTCAAAAACGACTCGTGCTTGCTTCTGACCATACGCGAGCTGCACCGGCTGCACCGGCTGCGCAAATCCCGCGTACACCGGCAATGAGCATACCGTTAAGAGGAGGATCAAGATTGAGGTACGCTTCAGCGGCATGGTGCATTTGTCGGGGGTTCAGAATCCGTTTCCCCGGTGGTATCAGTTTCAAAAAAGAAAGCAGAAATAATGAAAAGTCCGGTGGCTATGCACACGCAGGAGTCAGCTACGTTAAAACTGGGCCAATGGTAACCAAGGGGGAAGTCTTGCGTGGTGATCCACGGAAACGAAAAATCCAGAAAATCAACAACGTACCCTCCGGTCAGCTTCTCCCAAAAACTCATGCCCTCGGTCCACGGCACGAAAAACCCCTGCAGCAGCCGATCTGTCATGTTCCCCAGTACCCCTGCCACCACAAAGACCCACGCCGCTTTGAGCAGTCGTGTGTTGAAAAACCCCCGACGGAACAACAGGTAGAGACCCACGAGCGCAACCACCTGCACTCCAAAAAAAACAAAAGGAGCCCATGCCTCGCCATTCGCCATGCCAAAAGCAACTCCGGTATTGTGGATGCGGATGATATCGAAGTGCACCAGGCCGTTATCCGTCAAGACCGGAACACGATCGGTCACCACATTGGAAAGCTCGTGCGGCGGCGTGAAGTTAAACACGATATACCACTTGGTCACCTGATCCAGCAGGTAGAGTCCCAGCACGCACAGCACCAGTCTCACCCCTATCTTCTCCGGTTTTGCGGCTTGCTTCGTCGTGCTCATGATGTCGTGGTTGTGTGGCGTTTCTCGCTCAGTCCATAATCGAAGCGCAGCGCGCGCACAAACCTTCATCATTCACCGCCGGCTCATAGCGACGGCAGCGCGGACACATGGCATGCGGGCTTTTTTGAGCGACAGCAGACAACTGATCGCCGGGGCTCACCTGAACATCGGAAACGATGAAGAACTCCTTCGCGAAGTCCGCATTCCGGAGCAGCGCGAGCACGGCTGGATCCTCCCCGGCCGGCACAGTGAGATGCACCACAGCCTCGTTGTTCTTGTTGAAAACTTTGGCCTTGATTTGCGCCTCAATAGCCACTTGAATGACGCTGCGAATTTGCTGCAAGCGGGCAAACACGGGGGTGAGACCTGTGTCGTATGCCGGGTCGACATCCGGGAAATCCTGCTCGTGCACGGAGTCGCTGTGCCCGGCATGCTCCCACGCTTCATCGCAGGTGTACGCCAATATCGGGGCGAGCAGTTTCACCAGCGCATCAAAAATTTGCGAAATGGCAAACTGTTTGCTCAGCCGACGCGGCGAGCCCTGGGCGTCACAATACAAGCTGTCTTTCGTGATGTCAATGTAGAGCGAAGAAAGCTCCCCGGTGCAAAACTGGTTAATCGCCGAAAACACCTTACGGAATTCGTACGCCTCATACGCAGCGCGCACCTCACGGATCAGCGCATTCAAGCGCTCCAGTATCCACGCATCCAGCGGGTCGAGCTGTCCGGGCCTGCTCCCGTCATAGCCTTTCAGGTTGGCCAGCAAAATGCGCAACGTGTTACGCAGACGACGGTAAGGCTCGGTAATCTGCTTAAACAAATCCTCGCCGAAAGGAACCTCATTCTGCCAATCCACGCTGCTCACCCACAGCCGAACAATATCTGCACCGTACTTCTCGTAAAAATACTTGGCATTGGTTGGTTTTTGGTACCCTTCTTGCGCACTCTTCGAAAGTTTCGAGCGATCTTGATTCACCACGAAGGCATGCGTGAGCACCTGCTGGTAAGGCGCCACTCCCCGCCAGGCGCAGGAAAGCATCAGCGAACTCTGGAACCACCCGCGATGTTGATCCGTGGCCTCCAAATAAACATCGCAGGGCGCGTGCAGCCCCTCCCGATGCTCCAGCACTGCCACATGCGAACAACCGGAATCGATCCACACGTCCAGCGTGTCCTTCCCCTTGCGCAAACCGGCGGGCAATCCCAGTTTCTCGCAGAGCTCTGCATCACCCAGTTCAAACCAAATGTTCGTGCCATGCTGCTCCACCAAATCCGCTACACGGCGAACGATATCCGCCTGCAACACCGGCTCTTCCTTCGCCGTGTAGAACACCGGCAGCGGCACGCCCCACGTGCGCTGGCGCGAAATGCACCAGTCAGGGCGAGCCTCCACAGTGCTGTAAATGCGATTGCGCCCCCATGCCGGCACCCATTGCGTGTGGTCGATCTGCTCCAGAGCCAGGGGTCTCAATTTCTCCATGCTGATGAAGAATTGCTTCACCGCGCGGAAGATGATGGGAGTCTTGGAGCGCCAGCAGTGCGGATATTGGTGCGTGAATTCCTCGCGGCCGAGCAGCAACCCGCGCTCCACCAACATTTGAATGACAGCCTCATTGCTGTCGAACACATGCTTGCCGACCAACGACGGAACCCCGCACTCCGCGGTGTAGAGCCCATCGTCATCCACAGGGGAGAGAACCGGCAGTCCGTACTGCATGCCCACGTTGTAGTCATCCGCACCGTGCCCGGGAGCAATATGCACCGCACCCGTTCCGGTGTCCATCGTCACAAACTGTCCCATCATGATGAGCGAGTCGCGATCCAGGAACGGATGCCTCGCCTCCTTTCCCTCAAGCTCCCGCCCCGTCAACTCCGTCAGAACCTCACCTGCCCCGAGCTCACATTTACCGCAAAACGTCTCCACCAAATCCCGCGCGAGAAGGTATGTCTCTTCCTTGCCGTTTTTGCAAAACTTCTGCACCACATAAACGCTATCCGGGTGAAGCGCGATGCCCAAGTTGCTCGGCAGCGTCCACGGCGTTGTCGTCCAAATGACGATCTTGCATTCGTGTCCATGCACCGGCTCCGGCATGGGAAAGGCCACATAAATGGCCGTGGATGTGTCCTCCTGGTACTCCACCTCTGCCTCTGCCAGCGCCGTGTGGTGCGCGTAGCTCCACTGCACCGGACGCATGGACTGATAGACCGCCCCCGCCTCGACCAGCTTCGCAAACACGCGCAGCACCCATGCCTCGTAAGCCGGATCCATGGTGATGTACGGATTTTCCCAATCGCCAAATACACCGAGTCGACGGAAAGAGGCGCGCTGCTGGTCAATGTACGTCCGCGCAAACTCGGCGCAACGGCGGCGAATCTCTGCAGGATCCAGCCCCTGCGCCTCTTTCACCACTTTCGCTTCGATGGGCAGCCCGTGGCAATCCCAACCCGGGACGAAGGGCGCATAATATCCCGCCATCGTTTTACTCTTCACCACCAGATCCTTAAGCACCTTGTTCAGAGCTGTTCCCATGTGCACATCCCCGTTTGCAAAAGGCGGTCCATCATGCAGCACAAAACTTGGCGCGCCCTGCTTCTTCCTGCGCTCTATGATGCGCGAGTACAGCTTCTCCTCTTCCCATTTCTTCAACCGTTGCGGCTCCTTCTGCGTCAAATCACCACGCATTGGAAACGTAGTGTCCGGCAGAAAAATACTCTCCTTGTAGCTTTTCGCACTCGCGCTCATACGCGCGCACTATACGCACCCACGCTCTGTTTGTCAAGCACAAAGCAGCCGCGAGGCGGCTGCTTATTTACGATTTACGATGTACGATGTACGATTGCGATGTTCGCGCGCGTTGCGCGGGGTAGAGAGGCGAAAGTGGCCGACGGCCCCAGGCAGCCGCGAGGCGGCTGCTTATTTACGATGTACGATTTGGAAAGCGAGTTTGAGGCAAGAGTCGTGAGGCGACTCCGAAGCAAAGCTCGTGTGGCAAGCGGTGGGTGAAATCATGGATGGTTGTTGGTTAGAAAGGTTTTGAATTTTGCGGAGCTATGTCCCCGGCTTTGCTACATCGTACATCGAAAATCGTACATCGTACATGGGCAGACCCTGTCTGCCACTGTCGTCAGTCGGAAAAGCAATTGTCTTGCTAATGGAATGCATTTTTGATATGGTGGGGGAGGTCATGAAGGGGAGTGCACGCAAAGCACTGGTTTTGGTACAGGCACAGAGCTTGCCGAGCAAACTGCAAGTCGTTCCTGCACGTTACTTTCCGGCGTATGACAGCGAATTCCCCTGCCCGATCCCATGAAAAAAACGCTCATCATCCGCCAGCAATGCTGGCATACTGTGTGCTGCCTCACCGCTTTGCTGGCGTGCCTGCCGTTGCTCTGGCCGCGCATGTTGCCGCGAGCGTGGCGAAGCGCCGCCCCGGAGTACGCGGGGGATATCATCTTGGCCGCGGCGCTGGTATCGCTTTTGGTTCTCGGGATTTCCTCTCTTTTCATGTTAATGAGGTTGCGGAACCTGCACACCTTGCTTCATCTGGCAATTTGGGCATTGCAGTGGTTTCTCACATGCTGCATCTTTACCCTGCTCGCTTACTTTGCGGATGTGCCGGCGCCGGCGCCTCCCGCCGAACCCGTCGCGCAAGCCGATGTACGAGCGAATGCCCAAATCGATGAAGAACCCAAACGCACCTCCCTCCCTCCCGCAGACACCCTCATCGGCCCGACGGCTCTGGTGATCCCCATCTCTCTTGCCGCAGAAGCGCCCACCGTCATCGGCTCCGCTCCCCATCTTATCGCTCTGGAGCGGGAACACCCCGAACTCTTGCGTGCCTACATCGACCAATCCCCGCGCTGGTCCGCTTCGCTCTCAGACCAAACATTTTACACCAAACCGTGGCATGTAGTCATGTTACTGCGCGACCGCGAAATTGGTCCGGGCTTTGTGCACGTCGCTTTTTTGCGCCTGACAGACGGCCAACAGTTGCCCGCCGGGTACACCGTTGTCAAAAGCGGTGCCCCCTTCCCGGCAATCACCGAACCGGAAGCTCAGATGCCCGATTTGGCATTGGATCTGGATGGAGGCCACCTCCTGCTGCTCGCTTGGCGTGGACCGGGAAATGCCCAACGAGTCTCCAGCGCTTTGAATGCAGCGATCCAGGAAGTAGACAAAATGGTACGACCTTTGGCAGAGGATGCAACCGCCGCGACCCTTGAAAAGCTGGTCAACGGCACAAATGATGGACAACTTGAAGACCCGGACTCTCCTCCTGAACCTGATTTGCTACTCTCTGAGCCTCAAACTGCCTGCTATCAGGCGCAAATACTCGCAAATCCGGGGGAAAAAGGCTCATTCCAACTGACCATCCGCGACGCTGAGTCCGGGGAAATTCTGCGAACCTTTGATGCGATCCCAGCTCATTTCTCCCATAATCCGAATGCTCTATTTTGCCACGATGTCCCCGGAGATTCCCCCTCCTCCCTGCACAAGAGGGCGGCAACCTCTCCCTCTCCGAAAAAAATGCCTGTCTTCATCATACCGTACGGAAAGAAACCACACACCCTCGAGGCCTCCTTTGAGCTGAATTTTTGTCCGGACTCCGACCGCACGCCCCGCCACGTACTCACCAAGACGTACCGAATAATCCCCTTCAGCGACACGAAGGAGCACTCCGATGACCTCCCCGAGCAGAAGTCCTCTCCCGTTTTCCCGCCAGCAATCGAACAAAAGTGAAAGCGAAGAAAACGCAATTCATTTACGATTTACGATTTACGATTTGAACGCTAGCGCGCCTGTGGCGCGGGAATGCGAAAAGCGGCCGACGGCTGGAAGGCCGATTAGCCAGCCCGCAGGGCTGCCCCGCTGGGTGAAAACTGCCGACGGCGTAAGGCAGTTTGGCCAAAAGCGCAGCTTTTGCCCCACAGGGGTAAGGAGTCGTGAGGCGACTCCGAAGCAAAGCTCGTGAGGCAAGCTTGAGGCAAGCTTTAAAGCAACGCGGAATTTTGAAAGCCATGCGCGGGTGTAGTTGGAAAGCGACGGGAAGTGGTATGTCTCGCATCCCACACGCGAAGAAATGGGTTGAATGAGCCCGGAGAAAATTTTATTGGGGCAAATGTGGCGTTTGCCTTGGTGTGAAAAAGCATGGCTTGCTTTTTGCTTGGGAATGTTGTACAATGCGCGGCGCGCGCCATCGTGGCGGAATCGGTAGACGCAGGAGACTTAAAATCTCCCGGCTTTCGAGCTGTACGGGTTCGAGTCCCGTCGATGGTAGAAAAAAACAAGTATTATGACGTCTGATGGAAGTTGTAAGCGACTGACAGGCGCATTTTTTGTCTTGGCAAGGTGTTGGGGGCTGTGGTAAAGAGGGGGCACATTTAAGGTCACATAGCACATCCGTCCCAAGAAAAAGCCTGACCATTTACGATTTACGATTTGCAAATAATGCGCAGCAAAGCTGCGGGAAAACGGCCGGCGGCTGCAAGGCCGTTTGGCCAACCCGCAGGGCTGCCCCGAAGGGTGAAAACTGCCGACGGCGTAAGGCAGTTTGGCCAAAAGCGCAGCTTTTGCCCCACAGGGGTAAGGAGTCGTGAGGCGACTCCGAAGCAAAGCTCGTGAGGCGAGCTTGAGGCAACTGCAAAGCAGATGCGGACGGGATGTGATGAAGCCGTGATCGGACGTGGTTACAAAGGTGCGGGAGGCGGTGGCAGACAGAGCCTGGCCATTTACGATTTGGGAAATTCCCGCGCTTGCGCGCGAACTTGGCGAAGTTTGCCTTCTTGCTGGCTTACCTTCTTCATCCATGGGAAACGCGTGAGGAATGGGTTGAATGAGCCCGGAGAAGATTTTATTGGGCCACGTGTGCGCCGCCCTAGTGAAATCGCGTTTGCCGTGCTCCCCACCCCACGTTACCGCGACGCGGTTGCCTTTGGCTATTTGATTCCGACCTGTCAGCGAAGCATTGGGGATTTTCACCCCAGTTACATGTCATGCCTGACGTACCAACAACGAGCGCGCTCCACGCATGATGGGGCGCGCTCACTCGCGAGCAAGTCACAAACGAATCAGAAGTTGATGCGGTAGCCTACCGAGGCATCGACGCTCGTCCATCCCTTACGCCACTCCATGGAAGCATCCATGAAGATGCTGCCGGAGGAAGCGCCTAACGGGATAGTAAGACCTGCGCCTACCTCTACTCCGACGGCTCCCACCTCAGCGCTTTCCACTTCAGAACTCGAGGCAGAGCCCAGCAAGGTATTATTGACCGAGCCGGAACGGTCACCTGCGTCAGCCTTCAGCAACATGCGGGTCTCGAAGATAGCCGTGCGGTTAAAGGCGTTTTCACCGACGATGCTCTGCATACGCGCCCCCAAACCAAAAGTGATCACATCTTGTGAGATGTCATCCACGTGCAAACCTGCATCGGAACCCGATTCCGTATAGCCCTTGATGCTGGCGTGGCGCGCCTCCACATTGAAGACAGGCTGCAGAGCAAAGGTGCCGCGCGGGGAGACAAGTTTGGTGTAACCCACCTCGTACACGGCGCCCAGCACATAGCCGTCGGTGGAACCACGAGTTCTGTAGCTGCCCGATCCATAATTGACGGTGCGATCCAGTTGCACATCGGCCTTGCCACCGCTCATCACAAAAGTGTGAATCCACGCACCACTCGTGCCACGCACGAATCCGCTCAGGTATGTGGTATCGACGTTACCCGTGGCTGCATCCACCGACTCCGGCTTCAAGTTGCCATACATGGCGGTGATGGCCAAGCCGATAGTGGATCGAGGAGTCATATCCACATCCACACCGACCGTTCCACCCCAGTTATTGAGGGTATAGCCGGGCATAAGGCTGTCAGCATCCATCTTGTGGTAACCGCCCTCACCATTGATCCACGCATGCCAAAGCGGCAGTCGATCATAATGATCATAGGTCGCATCGCTGGCCATGGTGGTGGTGCGATTGCGGATGGATTTGAGCTGCCGGTGCAAGTCTTCCATCACCGCCGGACCTATGGTTGCAACAGAGGAACCGGCAACCGCCGCCAAGGCATTCTTGAGCGACTCCATCTGCCCGCCGTCGAGCTGAGTAATGAGAGAGTGCACCATGAGAGCGTAGTCAGAATCGCTGTTGGACAGCACATCGGCAAGCGATTCGACGCTCGACTTGTATTTGAGTGATTCCCACACCATCGAGGCGCCCGCCATCGTATTCTTTTCGCCGTTCGGGATAGCACGTTCGAACTTGTTATCCTTGGCATCCTCCAGCTGAATTTCCACCGTCGATTCTTTGACGATTTGAATGCCCTTCACCTCGGCAAGGAAGAAACCGGCACCAGTCAGCTGAACATCGATGTCACTCGCGCTGCCGTTGATGACGCCCCAATGACCCAGCGTCAACTTCTTATTGCTGCCGTCCCAGATTTCGCCCGAAGAGGCATCCAGCACCACCGTGGTATTGTCTCCGAAAGTCAATGAATTGCCCTCAATGGTGCTGGCGTCGTCCGCGTTGTAGTCGGAGCTGTTCACCTTGAGATTGACGGTATTGTTGGTACCGAAGCTCACATCGCCCAACACTACTTTTTCGCCGGCTTTGGACTTGCTCACATCCAGCGTGAGCCTGCCACCATCCTGCACTTCCACATCCCAGGCTTTGGTGGTGCTGCCACCTGCCGCACTCGTATCCACATTATCCAGCGTGACATCCGCGCCTTTGGCGACAGTCAGTTTGCCCGCGCCTCTACTGTCATTCGAATTTGCGAACTTGCCGGAGAACACACTCGGACCAGCCTCACCCGTGATGGTGGTGTTGCCACCCTCGTCGCTCATCAGCGTGCCGTTGCCGTTCAGGGCGGTGAGAGAGTTCTGCGCGCTGCTGCCCAGGTCGATTGAGGCGAGACTGTTGTTCATCGTTGCGGAGCTGCCTGTAATGGTGGCGCCGTCGGTCAGGGTCAACTTGGCGCCCTTTTCCAGCGTCAGGTCGCTGTCCTTGATTGCAGCCTCACTCCCGCTCACTCCCAGACTCGACCCCTCTCGCAACTCCACATCCACACCAGAAAGCACAGTGCGTTTGCCATCCTCTCCCAAGGCCACATTCTCTCCACCGGACAACATGAGGCTAGCGCCCCGATCGTCGCGCCCGGTAAGGGTCAATTTAGCCGAGCCATCGCCGGTTATGGCGGTGCCCTCCAAGTTGCTCTCGCCATCCAACATGAGCTCGGCACCCTCGCTCAGTACGATGTCGCCTTTTTTCAGCGCTCCCTCGCTGATACTTCCCCCCACTGTCGTCCTTCCGCCTTTCAGCAGCAAGCCGCGGTTGTCCTCGCCCTTATCGATCTGCTGCTGCTCATTCGCGTAGTCGAAAACCAGGTTGTTGAAGCTGTTTTTAGCGCCACGCAATTTCAGTGCGCCGGCAGTGATGGTGGTCGTACCATCCCCCAGTGTAAAGTCGCCACCGACAGACAGCGTGCCCAAGCCGGTCTTCTTCACATCCACGCCTTCGCCGCCGTCGATCGTGCCATTGAAGGTGGTGTGCTGCCCTTCCACGGTGGTCTCGCCCAGATCCGGCTCCTCCACAGGGTGTTTGTCTTCATCTTTGATACTGACTTTGGCATTGCGGAATGTCACCTCCAGACGGTTCGCTCCAGTCGGGTCTTCCCTATCGCTGTTTTGCAAGTGCAACTGGCTGCCGTCCACACCCAGCAGGTTGTTCAGAGTGGCGCCGCCGACTTTGCCATCCAGATCCAGCGTCAGCTCATCCGTAGAGTCGGCAAGCACAACGGCATCCATCTCGCTCAACGCAGATGCATCCGTCAGTGTAGAGGATCCGCTCGGCGCCACAAAGACATTCCCGACAGACCCCGTCACCCTAATGCTTCCTCCATCCACGGCCACTTCTTCAATGTCCAGCATTTCGAGCAATTGTGCCGAGTCACCCTTCAGATCGTTTACACTCAGCGTGCCATCTCCTATGGTAAGCTGAGCACCCTCACCTTGGAGCAAATGCAGGTACACATCTCTCAAACCGTCTCCAACGGCCTCTTCGCCGTCGGCATCCTCACTTTCCGGTCTCATCTTATGAATGACACCCATCACGGCATCAAACGACAGCCAGAGACCCACGTCCTCCTTGTCCGCAGCGCTCAGGGCGAAGTTCGGATCTTCCCCGACAACAACGAGAGCCTTTTCTTCCTCGCCGACCGTCGAACTGCCGCCCACGTTTTCGGCCGCAAAGTGCAGCTCGAGTTGGTGCGCACCATCAGCCGTGTAGTTGCCAGTAATGCCGGTGAGCTGACCGTGCTCATTGATGGTGATGCCATCCAGATTCTCAGCTCTCATTCCGTTCACATTCACCACGGTGGCACCCAAGCTCTCAGAGCGAGCGCCGGAAGCTGCCATGCCGCCATCTTCTTGGGCCGTCGCAGCGGTATTCACGTACAATTTCGCGTCAGCCTTGTTGGTAATGCCTCCGGAAGCCAGCTCCACATTGGCCAGGGTAATGTTACCGCTTACCAGGGTATTCCCCAACCACTTCGCCTGCTTTTCCGAGTTGCCCAAGGTAACCTGTCCCTTCAGTTTCGCTCTGGCTTCCGTTTTCTTATCCGAGATGATGACAAGTTGTGCACCATCGCTTCCGGCACCCTCCAATGTTACGTTCCCGAGTACTTCACCATCGTAGACAGCTGCCCCGAGGAAGCGTACGGTTCCATTGCCGCTCACCGTGTTGCTTACCACGCCTCCCTGACCGGCGAGCGCCCCGTCGACCAGCTTCCATGTACCACTGTTCCCCGTCTTCAACTCGCCGGAATATTCTTGGATATCACCGCTCAACCCGGCAATCGTGTTGTTTCCTGCGGTTAAACTGGAACTGCCTTTCACTTTGCCGGCAAGAGTTACGCCGCTCAGTGTAGCATCCGAGTTCACGTTCACTTTGCCGGTCTTCACGACTTTGCTGCCGCTCAAGTTGCCACCATTGAGCACCAGAGTCGTGTTCTCTCCGCCCAAAGCACCGGAGGCCTCGCCATCCTGGGCATTCTTGTCGTTGCCCACCTCAATGGTACCCTCATTCACGCTGATCGTGCCGGCGAAGCCGCTGTTGTCGCCGCTCATCTTCACCTTGCCTCCGCTGCTGCCGAGAGCCACCGTGCCGTTCCCCGTTATCTTGCCGCTGTACTCCACGGTTCCCGAACCGTCGACAGTCAGATCCAGCTGGGAGCTTTCCACGTTCGCATCACCGCTCAGTTTTACGGCAGCTCCTTCCCCGGTATGCACCTTGTAAATCAGCTTGCCGCCGACCACGGTAATGGCTCCACTGTGTTCCGCATTGTTCTCTTCCCTCCACTCCAGCGTGAAGTCTCCATCACCGCCCTTCTCGATGCCCTCGTCATTCAACGCGAGCGACAGACCCCCGTTACCTTCCACGGACGTGTCGGCGTTCCCCCAAGTCACTCCCCCTTTGTAAGCCACGCTATCAACGCTCACTTTCAAAGCCTTGGAGCTTCCACCATCTCCGCCTCTGGCCACATAGCTGCTCACATCGGGATTCTCCAACGAGACCTCGCTGAATGCCAGCACACCACCGCGGAATCTGATCGTGGTCTCCTGAGTCAGAGCCTCATCATGAGCCAGCACGAGGGTTCCCCTATCCATCAGCGTGATCTCCGGGATGCGAGTATTCTTCAACTTAAGGGTCAGACTGGCATCATCGCTGCTGCCACCCACCCTCAGCTCACGACCGATGTCAAGTCCACCTTCACTGCCTTCCTTCTGAACGAGGGTGTAACTACCTCCGCGTACATTGACATTCGACGGCGTCACCGTGCCATCAATCTCGACATTGCCGCGGCCTCCCTCGGATCCCAGCTCGGTGAAGAGCACATCTTTCCCGTCAGGCGACTCGCCGCCTTCCCATTCCTCACCGGAAGCATCCGACCACGTACTACCGCCCTGCCACTCCATACCGCCCGACCCTATGCTGAGCAAGCCCTCGCTGTCCAAGGTCAGCATCTTGTCGTCCAGCCCTTCTCCGGTAATAATGAAGATATCCTCCCACCTCTTGCCGTTTGCCAACAAATCACTCCACACGTCGCCGAAGGTGCTTTCCTCGAAAAGGTGATAGCCATCCTCATTGTAACCACCCTCCTCGCTATACCCGACCAGTTCGATGACCAGTCTGCCATCCGCACCGAGACGTATCCCGCCGAAGTCCAGTTTGGCTCCCCCTTCCATATTGACGATGAGACCTGTTCCCGTCGTGCCGGAGAGATTCAGAGTCGCTGCCTTCAGCGTACCCTCATTAACCCGCACCTTAGCGTCCGTACTGAGGGTCAGCTGGTTGAACTGGCTTTCCTCCGCACTCCCCACCGTAAGCTGTCCGCTCTCGACAAGAACCGAGCCCTCGCCGGAGAGTCTCTGCACCACAATCTCGTCGGGAGCTGCACTCTCCAGCGTCGTACCCTCCGCAAGCTGAACGGTGTAATTCTCCAAATACTCCGGCGCTTCGTCGCCCGTCAGCTCCCCGACATTCGCGGCGTAACTCAGCTTCAACGTACCCTCCGCCACAGAAATCGTGCCTCTGCTCTCCTTTTTCGTGGAGAAACCATCCGCCAGCTCCAGCACGCCTGCGCCTTTCTTGGTCAAGGTGTGTCCCCCGCCATTAAACTCGCCGGACAACGTCATCGCCGCAGCGTTGGACACCGTGGCGCTGTCATCCAACACAAAAGCCCAGCTGATTGTCTGCGCACCGTTGGATTGCAGGGCGCCCGCTTCGTCTCTTCCGGTTCCGGCAATGTGAAGTTCATGACCTTCTCCCACGGTGAAGAGTCCCCCGTCATCCGTTGCAATCACACTGCTGCCGGAGGCAACAACGACATTCTGTGCATTCTGCAAGCGGTTACCCAGTGCGCTGCGCAGGGAAAGAGAAGTATCCCCGACCAGCTTCAACGTGACCTTGTCTTCCTTATAATCTACCTCCGGGAAAAGGTAGCCAAACCAGTTGTTTGCATCCCCGGTCAAATCACCGCCGATAGCAATCTCCACCGTACCCTTACCCTGCACGTAGGCGAAACGAGTGGTGTTAGTGCCAAAAGCGTTGGATTCCAGTCTCAGCGTGGCCCCTAGACCTACCTCGATGCCGCCCTCGCCCGTCACCCCAACCACAGCGCCGCTCGAATCTCTCTGGAAATCAAGCTTTCCTCTCACGTCCACCGATCCCTCGTCCCCTCTCAGAATCACCTTTGTGGCGCTGCCTCTGACAGTCAATTTACCCGCCGTGAGCGAGCTGCCGCGCTCAAAGATCGTCGTGCCGTCCTTCACATCTATGGCCTTTCCGTCCGCTTCGCTTCCAACTTCCACTGCCACACCGTCTTCAAAGACGCTGTTGGAAAGAATCGTCATTCCTTCCGTCAACGACATCGTCCGGTCGCCTCCCGTCGTGCCCTTGAAGGTGTATGTGTTCGCTGCACCAACCTTCCCCACGGTCAAGTTCCTCATCGATGCGCCACGGCTTGCAATCGTTACCTCAATGTCTCCGCTCGCCGCCTCCAAAACCACATGTTTGCCAGACTCCCACCCTTGAAGCTCTCCCCGTCCATCAGGCTCGTCAGACCAAACGACACTGCCGTCATCTCCCAGCGTGACGGTGCTTCCCGCATTTTCCGCTCCCCCCCAATACAAGCCTTCACCTTCCTCCGGCAGAGGCGCAGCCCAAGTGAGGCGACCATCCTGACCAAGGATCACCCGATCCATCAGGCTTTGCTCCTCACCATCTTCCGAGAGGTAAGAGAAGGATATCGCCCCGAGCACAGACGGCAGCCAGCCGATATTTTGGGGATCAAAGAGTTGGAAGCCGTCCTTATACTCATTGATCCACTCATCCTTATAATCGGCAAGCTGAATCGTGAGAGAACTGCCGTCAACAAGCGAAAGGTTGCCAAAACTCAACAAGCCACTCTCACTCGAAAAACCAGGCTCCGCGGACATCCTTAGCGTAGCTCTACCGCCCCCGACAACTTCAAACGTGCCGAGCGAAAGCATGCCTTCCACGTTACTCACCACCGTATTCCCTGCTCCGAGCCTCACCGTATACGCTCCGAGGGCTCCGGCATCACAGTTCAGACTCAACGACCCCTCTGCCACATAAATTGTGCCGCTACTGCCCTCCTTCGTGGAAAAGCCCTGTTCCAGCACCATTTCACCTTCTCCCTTCTTCGTGAGGGTGAAGGCATTCTCCCCCGAACCGCCATTAAACTCGCCGGACAACTTCATCGCCGCAACGTTGGACACCGTGGCATCATCATCCAGCACAAAAGCCCAGCTGATTGTTTGCTCATAATCACCGATTTGCAAGGCGGCGCTCGTTTCGTCCCTCCCGGTTCCGGCGATGTGCAGTTCATGAATCTCCTCTTCACCACCAAAGAGGCGGAAAAGACTCCCTTCACCTGTTACAATGACGCGGCTGCCGGAAGTAACAACGACTTTCCGGACATTCTGCAAACGGTCACCCAGCTCGCCGCGCAGACCGAGATCCGTGTCGTTGCTGAGCTGCAGCGTGAGCTCAGCTCCCTCATAGTCTACCGCTGGGAAAAGGTAACCAAACCAGTTGTTCCATTCCCCAGTTACTACTTCATCACCGCCAATGGCGACATCCACCGTACCTTGTCCTTTCGCATAGGCTTGGGAGCCAAAGGCATTTGCTGACTCCAGCCGCAACGTGGCTCCTTCACCTATCTCAATGCCACCCTCGCCCTCTACTCCGATGACTTGTTCACCATCTATCTGATCTTCCAGCCCCCCCTTCACGTTCACCGATCCCCCCACGGCACGCAGGATCACCGTCGTTCCGTTGCCGGTAATCGTCAACTTATCCGCCGTGAGCAAGCTGCCGCTCTCAAAGGTCGTGATGCCGCCTTTTACTGCCACCGTTGATCCGGTCGCATCCACCGCCACACGCTCGCCAAAGGTGCTGCTGGCATAGATGGTCATCCCTTCCTTCATCTCTTCCGCTCCTTCCATTTCTTCCGTTCCTTCCGCGTGCCCCACCATCAGTCGTATCGTCTGAATCTGGTCTTCTTCACCTTCTTCAAGATCGGACACGGCAGAGAAGGTGTAGGAAATCTCCGCATCTCCCTCCCTCCCCACAATCAGCGCCTTCATGTCCACACGGTTGTCCTCTCCACCATCCACCGTCACGACAACCTCCTCCGTGCTCACGCCCAGCAAAGCCACCGTCTTGGTGCCGTCGACACTACCGGTCGTCGACCATCCCGCATCGCGTTCGAGTCTGTCGCTCAGCGTCACCGTTCTTTCCGAAGAGGTCCAGTCGTAACCTCCCACCGTGTTCAAAATCACCAGTTTACCATCAGGGGTCAAATCGACCTTCACGACCTCATCCCCCTCTTCACCATCGCCTTTGAAGAAGGCGAAATTGTCCAGCTGCTTCCGAATGATGTCCCCGAACAGGCTCCACTGCCCGCCCTCCTCATCGTCAAAGAGCTGACAATCTTCTTCCCCGTCCCAGCCCAAAATCTTAATGGTCAACTTATAAGCTTTTCGATCTTCACCTCCGAAATCGATGTCTCCGAGATCCAGCAAACTTCCCGCTTTCAGTTCAATCGTTGCATTACCAACCAGAGAGAGCGCGCTCGCCCTCAACGTACCCGTTTCGAAATGAAGAGTAGTAGGATCACCTTCTTGATTGCCCAATGTGAGCCGAGTGAGAGCCTCCCCCCTGATCTCATTCACGTGGAAAGTTCCGCGTTGCAAATTGAGGTTTAACCCATTCTGAACGACAAGCGCCCCGGAAAGCACGCCTCCTTCCTTGATGAGCATCGAGGATTCTGAGTCGCCCGAAATCACGAGATTCGTCCCATTCACCCCCTCAACAGTCAGGGAGGCGCTGTGGCCCAATTTGACACGCGCACCGGTACCGGAATCGGAATCCAAACCCGCCTCAAGATAACCGACTGTGACAGTCTCACCGGAAATCGAGAGAGAGTAATTGTCATCCTCATCCGTCTCCCAATCCCCGGTGTTGAGCCGGAAAGTCGTCCTCTCCATGTTGATCTCAACGTCCGGGCCAATCTTCTCTGAGTCAATGGTGAAATGCACACCTCCACCCACGACGAGCTCCTCCACCCCGTCCAACGTGGAGGAGCTTGAGAAATTCACCACTGTCGATGCACCCGAAAGCACAATCGTACGTGCACCGATCCTGGCGCTTCCGAGAGTCGTTTCCGCACAACCCTCACCAAACTCAATCCACAGGTTATTGCTGCCGTCAGGGGCTTGCTCGACTTCATTGAAGGAAAACTGCAAAGTTTCCGGGTTCGTCAGTCTCACCGTGAACCTCTGATTCCCAGCAGGTATCTCAACCGGCATGGTCTCGGACCCGGTAATCTCGTCGGGGTTGTCCGTGTACTTCAAGTCGGGGAAATAAGCGTTGTGAACGCCCTGATCCCATACGAGCTGCCCCTGTTCGTTGAGTTGGAGATCGCTGTACTTCCCGGTCGGAGCTTCCCCATCAACTTGGAACTGGATATACTCGTCCCAACTTTCCTTCCAGCCTTCAAACAGCTGCCACCCCCCGGCCCCCATCTCCTCCAGCACTGAGCTGGACAAGTCAATCGTAAGCAGGGAGCCTTTCTCACCGTTCGCCGCGAGCGAAACGCCGTCTCCCAAATTAATTGTGAGACTTCTTTCGATTCCAAGTTTAGCGCCTTCTCCCCAAGAAAGCTTTCCCGTCAGTGTGATGTTCCCATCACCCATTTCTTCGAGGGTCACTTTCGCATTGTTTCCCAGCGCGAGAGTCGAAAGCGTTGCCCCCGATGTGTTGCCGATAGAGACCTCCGCTCCTTCGTACAAGGTGAGAGACGAAAGGGCCCCCTCTAACGAGCCAATGCTGAACACCCCGCCGCCGTTACTGACATCACCCACGCTGAGTTTCGCCTGACCGTCCCCCACCAACTTGCCACCGAGCGTGCTGCCTTGGGTCAACTCCAAGTTCCCTCCCGACAACCGAACGGTGACATTTTCATCACCTGTGAGCGAAGCCAGCTTACCTCCGGCCTTCAAGGTGAGACCGAGGTCGCCGCCTCCCTCACCGCCTGCCAATGTGAGCTCCCTCCCTTCACCCGCGAGTGCGCCGTCCACGGTGAAGATACCAGCCCCGAAGAACGTTATCTTGGCATCCTCTCTGAGTTCAAGTCTGCCTCTCGTTTCTACCGGACGGCCGAAACTCAGTGCCGCTTCTCCCAATACGGAAACTGAATCATCTTTCCTACCCGCCGTACTCGTCCCTATCACAAAGTTGCTCCTGATGACCGTGGAACCTTCATCAACTCTGAACTTCAGCTGGGCTCCCTTCACGTAAATCGTCTCCGGGGAAGCATCTTCATTTCCGAAATTGCCGCCCTCGACAAAAATCCCCTCCCCCGTGAAATAGACTGTTTTTGCCTTGGAAAGGTCAAACGCCTTCTGCTCGTCAAACTGATCCTCCTCCGTATTCAGACAGTACTCCTCATTTGCACCGGCCGTCCCAATAAAACGCAGGTTGACCTCACCCTCAGCAAGTCGCAAGGCGGCGACATTGTTCGCCACTTCTATCGTCTTATTGCCGGAAAGGGGATCCTGTCCATCCACGTTGGGAACCGTTCTGTCGTAGGTAATGCCCGTAAACGAATCCTCCGTACCCCAGATGAGTTCTCCCCCGGAACCGAGTTGAACATCTTTGTACTCTTTTTCGTCAGCCCCGATCACCTTGAACGTGAAGTAATCCGCCCACCTGGCATCCCAATCGCCGGCAAAGAATTTTACCTGACCACTCCGCTCATCGGACAGGTAATCGCTTGCGAGATTGATCGTCAGTTTGTTCCCTCCTTCTCCGGACACAACGAGGTTCTCACCAAGCGTAATCTTTTGCCCCTTGGTTCCCAGCGTCAGCACAGCGCCTTGACTCCAAGACCATTCGTCATCGATGGAGAAGGATCCCTCAGATACAATGAGTCCGCCACCAGCCATCACCAAGTTCTGCAACTGCACCCCCTCCGCCAACCCAATCGTGAGGGTTTCCCCGCTCAGTCTTAAATCACCTGTACCGGCAAGAGTTCCTACCCGCCCCGTGATACCACTCTCCAGCGTAGCTCCACTACTGAGTTGAATGGTGTGACCGGCGAGAGCATCCGCGTTCTCGGTGTAGCTCAACTTCAGAGTCCCCTTCTCCACAGCAATTGTACCACTGTCACCATTCGCACTCGTGGAGAAGGCCCTCGCCACAGCTCTCGCAAGACTGGCGCTCGCCCCCTTCGTGGAGAAACCGCCCGCCAGCTCCAGCACACCATTCCCCTTCTTCGTGAGGGTCCGGGATGCCGTGTCAAGCTGTCCGGTCAGCATCACATCTGCTGCGTTGGAGATCGTAGCGTCTCCTCCATCCAGAGAAACGCCCCACGCCACGATATGAGTTGTCGTCCCTCCAAATTGCAACGCCCCTTCTCTATCCTGCCCGGAACCGGCAAGATACAGAGTATGACCTTCACCCTCTGCGAACAGATTCCCCTCGTCGGCATCCGACACTGTCACACTGCTGTTCTCAGCGACGTACAAGTTGCTGATATTCTGCGCCCGATTCCCCAGATTTCCGGCAACGGTAAGTTGAGTACCGTCGGTAATCTTAACATTTGCGACACCGGCGTGAGTCGCATCTTCCTGCGGCTTGTACTCTACCGCAGGGAACAAATAACCAAACCAGTTGTCTTCCCCGGCCTCCGAACTGCCTCCAAACGCAACTTCCAGCGTCCCATCACCATCCACAAAGGCTTCACGCGTGAGGCTTCCCTGCTGCGTCATCCGAAGTGTCGCCCCCGTGTTGATCGTAATGCCACCCGTTCCGGTGACAGCGCCACTCTCGGAATCGACCTCCAATCCTCCTTTGACATCCACTGATGTTTCACCCAACTTCACCACGGTACCATCACCGCGAACCGTCAGTTTGCCTGCGGTAAGACTGCCATTCCCAAACGTCGTCGAACCTCCTTCGACTGCCACCGATCCCCCTGCTTCTACATTGACAGTGTCACCAAACCGGGTACTCTCTTTGATGGTTATGTTATCAGTTACTTTCAGCGTTTGATTAGATTCGCCGCTTGCGCTGAAGCTGTATGTCGTCGTTCCATCGCTCTTACCGATGGTCAGCGACTTCATGTCCACCTCCCCGCTATCTCCGCCGCTTACAGTTACATTGACTTCTGCCTGGTCTTTACCTTCCAAAGTGACTGACTTGGAATCATTCACATCTCCGGAACCAGACCACCCGCTGTCACCGGCGACCGGACCGCCCAGCGTCACCTGGTTGCTATCTCCGTCCCATGTGAAACTATCCGTCCATGTGAGCTTACCGTCCTCTCCAACCTTGAGATCCGTGTACACGCTCTCATCTATCCCTTCACCGCCCATGGTGAATTCAAAGAGATCTGCGTTCCAACCTTTCTGCCACCCACGGAAGAGCTGGTAACTATTGTTCTGATCCAGCGCACCTCTCGCCAAGTCTATCTTAAGCTTATGCCCCCCCTCCGGCGCCGTCAGGGAAGTAGAAGTAACGCCGGTCAAGTTGATCGTGAGCTTCTCCCCGAGCTTCAGTACACTGCCTTCGCCCCAAGTCAAGGCGTCGGTGATGGCAAAGTCCCCCTTGCTCACCGTCAGCTCGGCTCCCGCAGCCAGGTGCAGACTCGTGAGGGTGCTGCCGGTCGTATCAGTCAGTGTCAGCTCTCCCTCCGTCACGTTCAGCCTCCCCGTGCCGGTGAGCGCCTTGACTGTTCCCGTGATGCCACTCTCCAGCGTCGAGCCGGAAGCAAGAGCGATGGTATGATTCTGCAACGCGTTGGCATTTGTCTTGTTGCTCAGTTTCAACGTTCCTTCCTCCACAGCAACCGTGCCGCTGCTACCCTCCTTTGTGGAGAAGTTGGCTCCAAACTCCAACGTACCGTCCCCCTTCTTCGTGAGGGTCTTTCCATCACTGCCAGTGTCAAGTTCACCGGTGAGCGTCATCGCCGCAGTGTTGGCTACCGTCGCATCGCCATCCAGTACAAAAGCCCAAGAGATTGTCTCTGCCTGACCAATCACCAGAGCGCCTGCTCCGCCATCTCCCGATCCTTCAATGTGCAGCTCGTGACCTGTTCCCACGTTGAATAAGTCCTGACCGCCACTTCCCTTGGTTGTCACGATCACGCTGCTGCCGTCCTCAATGTCAACCTTCTTTGCATTCTGCAAGCGATCACCCAAGTTGCCGTTCAAGGTGAGGTTGGTGCTGTTGCTCAGCCGCAACGTAAGTTCTGCACCATCATAGGCCACGGCAGGGAAAAGGTAACCAAACCAGTTGTTCCATTCTCCCGTCTGTGCCCCACCAATAGCGATGTCCACCGTACCCAAGCCCTTCGCGTAGGCTAAGTTGCTAAACACGTTCGAGGTTAACTTCAGTGTGGCACCATCGCCTATCTCAACACCTCCATCGCCGTTAACTCCGACAACGACATTACTACCGTTTACATCATTCGACAATGTCCCTTGCATATTCACTGAACCAGCACCACTGTGCAACTCCACCACCGTACCTTGACCGCTGATCGTCAGCTTACCCGCAGTGAGCGAGCTGCCTCTCTCGAAGGTCGTGGTGCCGCCGTTTACTGCCACCGTTGAACCGGTCGCATCCACCGCCACATGCTTGCTAAAGACGCTGCTGTCATTGATAGTCATCCCCGCAGACAACTTCAGAGTCTGATCACTCGCCGCGCTGAAAGTGTATGTCGTCGCCGATCCGCCATCATTCCCCACGGTGAGCGACTTCATGGCCACTTCATTGTCATCTCCCCCATCAACAGTAACAGTGACGTCCGTTGCACTCCCCTCCAGTGTCACCACCGTTTTGGTGTCGTCCATCTCCCCCGTTGCCGGAGACCATCCGTCGCCGGAGATATTGTCTCCCAGTGTCACGCCAGCGCCTTCTCCGCCCCACGTGAAGGGAGACTCCGGCACAACGAGCCTACCGTCCACCCCGAGCTCCACCTCACTGAGCTGGGTGCCATCGGCGTCCTGGAACTCAAAGATGTCCTGCCATCTGTTCCCAATTTCCGACCACAGCGTACTCCATTGATCGTCGTCAGAGGCAAACAGCTGGTAGCCAGAAACTTTGACCTGATCCCATCCGATGAGTTTAACGGTAAGTTTTCCTTCCCCGCTCTGATTGATGGTGTTAAAGGAAAGACGAGTGGCACTTCCCGTGAGCGCCATCTCCAGAGTCGCGGCGTTTTCACCTAATTCCAAGGTCGTCGTTTTCAGCGTACCGGAAGAAAGCTGGATGGTGGAACCTGTGGCGAGACTGATCGTCCCCGACTCGAAGCTGGTTTGCAGATCAAGCACACCGGTCTCTTGTATGTCCAACTTGCCGGTATACCCAACAATCGCTGTCTTCTCAATATGCAGCGTGCTATTGTTTACGGCGAGCGTCCCCGAACCTTCCAACCCTCCCTCGAGAATATTGTGCTTGCTTCTCCACTTGACCCATCCCGAGGTAAGATTTGAATCGGCGCCCAACTTCACCTTTCCCTGTACTCTAACACCGGACAGCTTCTGCGCCGCGCTGTCCGCCAATTCTAGCGTCACGTGCTCGCCTATCGTGGATGAAATCTGTTCTTTTGTTGTATTTTCACCAGTGTTATTGGCTACGCCACCCAGGGCCTCCCCACCCGTACCCGTGATTTTCAACGTAACTTCGTTGCTTCCCGCAGCCGAGAAGTTGAACCCATTGCCTCCCAGTCCGCCCACGGAAAGCGTCACGTTCCCCTCCCCCTTTCCAATGACAACTTCAGCTTGAGAAAAGACTTTCAAACTACCCTCAATCGTTCCGCCTTGCTCAAAGACAATCCTCCCCTTGTTGGGATCCATATCAGGGACAACTCGCAAATCAATGCCACTAGTTCCCGACACCTCACCTGTAATCGTGAGCGTGTCGCCCGAGTTCAAGAACTTGACTTGAGCTATTCCTCCGCTTCCATTTAGAATTAAAGACTCTGCACTCTCCCCCCCACTAGTAACCTCGTGCGTGTCCCCTCCTTGCATGGTAATGACCTCCGCGGCCGCCCGTTGGCTGGCGATGAGGAAAACCGCAGCGATGCCGGAGGCGGAGGCGATGGTTGTGGGAACGGTAGCCGGGGGTAAAGCTACCGCGGCAAGGCAAGCCAAGAGTGCCTTGCGGAGACCCGAAGGGAGGTGAAGTTTCATCAGAAAAGAGATTGATAGATTGAGATAAGCAGACGCTTCGCGCATGCCGTAAGCGCGCGAGGCGCAAGCCTCCCGTGATGGGAGGGAGGATTACCACAGGCTACCACTTTTCAAAAGGGAGGTAAAGCATTTTCTTCACCTGATACGCAAAAATCTTTCTTTTTACGAGAACTGTCTATCAGTTATAAAAAACTCCCACGGTCGAAGGGACAATGGGAAAGAGCAAGGCAAATGCATCAAAAATGCGTTTGCCATTTACAATTTGGGAAGAGAGTGCATCTGTGCACGAATTTCGCGGGACAGATGCGGAGCGTGATTCATGAAACCGCGCGGGGGAGCAATTACAAAGCAACTGATCATTTACGATTTATTGATAATGTGTGTGTTGAGCATTGTTATTCCGGATAGAAGGAGGGCGCAGGAATGGGAGAGGGACAACTTGATTCGCATCGCGGCGTGTGCAGGCAATGCGCTTTGGCGTATCCGGAAACAGGCAAGATCAACGACGGAGAGTCATTCTGCTTTCCGAATTATGGTCAAGAGCGGTTACTTTGTTTGGGGAGAAAGAACAAATGGTCAGGGTTGAACAATTTCAGGAGGTAGAGAAAGTTCTGCACGATGATCGCGGGCGGCTGGGAGCAAAATGATGCGTTTCATGCCGATTTTACGCAGCAGGCTGGGGGCTGTGATGGGCTCGTGCGAATTGTAGCCGAGGAAGAGGACATCCGCATGCCGGAAGTCGGCGGGGAGAGACTCAAAGGTGGAGAAAGCAGCATTGCCGATGAAGAGGAAGCGCTGACCGTCTGTCCTTTGCCAGCAGATGATGGGGGAAGCGTTGGCGGAATAAGAGACCGGGAGGTCGGCGGGCGGGGGGAAAATGGTAAAGAGACCGGCCGGCGTTGTAAAGCACTGAGGCTTTGAGCCGGGAGGAGTCGTAAGGAAACAGAGATCAGGCCAGGTTTGGGAGTAGAGTTTTCTGGTGGAGGCATCCCGCGGAGCGAGGCAGAGAGCCGGGGAATAGCCGGCGTGGAAAAGCGCCGGCTGGAGGACATAGCGCGCGTCATTTTTCTTGGGCGCATCGCCCACCAGGATCCCGGGATTTCCCAGCACACACGCCGATTTGCCGTACCCGAAAGGCATCACCATGTAATCCCCGGCCGGAGCCGGCGACGTCGCAGGTAAACATGCGCCGGGAATGGAGCCAAACATCCCCACCAACGACACCAGCCAGCCTGCACTGCTGAGAGCGCCCGCCTGTACCACGCCCCCCAGGTATGGTACACCCGCAAACACCAGTAGCAGAAGCCCCATGGACATGACCACCGGCAACAGAGGTGCGATGAGGATATTGAGCAGGTAGCTCGCCGTGTTCACCACGTGGAAATGCGCAATGGTAAGGGGCAAGGAGACCAGCCACGCGCACATTGACACAACCACGGCGCCACGCACAAAGAGTTCTCCTCTTGCCGACAAGCGCTCCCGGAGAGAGCGGATACGCACTGGGATGTATGAATCGGGACCGAACCAGGGCGTGTCTGACATCCCGTAACGCACACCCAAGCAGATGGCGCCATACACCACGAAAGAAAGTCTGAACCCCGGCTGGAACAACTGCCAAGGCTGGATCATGAGTATGAGAATCGCTGCAAAACACCATGCATTCAAATAACTTGGACGTCGCCTCAGGATAAGACTGCCCATCAGCACCGCGAGCATCACGTACGCTCGCAGCGCCGGCACGTCCATACCCGTGGCAAACACGTAGAGCCCCACCCCGATGAGTTGCACCGGACGCCCCCACCCGGGACGAACCCGACAGAGACGCAGGAGCATCCATAAAATGCCTGCCACGATGCCCACGTGAAGCCCGCTCACGGCGAAAGCATGGAGGCAACCCCCGCGGCGAAAGATATCGATGGTGCTGTCATCCGCGCGTTCCTTTTCACCGAGCACGAGGGCGCAGAGTACCTGGCGGCGGACGTCATTCGCCGTGCCGTGCGGCATCAGGCGGTCTGCCAAGGCTGAGCGCACGTCCGCCGCAACGCGCAGCAACGACGCATAGCCCAACGTGCTGCCCTCGTGCTCCACCCGCAGGCATTGCAGGCTGGCCGCTATTCCGCTTCCGCGCATCCACTCAGCCTGAGAAAACATCCCGTCCACGAGAGGCTTTTCCACCTTTCGCGGGGCGCCCACGATATGGATGTAGTCCCCCGGCTCTACCTGCGGACTGCCATACACCATCACGCGCACGCCGAGAGGATCGGTCTCAACGATGCAACTGCGATTGAACAAGCGGATGACTGTGCCCCGCAGCTCAACAGAGACGGGAGGCGGCGTAGCAGTGATCTGCAGTTCTTCCACGGCGCGTTGGCGCAACGCCTGGCAGAGCACCATAATTGCCCCGCATAAAAAGGCACACAGCAGCACCCGATACGCACGCAGCGCCAAGGCAGCCGTCAACGCCACACAAGCAGTCGACCACCCAACCGAGCCACCGCACAGGACGCCGATCACCACCACGAGCGGCAACAGAAGCGGAGCCCGATTCACCAACTCACGGCACACGCGGAGCACAACATGTTCCCTGCGCGCGCGCTGATCCGGAAGAGTCGTGCTCATGCTCGGCATCATTCAGGCACGCTGCCGGGCCGAACGGAGGGAATGAAGGCGCACAAGCATCTTGGGATGCAACTCCCGGCGTATCCAGTCGTATGCAAGCGGGAGCTGTCCTTCGCGGTACGCGCGTCCGATGCAAGCCTCCACCTCAGTGGCATTGCCGACGAGGCGCAAGAAATCATTAGAAGTGAGTTGAACGAAAGTTTCGCCGTCAATGTGCCCATGGCATTCAGCGAGCAAAAACTCACGCACGTAGAGAGCCAGCACAGCATCCCCGATCCAAGCGTCAGCGCGCACAACAGGGTCATGTTCCGGACGATGCGAGCTCATGAACCGTGCGAGAGTGCGGGGTTAGTTGCGAGAGCGCGGTTCACGCTCGGCAGCGGTCTTGCCACCGGGTGCGGTCACGAAGGGAGCTCCGGCAGTGGGAGCTTTCTCGGTAAAGGCAATGCCGGGCGTTTCCGTAGGCACCCCGGCCACGGGGAAATCTTTGCGCAGGGGGTGGAAAGGATAACCCTCCCACATCATAATGCGGCGCAGATCCGGATGTCCCTCAAAATGAACCCCCATCAGATCGTACTGCTCGCGCTCCAGCCAGTTGGCCGAGCGCCAGAGCCCCACCAGGGAGGGAACCGTGGCATCCTGCTCGTCCAGCGGCGTTCGCACCAGAAGATTGGCGCCGGTCTCGGCCTGGGTGATGGTGTATACCACTTCGTAGCGCGTATGCTCGCCCATGTGATCCACCGCTGATACACATAGCAGCATATCGAAGCCGCAGGCCTCCTTTGCGTAACGCATCACCTCCACCAGCTGCTCGCGCGGCACGGTGAGCGTGGTATCGCCGCGGAACTCCCGGAGCGCAATCTGCGGAAAACGTGCGTGGATTTTATCGCAGGCCTCGCGGGCAGCGGATGTGTGACTTTTCGTAGGCATAAGGAAAGGGTCGGGGTTCTCTTAATCTGTGATAACTGACGTGTTGGTGCACGCCGCGCGCTGCGCCTCCCGCAGATCGTGCGTCTTGAAAAATCCTTTCAGCGGGTGATCTGTCTTCATAATCCGATCCTGCAGCGTGATGAGTCCCTGCAGCAGAGCCTCCGGACGAGGTGGGCAACCGGAAATATACACATCCACCGGCACAATTTTATCCACACCCTGCAACACCGAGTATGAACGGAACATCCCGCCCGAGCACGCGCACGCCCCGCAGGCTATGCACCACTTCGGCTCCGGCATCTGATCCCATATGCGCCTCACCAGCCCGGCCATCTTGTACGTGATGGTTCCGCAAATGAACATAAAATCCGCCTGCCGCGGGGCGTACCGATTGACCTCGGATCCAAAGCGCGAAATATCGTAGCGTGAGCAGGACGCCGCCATATACTCGATCGCGCAGCAGGAGGTTCCCATCGGCATCGGCCACAGCGAGTACTTGTGCATCCAGTTGATTGCCGCTTCCAGCGTGGTGTAAACAAATCCGCCGTCCGCATCCGGGTCACACATATAGTTCTGCTCTGTTTGCTCTTGGGTGTCCGTAGCCATCACGCGACAGAGGATACTCAACACCCATGGAAATGTCAAGCAGTTTTGCGCACACCCAAGGCAAACGCATTAGAAAATGCGTTTGCCTACGTACGAGGTACGATTGCGATGTTCGCGCGCCAGGGGCGCGGGCTATGCGAAGCCGGGGGTGGCTCTTGAAATGACGGTGCGTTGATAGGGGGAAAGCATCTGCTGTTACGCTATGCCCCCTGCTCGATCATCAATGGTTTGAGCTTCTTGCTGGCTTAGTTCCTTCATCCGTAGGTACGCATGAGGAATGGGTTGAATGAGATCGGAGAAATTTTATTGGGACACGTGTGGCGTTTGCCCGTACCGGGGGAACTTAGTCTTGCATTTCAGGCCCATATCGGTACAATGGGGCGCATGCCCGTACCACAAAATACGATAGCCCTGATTTTTGATTTCGATAAGACGCTCAGTCCGCACAATATGCAGGAAGATACGATATTCCCGGAGTTTGGGATCGATGCGGAGAAGTTTTGGTGCAAATGCAATACTCGAAGTCTGGAAGAAGGCTGGGACGGCGAGCTGAGCTACCTGAAGGAGCTTCTGGATGTGCTGAAGATGGACGGTGTAAGCAACGCGCGCTTGCGCGACCTTGGGAAAAAGCTGACATTTTACCGCGGCATACCGGAATTTTTCCGCGAGCTGCCAAAACGCAGTCTGGGGGAGAAGCACATGCAGGGCGGTGTACACATCGAATTTTACGTGGTATCCAGTGGGCTGAAAGCCATCATCGACGGTTCGGCAGTACGCCCATACATGCGGGAGGTGTTTGGCTGCGAGTTCAGCGAAAGTGACGGATGCATCGAATTTCCAAAACGCGTGCTCTCCCACACCGCAAAAACGCAATTCCTTTTCCGCATCAATAAGGGCATGCTGCGGTACACTGAGGACGTCAATGACCACATGGATGCCGATTTGCGTCCCATTCCATTCAGCCACATGATATACGTGGGCGATGGTCCCACGGACGTGCCTTGCTTCACCGTCATGCGCCATCAGGGAGGACACAGTATTGCCGTATACGATCCTGACGACGAGACCCGCCAAAGTTTCCGCAAGGGCTACAGCCTTAAAACCGATCAACAACGTGTGGACTTTTTTGCTCCCGCGGACTACCGCGTGGGAAGTCACCTCTTCAACATCATTGAAGAAACTGTGCGCCATATTGCAGATAAAATTCTGCACACTCAAGGCATGTGATCATTTACGATTTTGGCACCTCTAAAAACTCAAGATTTTTGACACAGGGGCAGTCCATGATACCTGATCCCCGGACA
>CANPYO010000009.1 GCA_947588645.1 uncultured Akkermansia sp. | reverse complement strand
AACAAAATGTCCGGGGATCAGGTATCATGGACTGCCCCTGTGTCAAAAATCTTGAGTTTTTAGAGGTGCCAGATTTGCGATTTATTAATAATGTGCGCGCTGCGCAGATTCTTTCGGATCATTAATGTATGCCGAGATTCCTTTAGAGACATCATCATGATGACCACTGGTTATCACGGTTTTTGATACGCGTAAACAGTGATATAGTCAATAAAAGTATTTTCTCTGTTGATTGACTTCTCTCAAATGCGTTTGCCCTACCGGGACACTCAATTTTCTTGCTATGGTGATGGCTTATGATAATATGGTGCACATGAAAATGTGGGGAAAAGCAATTCGGGCGCTGATGATAGCTGCCATTGGTATCGGCACGATCGCCTGTGCGCAAGAGTCGGCAGATGATTTGCTGGCTTCAATGCGCAAAATGATGGTAAGCCAAGGGAGCAAGGATGTCCTCGGTTCGATTCGCAAAGGCAACCTGAAAGTGCCTTTTAGTCTGAGTGCACGAGGCAATACGATCGCCTTCCAATACAAACAAGGGGATGCTTGGAAGCGATTTGACGTACGAATCGGTGATAAGAAAGCAGATCTCATGCTGGTGAATGGCGGTAAGGCGGTTGTGATGGCTCCAGCTTCCTACGCACAACCCATTGCCGGCACCGATGTCACTTACGAAGATCTCTCTCTACGCTTCCTTTACTGGAAGGGAGGCGTGATCCTGCCGGATTCGGCGGATTCTCGCGTCAAGGGGCGCGATTGCTACATCATCCAAGCAGCCAACCCCTCGCCAGGCGTCGGTCAGTTTGCCACTGTACGCATGTGGATTGACAAGGAGAACGGCACGGTGTGGCAAGTAGATGGCTACGGATCCGACGGCAAACTCAAGAAACGCTTTTCCATCACTTCCATCCAGCGACTTTCCGATGGCACCTGGTTCTTCAAGCAGATGAAGATGGAGGTTCGCAATCCGCAGAACGACAAACGTACCATCGCTTTGGATTATCTGGAAATGGACGATATCGCTAAAAAATGATACGCCTCTTTTTTCAGCTGGTTGTCGCACTCATCCCGGTCTACATCTTTGCCATCGGGATATGCATTTCCACCGTGGCCTTCGCCGATATCCTTACCAAGTGGAGCTACAGCAATTGGATAGCATCCATGCTGCTGGGGGTGCTCGTGCTGGCTGTGGTGGAGGGCTTCATTTTCCGGCTGTGGTTGCTTCCCAAGTGGGCTCAGGTGCTCAGTGAACGCTTCTATGGCGGCACTTACTTTCCGGCAGATGACCCTGTCGCTTCCCTCGCGCAGTCAATCATTGATCAACACTTGCCCGAGCGTGCCCCTGAGCTGGAAAAGCTTGTGAGCTCCGACCCCTCCAGAACCCGAGGTTGGATGGAGCTCGCTCGCGTCGCGGAAATTGAGTTCAAAGATGCCCAAAAAGCGGCCGAATACATGTTAACCGGCGCGCGAAAAGTTCCGCACAAGGAAGATGCCGCCATGTTGATGTGGCGTGCCGTCACTCTGTTGCGCAAAAACGAAGCCTCCCGCTCGCGCGCTGAGGAAATTCGCCACGAACTCATCCAGAGCTACCCCAAAACGACCTATGGTCGCCTCGCTGCTGAATCCACGAAGGGACTGGATTAGCCTCTAAGGGAAACGCTCGACCTTCCAAGGCAACCGCATTAGAAAATGCGGTTGTCTATGTATAATTTATTGACAACGTGAGCGTTACGCAGATTTTTTTGATGCGTATAAACGACGACGTCAATCAATAAGAGACTTTTCTCCGCGAATTAACTTCTCTCAAACTCGTCCGCCCTGCTCGGCCACCGAAGTGACCGAGCGAACGAAATTACGGAGAGGAAGCTTTTTAGCACTTTACCAAACTGTGACCGGTCATCTCAGCGGGTTGAGGGATGCCGAGCAAGGCAAGCAGCGTGGGCGAGAGATCGGCTAACTTGCCGTTCTCCAGCTTCACGTCGTCTTGATCCGGTCCACAGTAGATGAGATCCACAAGGTTGGTGGTATGAGCCGTGTTAGGCGTACCGTCCGGGTTAATCATCTGCTCGCAATTGCCGTGATCAGCGCAAATGAGACAGCGACCGCCGAGCTCAAGAATGCGCCTCACACACTTTTCGAGCGCCTTGTCCACGGCCTCACATGCAGCAATACCTGCCTGCAATACACCGGTGTGCCCCACCATATCCGGGTTAGCGAAGTTCATGATCGCCACATCGTAGTTGCCGATGGCCTCCACAAACTTGTCCGCCACTTCACTCACGCTCATCTGGGGCTTCTCATCGTAGGTAGCAACCTCGCGCGGAGAAGGCACCAAGATGCGATCTTCTCCCTCGAATTGCGTCTCTACGCCACCATTGAAGAAAAAAGTAACATGGGCATACTTCTCGGTCTCGGCTATGCGCAGCTGGCGCAGACCGGCACGGGAGACCACCTCACCAAAGATGTTGGCAAGCTTCTCCTGCTCAAAGACAACTGGGGACGGGTAGCAAGCCTCATACTCCGTCATGGTGATGTAGTGTACTTTGGGCTGAACCTCGCGATCGAAGCCATCAAAGTCATCGTAAATAAAAGCACGTGAAATTTCGCGGGCTCGATCAGCGCGGAAGTTGATAAAAAAGACCACATCCTCATCGCGCACGCGGGGGCGATTGCCCTCGCAGAATATGGCGGGCTCCAAGAACTCGTCCGTCGTACCGGCTGCATAACTTTTTTCAGCGTACTGAGCGGGAGTGCAGGAGCACTGTTCACCGCGCCCAAGCACGATGGCATCCCAACCTTTTTTCACACGCTCCCAGCGCTTGTCGCGATCCATGGCGTAAAATCTCCCCACCACCGTGGCAATGCGCGCACCCACACTGTCCGCTGCATCCTGCAGGCGGGTGAGGAACATTTGTCCGCTCTTGGGGTCAGTATCGCGGCCATCAGTAATAGCATGGATCATAATGTCCTTCACTCCGGATTGAGCTGCCAACTTGATGATACCGATGAGGTGATCAATATGAGAATGCACGCCACCATCGGAAATAAGCCCCAGCAAGTGCAAACGGTGATCCTTCGCCTTGGCAAAGGCCTCGGTAATCACCGGATTGGCAGCAAATGAACCATCCTGAATGGCATTGGAGATGCGACAAAGATCCTGGTACACGACGCGCCCGGCGCCCAAGTTTAAATGCCCCACCTCGGAGTTGCCCATCTGCCCGTCCGGCAACCCCACTTCCTGTCCGCTCGCACCGAGCAGGGAATGAGGGCACGTTGCCAGAAGGTGATCCGTAAAGGGGGTGGCAGCGAGCACGGTGGCGTCGCCGGTCTTTTGCGCGGCTTCAGGACCCTGCGGATTGCGTCCCCAGCCGTCACGTATAATGAGAACTACAGGTTGATGTGACATGCGCGCATTGTACCACCTTTCCTCGCCGATGTGAAGTCAAATACCGAAAAATAAGGGCAAACACATTTATGATGTACGATGTACGATTTGAATGCTAGTGCGCTACGCGCGAGATTGCCGAGCCGGTGCGTGGCGGAACTCTTGAAACAATGATGCGTTGATAGGACGAAAGCATCTGCTGTTACGCTATTCCCCCTGCTCAATCATCAATGGTTTGCCGTCTTGCTGGCTTACTTCCTTCATCCATAGGTAACTCATGAGTAATGGGTTGAATGAGTCCGGAGAAGATTTTATTGGCGCACGTGTCACATCCGTCCTAAGAAAAAACACCCCCAATAGGCAGTTAATGGCACATCATGAAGCATAAGTTTTTGGTTATTTACGATTTACGATGTACGATTTACGATTTGAATGCTAGCGCGCTGCGCGCGTTCCTGCGAAATAAAAGCAAAGCAGAATTTTCGAAGACGATGGTGGTGGCGCCTATGTACGATTGCAAGGCTTGCGCGCGCTGCGCGGGAAAACCTCTTGCTTGACGCCGTGTCGGGTTGACTCAGCGCCGCCCTATCGGCGCTTGCTTCGGACTCGCCTCACGACTCCTTACCCCTGCGGGGCAAAAGCTCTGCTTTTGTCCAAGCCCCCTCCGAGCCCTCGGGGGCTTTCACTGCCTTGCTCAATCATCAATGGTTTGAGCTTCTCGCCGGCTTATCTTCTTCATCCGTGGGAAACGCGTGGGAAATGGGTTGAGTGAGATCGGAAAAATTTGATTGGGACACGTGTGCGCACGTGTGGTTAGGCACGAATTTGTCTTGACTTTTCCCTGTTTCTGATGCACGGTAGCTCTCCTCCTTAATTCCGAACTCGTCAAGGGACGGTACCTTTCAATTATTCGAAGTAACATGCCTTCTCCCTTGGCGGGGCGTGGGGTTGGGCGTTGGACGGTTGTCGCACTCACCCCACGCCGGGAGTTCGCCCAAGATATCGGGCGAACTCCCGATCCTACAAGGTGATTCTATCACCTCACGCCCGTTTTAGCTGACTTTTCAATTAGGGCGTGTTGTACCTCGTACATGGGAGGCGTCTCGCCGCCACCGCCTCCCGCCGCTTTCTAACTACGTCCGTACCCTGCTTTATGAATACGCGTCCGCATTTGCTTTGCAGTTGCCTTAAGCTCGCCTCACGAGCTTTGCTTCGGAGTCGTCTCACGACTCCTTACCCCTGTGGGGCAAAAGCTGCGCTTTTGGCCAAACGACCTTGTAGCCGCCAGCCGTTTTCCCGCGGCTTTGCTGCGCATTACTTGCAAATCGTACATCGAAAATCGTAAATCGTACATAGGCAAACGCATTTGGATGAAATGGAAAAGCAGAGGAAATACTCCAAACGTTTGATCACGTGTCTGTTTCCGAATACGAGAACCGCAATGGCAGCGCACTCTGCGATGCAAATGAAATTGTTCCTTTCTCGTTCTTGAATACATCTGCCGTCCAGAACATATCTGCGCAATGCGCACGTTATCAATAAATCGTACAAAACTGCCGACGGCGTAAGGCAGTTTGGACAAAAGCGCAGCTTTTGCCCGAAGGGCTCACTGGCAGGGTGGTGCCAGTGAGTCATCGTACATCGTACTTCGTACATAGGCAACCGCATTTTCTAATGCGGTTGCCCTGTGCCCCGGTGTGTGGACTTGCCAATTTCGATGTAGTATGGTAGAGTGGAGCGCATGAGAGCAAAGTTCCATTGGGTGATCCACCCGATGAACGGGAGTGTGGACTTCGGCGCGGAGCTGAATGAAGAGCTTCCGCTATTGATACGCAAGCTGATGGCGCAGCGCGGCATCAGTGGTCAGACCATGGCAGAGCGCTACCTGCGACCACGACTGGCGGATCTGGGGGATCCCTTTGTGATGCAAGGCATGGAGGAGGCCGTTGAGCGACTCTTTCTGGCGGCGGATCGCGGAGAATATGTCTGCATATATGGAGATTACGACGTGGATGGAGTAAGTGCAGTCACCCTGCTGCACGAGGTGCTTGACGCCTACGGCATCGAGCATGCCTTTTTCGTGCCCACGCGCACGCGGGAGGGCTATGGATTGAGCCACCAGGGAATTGAAAATGCACTGAATCAGTGCGAACGCCGTCCCTCCCTGCTCATCACAGTAGACTGCGGCACCTCCTCGGTGGACGAGGTGGATGAACTGGCTCGCATGGGAGTAGATGTTATCATCTTGGATCACCACGAAGGCGGCACACACGGACGGCCACACGCCGTGGCCATCGTCAACGCTAAACTAGAGGAAGATAGTGAGTTTACCTATCTCTGCAGTGCGGGAGTTGTGTTCAAACTGGCACACGCGCTCATGAAAAGGCGCCGCCTGGTGAATTTCGATCTGCGGAAGTACTTGGATATGGTGGCCGTGGCGACGGTAGCCGATATCGTACCGTTGGTTAAGGAGAACCGCCTGCTCACCCGTGTCGGACTTCGGTTTGTGGGGAATGAAAATGGCAACATGGGCCTGCGCACCTTGGCAGAGGTCTCCGGGCTCAAGTTGCCCGCCACCACCAGCCATGTTTCCTTCCGCATTGGACCGCGCCTGAATGCGGCGGGCCGCATGGGTTCCCCGCAGGAGGCGCTGGAACTACTCACTACCCGCGATGAACAGCGGGCGCTTTCCCTCGCATCCTGCTTGGAGGAACACAATCGCCAACGCCAAACGGAGGAAGAGCACATCCGCAACGAGGCCATGCAGATGCTCGCAGAAAATCCCTCACTACAAGAGAGTCCCGTGATCGTGCTCGGCTCGCGCAACTGGCATCCCGGCGTGGTGGGTATCGTGGCCTCGGTGCTTATGCGGCGCTACTACAAACCTACCTTCATCATCTCCTTCGATGAGCGGGGAAACGGCAAGGGTTCCGGTCGTTCCGTGCCCGGTATCTCGCTGGTGGACGCCCTGCATGCCTGTGCTGACTACATCGTAGCGGGCGGCGGGCACGATATGGCGGCCGGTCTGGAACTGCGCGAGGAGCAATTGGGTGCCTTCCGCGATGCATTCGAGGCGTACGTACTCCAACATTCTGAGCCCCAATCATTGATTCCTTCTCTGGATATTGACGCCGAGGTCTCCTTTGATGAGCTTTCTGTGGAACTCATGGAGAGCTACGCCCTGCTAGAGCCTTTCGGCAACGCCAATCCGCAGCCCCTCTTTCTGAGTCGCAACGTGATGCCCTCCTGCGCGCCGCGGCGTGTGGCGGGCAACCACCTGCGCTTCTCCCTGCACCAGGGCAACTACGAGCAAGAGGCCGTATTCTTCAATGCGGCGGATGTTTCCCTGCCCGACCCGCCGTGGGACATTGTTTTTAACCTGGAACGCAATTTTTGGAGAGGTCGCACATTCCTCTCTATCATCCTGCAAGACATACGCTCCAGCAAGCCATGATGCTGCACGACACAAAAAAAACGGCTCCTCCCACGGAGCACGGAGATTGGCGACTCCCGCTCGATAAGCCGGAGGAGGCAGAGCATCTGCCGCCGCACCCCGTTGGCATGTGGCGGCGCCTCAAGCTGCGCGTGGCGTACTGGCAAGCTGCACCTCTGGCGCAGCAGCAGGCTGAATCCACCACAGGCGACCCGCCCGTGATCCCTATCCATGGGTGGTCGCGCGCACTGCGCCTGATTTTTGCGTGGGTAGTGCTGCTTCCTCTCTCCGTCATCATGGTATACGCACTGCTTCTGCACTTGTACCACCACGCCGGGGAAATGGTGGGGCAACGCAGTTTTTGGTTGAGCGTACCCGTATGGTACAGTCTGTTGGGAGTAGGTGCATTCGTATCGTTGGTGATCTCACGCGTGGCTCTGCCGGTCATGGTGTACGTCTACGTCGTAGGGCACGAACTCACGCACGCCATTGCCGCGAAGCTCTGCTTGGGAAAAGTGCAAACCTTGCGCGTGGATTTGAATGGCGGTTATGTGGAAACCGACACGGATAATCTCTTCATTGCCCTCTCGCCATATTTCGTTCCGCTATGGATGTGCGTGTGGCTGCTCGTTTTGTGGTGTACCAATCTGGTATACCCCTTCCCGGAATGGGCGGCGTGGTTTTACGCGGGTTTTGGCTTCTGGTGGAGTTTCCACCTGTACTGGACGGTATGGGTCATTCCCCGGGAACAGCCTGACATGCTCGAAAACGGTCTCCTCTTTTCTCTGCTCCTCGTGCTGATCATGAACATCGGCATTCTGCTGGCAGTGCTGTATGCCTTCGGCGTCCTTTCTCCTTCCGGCTACGGGCAGGATTTTCTGACCGCCGCCCGCGACACCTGGCAGCACCTCTATGATGTCTGCGCCCAGGTCGTGCGCGCCGTGCAGTCGTACTGAGCTGCCCCTTCATCCTTCGACAAATGCGCACACCATGCGGGAATATATCATCAAACGCTTGTTGCTGGCACCTGTCACGATCATCGGGGTAACTCTGCTGGTCTTCTGTCTCACACGGCTTGTGCCCGGCGGCCCCGTGGAGCGTATCATGCAGGAACAGGCGATCGGCGCGCTCTCCGGAGAAAAGGCGAATGCAAGTGGCTCCGGCAGCATCAGCGAAGAAGAGCGTGAGCGCCTTGCCGAGCTCTTCAATCTGGACGAACCGGCGTGGAAGTCTTACTTGCAATGGCTCGGACTCGCTCGCCGACGCGTGGATATCACAAAGGCCGAGTTTGACGACAACGGCTGCGCCAGCCTCACCACTTCTGCGCAAGATGGGAGCCCACGTGTACTCAGTGTCCGACGCATCGGCTCTGCGCCCCAATTTGCCCGACCCGCGTGGTTTAGCGAGGAGGGATGGGTCCTCCGTATCGAATCCTCAGCTGAGCGCGCCGAGCGGCGTCAAATGCTCCATCCGCATAACGCATCCGCCTTGAAAAGGGATGGCGAAGCCTTGCGAGCGCGCGCCATTCTGTTTCGCTATGCGTGGGATGGCCTGTTGCAGGGCAATCTCGGCAAATCGTACAAGTACAATGAGCCCGTGCTTGGCATGATGCTCAACAGGCTTCCCGTGTCGCTCTACTTCGGCATACTCGGTGCGCTGGGCATGTATCTCATCAGCATACCGCTGGGTATCTGGAAAGCGCTGCACCACCGCAGCATCGGGGACACTGCCAGCAGTATGCTGCTCTATGTGGGTTACGCAGTACCGGGCTTTGCCCTGGGCGCTATCCTTCTCATTTATTTGGGCGCACGTCTGGAATATTTCCCGCTCTACGGACTCACCGAACCGGATTTTGAATCTCTGAGCGCTGCAGGCAAATTGGCGGATATAGCTCGCCACACCGTTCTGCCGCTCGCTTGTTATGTGGTGGGATCCCTTGCCCTGACCACCATGATGATGAAGTCGAGCATGCTCGACCAGCTGTCTGCCGACTACATGCGCACAACCGTGGCCAAGGGTACGGGTTACCGCCGTGCCGTGTGGCGCCACGCACTGCGCAATGCCATCCTCCCCATCGTTTCCGGGCTTGGAGGGGTCATCTGTGCCGTGGTGGGTGGGTCCATTCTCATTGAGCGTGTGTTCGATATCCGTGGTTTCGGCATGCTCTGTTATCAGGCGCTTATGGATAAAGATTACGCGCTTATCATGGGCACTCTACTGCTCAGCTCCATGGTCATTGTACTGGGCAACTTGGCATCGGATCTGCTTGTAGCACAACTCGATCCACGCATCAAATTCCGCTGATGAAAGAGAAAATACCGGCCTGCCTGCTCATCCTGGCTGCTGTACTTGGCAGCCTCGGGGAGCTTCACGGTTGGCTTATCCCCACTATTTCCTGGCCTTTCACGGCCGCCCGGGAAATGCATTGGCTCTCCTTTCCGGCAGAAGCTTGTCCGGCTCTTGCAGCTGACGGGCGGGTACAGTGGTTTGGCTGGCTGGTGATGTTGCTTCTGGCCTTTATGGGAAGCGTTCTTATGTTTCGACGGGGGAAAATCCACCTGCCGCCACAAACCCGGCGGGCTCTGAATCGCTTCCGCTGCAACAAAACAGGTTTCTTTTCTCTTGGGGTTTTAATGACGCTGCTGGCTCTGGCCGCAGCAGACCAGGCATTGGTCGGCAAACGTGCCTTGGTTGCCGTCACGGCTCAAGGGGACTGGTATTTCCCGGCTTTCCGACGTCATATTCTTCCCGGCAGCGTCTTCGGTCTGGGCGGCAATGCCGGTCTGGCAGAGACCGACTACCGCCGGTTGCACGCCAACCTGGGTAAGCCCGGCGGTCCGCAATTCGTCCTCATGCCCCCCATCCCCTATGACTCGGCCGGGGACACTTCCTCGTTCCCCATGGAGCCACTGCCTGCCAAGGATGGGCGACTTTTTGCGGCGGATGCCACCACTCCATACGATGGCCTGGCTTGCCGACTCTACCCGAATGGAGACGTGCATTTGCGCATCCGTTACCGCAATGGGATACCGGACGGGATGACTCAGGGGTGGGCTCCCGACCGCCGTGAGGTGTACAGCGCCACATGGGAACACGGCAAACTCATCCGTGAATCGTACCGCGGCACCGACTCCACCCCTCATTTCTTGCAGCGGAGCAGTACCAGGCATTTTCTCATTCATTACCACCCCGCCCCTCCTCTCTCCGGGGATCATCTGCTCGGCACCGACAGCCGCGGACAAGACATCGCAGCCGTCCTCTTCGGTGGTCTGCAGGTGAATGTGAAGGCCGCTCTTTTCTACCTGCCGATGGTGTACGGCATAGGTCTGTGCATTGGTATGTTGATGGGGTACTGGGGCGGTCTGTTCGACATCGTGACCCAGCGTATCATCGAAATTCTGACCCAATTGCCCTTTCTCTTTGTCGTCATGGCCGTCACCGACATGGTACCACAGAGCATGCGCGGGCTACCGACCACACTGCTGCTCATGGGTCTGCTAGGATGGATGCCGATAACCTACCTCATCCGCACGGGCACCATGCGTGAAAAGGCGCGTGACTACGTATCTGCCGCGCGCGCCATGGGGGCGAACACGCTGCACATCATACTGCGCCATATTCTCCCTAACCTCACCGGCATTATTGTCACGCTCATTCCCTTCAGCTTTGCCTTTGTAGTGCTTTCCCTCACCTCACTGGATTACTTGGGCTTCGGCTTGCCGGACACCTGTGCCAGCTGGGGTCGACTCCTCAATGATGGCCTGGCTCGGCTGTCCTGCCCCTGGGTAGCGTCTTCTGCCGTGGGAGCGCTTGTCACCATGCTGCTGCTTATCACATTCATCGGCGAATCCGTGCGCGAAGCAACCGCACCACGCCGCCTCGACCATTATGAGTAACCGCCGTCTTTTCAACCCTCGTTTTTTTCTACGCCTGGGCAACCTGCTCACGCTCGCCGGGGTGGCGGTGTGCTCGCTGGTGGGCTGCAACGATGAAGCTGCGCGGCGGGGTGTGGGATGGATTCCCCCAGCCGAGGAGACGATGCCGCTTGGTTTTGCCGAGGAAGATCATGTGCCGGATTATGTCCGCTGCTGGCGGATGCCTCCGGGCTTTCGGGGTTTCCCGAAGCAGTGGAATGGACGCGTGCAGTCCTTCCTGGATGCACAAATCGGCCGCCTTGATGAACAAATTCAACGTGTGCGGCAGCGTCTGCCCCTTACCTCAGCTGCCGACGAAGATGCCGCCCGCACACGGCTCCGTTTGCTCGAAAGTGAAGCCGAACAATTGCGCGAACGTCGCCAAATCGGCGATTATCTCATCTTTCTCACCGAAAAAGATCTGCCCGACAATTTACAATGGGTACGCGGAGAAGCTGAACCGGAGCTCGGCGACCCCGCCGCCATCAGAGGTGGCACCCTGCGCCTCGCTCTGCAGCGCTCCTTCCCAAACACACTGCGTATCTTCGGTCCCAACAGCAACAACTCGACCCGCCGCTACATCTACGATGATATTGATCTGCCACTGGTGCGCCTGCATCCCGGCACACGCAAACTCATACCCGGTACGGCAGATCGCTGGGCCATCTCACCCGGCGGGCGTACCATCTACTTCCATATCGACCCGGCAGCGCGTTTCTCCAATGGAGATGCCCTCACGACGCGCGACTTTGTGGCGTCGCTCTTCCTGCGCACGTCCCCACACAGCGCAGAACCTTTCTACCCGGACTTCTACCTCACCAACTTTACGCGCATTGCCATCTACGGCAACCATGTCCTGGCAGTTACCCTGCCAACCCCGCGTCCCTATGCAGCGTATTACGCCGGCAGCCTGCCGAACGTCTGCACGCGGTTTTACGCGGAATATGGGCCTGATTATCCCGAACGCTATCTGTGGCGAGCTGCTCCGGTCACCGGCGGCTACGCTGTGGATGCACAACAGACGGTGATGGGCAGTAAGCTGGTGCTCTCGCGCGTGAAAAATTGGTGGGCGGAGGATCGCCGGTACACCCGTCATACATGTAATGTGGATCACATCTCCTATACTTTCATCACAGAAGCTTCCAAAATCCGCGAGCTTTTCCGCATCGGCGAATTGGACGCCATCTCCGGTCGCGATGCAGATTTCTGGTACGAGGGATTGGAGATTCCTCCCGTGCACGCCGGCTTGATTCGACGCGTTATTTTTCAAAACGAATGGCCGCGCAACTGCTTTGGGTTCCACCTGAACTGCTCGGCTCCACCTTTTAACAACTTGGACGCCCGCCGCGGCTTTCACTATGCACTCAATGTGCAGGAGGTCATTGATACCCTCTTTCGCGGAGATTACCGACGCGCGAGCTCGTATTTTTCGGGTTTCGGCGAATTCACTGACCCGCACATCCGTGCCCTGCCTTTCGACCCGGCGCGCGCACGCGCCTGCTTCGCTGCCGCCGGCTACACGGAAGAAGATGATGACGGCATACTGCACAAAAAAGATGGCACAAGGCTGCAAGTCATGGTGAGCTCGCGTGTGGATCCCACATACGCCGCCGCCATGAGCATTCTGAAAGCCGATGCCGCCCGCTGCGGTCTGGATTTGCAATTCGAGCAGATGGATGACACCCTCTTCTACCTGAAGGTGAAGAACAAAAACTACACCGCGTGCATTTTCTCGTGGGGATTCAGCCCACCGGTACCCGATGCCTCTGCTTTTTTCCTGTCGCAATACGCGTACGACGCGGAGGGAAAACCTCTCCCCGGCACCAGCAATATCACCGCAACCGCTTCTCCCGAACTCGATCGTGCCATCCTGGAAGCCCGTTCCGCACCTACCCTGCCCATGGCCATTCGCGCTCAACACCGCGTGCAACAGCTCATCGCGGATTCCTGCGCCTGGGTACCGGGCTGGTCCTCGCGCTTCTGGCGTTTCGCCCAGTGGAGGTGGCTCTGTTGGCCAAACACGGAGGAAACGCGATTCTGTCCTCCTCTCTACTACGACCCTTTGGACAGTCATCTGTACTGGATTGACCCCAAGCTCATGCAGGAAACGCAACGCGCCCGCGCCGAGGGACGTCGTTTCCCGGAAAGTGAGCTGATTATTCCCCTCCCGACAAGGCCGTGAACACGAATAATACATCACCCGCTCCCCTGCTGGAAATACGCCACCTCACGACCTCCTTTGCCGGTGACCATGGGGCGCTTCCTGTGGTGGACGATGTGAGCCTGAGCATTCCGCCGGGCGCGTGCGTGGGCATTGTGGGAGAAAGCGGTTGCGGGAAGAGCGCCGTTGCCATGAGCGCCGTGCGCCTGCTGCCCCGACCAAGCGGTCGAATCCTGGCCGGGCAAGCTCTTTTCCGCGGACAAGATCTACTGTCGATGCCAACGCGACAGCTCAATACGATTCGCGGTGCTCATATCGGTGTCATTTTTCAAGAAGCCATGCAGGCGCTCAATCCTGTACAACGCATCGGCGATCAAATTGCTGAGCCGCTCATCCGCCATCTCGGCCTAGGCGAAGAAGAAGCCCACGCTCGCGCCGTTCAGTTGCTGGAAGCTGTGCGAGTGCCCGCCCCGGCACAGCGCGCACGGGAATATCCCCACACGCTCTCAGGCGGCATGCGCCAACGCGCCATGATCGCCATCGCTCTGGCCTGCAGACCCGAGCTCATCTTGGCCGACGAACCGACAACAGCGCTCGATACAACCGTTCAACAGCAAGTGCTCGCCCTGCTGCGCGACCTGAGGCGAGAGCTCGGTGCGGCCTGCCTGCTCATCTCGCATAATCTGGGAGTCATTGCGCAGAATTGCGATTTTGTGTATGTGATGTACGCCGGACGTGTTGTGGAATGCGCGCCGGTGCAGGAGCTTTTTGCTCATCCGCAGCACGCCTACACGCGTGCGCTCCTGGCGGCCACCATTCGCTCGGATATGCCAAGGAAATCCCCCCTGCCCGGCATCCCCGGCAACGTACCGGATCCCCATGAGTATGCCAGCGGATGCCGCTTCTGCCAGCGAATGGGGCGTCAGGCTCCTCTCGGCTCCGAACGCCCTCCCTTTGCCGAGATAGCGCCGGGGCATTTTGCCGAGCTCTGTCCCGCCTGCTGTAATGAGGCGATTAGTCATTGACTTTGTGTAAAATATGTTGTCCTATCCACCCGCCTTCCCGCCTCTCCCATCAAATAGAATGACTCGTCAAATTCCGTCTTGCTTTTCCCGGTCTTGAAGGATATAATGGGGGCGATTTCACCGCGTACCCTATCCTCTCCATGTCCTCGAAACTCACCTATAAGCAATCAGGCGTTGATACCATTGAAGCTCAATCATTTGTCCACAACATCAGCACTCATGTCAAGCGCACGCAGAGAAATCGCAGTCTTTTCAATGCTTTCGGACTTTTTGCGGCGGCGTACGACTTGAGCGGCTACAAGCAACCGGTCATCGTGACGGGTACAGATGGCGTTGGCACCAAGACCGAGCTGCTTTTCGAGCAGGATATGCTGGAAACGGCGGGTAAAGACCTCGTTGCGATGAATGTGAATGATATTCTGACGACAGGAGGTGATCCCTTGCTCTTCTTGGACTACTTGGGCATTTCCAACCTGAAGCGTGAAACGCCGCGCATCACGCGTCTGGTATCCGGCATGTGTGATTATCTGGAGAGCTGCAACTGCATCCTCGCCGGCGGTGAAACAGCCGAAATGCCCGGTGTGGTGCCGGAGGATCTGGTGGAGCTGGCCGGCTTCTGCATCGGCTGCGTGGAAAAGGAATGCATGATCGATCCCTCTCGCGTGCAGGCTGGGGACGTGCTCATCGGGTACGAAAGCGATGGTTTCCACGCCAACGGCTGGAGCCTTGTTCGCCGCATACTCGCGCAGAACCCGAACCTGCTGAGTCAAGAAGAACTGCGCGCCGCGCTCGCCCCGACCCGCCTGTACAACGACGTTGTGGAGCAGATGCGCGCCGCGAAGCTTACCCCGAAAGCTTATGCTCACATCACCGGCGGCGGTCTTCCGGAAAATCTGGAACGCTTCCTGGGCGACAAGGGAGCCGAGCTCACCGTGCCCTTCTGGCAGAATGATCCCGTGCAGAAAGTGCTGCAATATGTCGACGAAAACGATCGCTTTCACACCTTCAACATGGGCATCGGCTGGGTCACGATCGTCTCCCCCGACCAAGTGGATGCTGCCATGAGCATAGGACCTCGTTCCCATATCCTCGGCACCCTCCGGCAAGGCGCAGGCATCCGCGTGCGCGTGGCTTCCTGACGGCGACTCCTCTCCGGCGTTCTACCTATTCCTTCTCTCTCATCCCCCAAGCACCATGTCCGACCCCCTGCACCATGAATGCGGCGTCGCCGCGATTCGATTGCTCAAGCCGCTCTCGTACTTTGCAGATAAGTACGGATCGCCGGATTGGGCCTTCAACAAGCTTTTCCTGCTCATGGAAAAACAGCATAACCGCGGGCAGGACGGCGCGGGCATCGGCTGTGTGAAACTCGATATGCCGCTAGGGGAACCGTACGTTTTCCGCGCGCGCAACGCTACCTCCTCTGCCCTCTCCGACATTTTCTCTGCCCAGCAGCGAAACTTGCGCACCCTGCGTGAAAATGGCGGATGGGACTTGCAGGATGCCGATGCCTACAAGAAGCACTTCAACTTCGGCGGGGAAATCTTGATGGGGCACCTGCGTTACGGCACCAGCGGCCAATTTGACGAGGGGAGCTGTCACCCCTTCCTGCGCCGAACCAACTGGACTACCCGCACCCTCATGTTGCTGGGCAACTTCAATATGACGAATGCGGCCGAGTTGAATCGCACGCTCATTGAACGCGGCCAACACCCCGTCTTCGATACTGATACTCAAGCCGTATTGGAGGAAATCGGCTATTACTTGGACGAAGCCCACACAGACATCTATCGCGAGCTGCGCGACAATACCCCCGGTCGCATCATCCCCAGCGTCATCTCCCGCCGTCTTGATCTCTACGACATCATCGGCAAGGCCTCCCAGGATTGGGATGGCGGCTACTGCGTGATGGGAGCCGTGGGCAATGGCGACTTCTTCTGCCTGCGAGACCCGCACGGCATTCGCCCCTGCCACTACGTGCTCACCGATGAATACCTGGCCATAGCTAGCGAGCGCGTGCCTCTGATGAGCGTCATGGGCGTGGAGTGCGAAGACGTGCACGAACTGGAGCGCGCCAATATGATTGTGGTGAAGAGCGACGGCAAGATCACCATTGCGCCTTACACCACACCGCTGGAGCCCACACCCTGCTCCTTCGAAGCCATTTATTTTTCACGCGGCAACGATCCCATTATCTACCGAGAGCGCAAGCAACTCGGCGCAAACCTGGCCGAAAAAGTTGTGGAGTGTCTCGGTGATGAAAATTTCTCCAAAGCAGCCATCACCTACATCCCCAATACCGCCGAGGTATCTTATTACGGCTTACTGGAGGGACTGCGCTCTTACCGCCGCGATCGCGTCACCGCTGCGGTCATCGAAAATTTCCACAATGGCACCCTGACCGATGAGCTCATTCGCGAACTCATCCAGCGCCGCTGGCCGCGCGCCGAAAAAATCGCCCACAAGGACATCAAACTGCGCACCTTCATATCGGAAGAGAGCAGCCGCAAGCAGTTGGCGGCTCAAGTGTATGATCTCACGTACGGCGCGGTAGGCAATGATGAAGTGCTCATCGCCATCGATGATTCCATCGTTCGCGGCACGACCTTGCGTGTGTCCCTCCTGCGCTTGTTGGCTCGTTCAAAGGCGCGCAAAATCGTCATTCTCTCCTCTGCTCCCCAAATCCGCTACCCCGACTGCTATGGCATCGACATGAGCGAATTGGGCAAGTTTATTGCCTTCCAGGCCGCTATCTCTCTCCTCAAGAAGCGAGGGGACTATGCCTACATCACAAGCGTGTACGACGAATGCCGACGTCAGCTCACCCTGCCGCCGGCGCAGCGCTCCAACCCAGTTAAATCCATCTATTCCCCATTCAGCACCGAGGAGATCACGGACGAAATATCGCGGCTCGTCACGCCGGATAATTCGCCCTGCGAGGTGCAAGTCATCTACCAAACTCTCGAAGGGTTACATGCTGCCATTGAAGGACCGTGCGGTGACTGGTACTTCAGCGGCAACTACCCCACCCCCGGCGGTTTTACGACGGCCAACGTTGCCTTCATCAACTGGTATGAAGGTCGCGATGGACGCTCGTATTCCCTGCCCGTATGATCCGTATCCTCGGCGCATCGGCTCCGGCACGCGGTTCATACCACGCCATCCCCCACAAACTCCACGCAAACCATCACACCACGATGCCCGATGACGCCACACCCCAGGGTTGGAATGAGCTCCCGGATGAAGAGCTCATCCGCATCACGCTATCCGGGGAAACTCGAGCATTTGACGAACTCATTCACCGCCACAGCCGCAAGCTGCACGCTATGCTGCTGCAGATGCTCGGCTCAGAGGCCGATGCGTATGATGTAGCCCAGGAGGCCTTCCTGCGCGCCTTTCGCTCACTACGCTATTTTAACCAAAAGAGCGCCTTTTACACCTGGCTCTACACGATTGCAGCCAACCAAGCCCGCAACTTCCTGCGCAAACGCAAACGAGAAAATTCCTTCAGCATCGATGATGATGAAAACGGCGCACCCCTCGAAAAAGACAGTGAGCTTGCCGACCAGGCTCTGGATGCCGACCCCGTGCGTGGCGCTCACATCACAGACATCAAGAAACGTCTCCGTAAGGCTCTCAACCAGCTCTCCCCTACCCACCGGGAAGTCGTGACGCTCTGCGACATTATGGGGCTCTCCTACCAGGAGATATCCAAACTCCTCCACGTCTCTGAGGGAACCCTGCGCTCCCGTATCTTCTACGCCCACAAACAACTCCAAAGTCTTCTCGGCGATTTGGAACGATAGCCGAAAAAAAGACATTCATAATTTACGATCTACGAGGTGAGCGCGCCTGCAGCGCCCGAATTTCCCAAATCGTACATAGGCAGCGTCTCGCAGCCACCGCCCTGCGAGCTCCGCTCGCCGAATTTCCCAAATCGTAAATCGTACATCGTAAATCGTACATAGGCAAACGCATTTCCTAATGCGTTTGCCCTGGGTTTTGCATTTTTCGTCTTGACGCTATCTCCAAAATGATATAGAATCGAGTTGCTAAGGAGGGTATTATGGAAGACTTAAAACTCAATATCAAACTCTGGCTTAAGGCGAACAGGCGTGATTACGCGTGGTTGGCCGAGCGTTGCTACGTCACGGAAACAACGGTGCGCAACTGGATGGCGAAGAAACCTATTCCCAAAGCGAAGGCGCACATCATTCGCGAGCTGATCAATCAAAGTCCGGTGACCATGCCGGCGACGAACCCGATTGACGTGACTCTTCAGACTCAGGTGACCATACGCATCGACAAAAACGTGACCAAACGGCTGGAAGATAAAGCATTCACCCAAGGGCTGACGCTCGAGGAATTCCTTCAGCGAACGCTGGCGAATCTGAGCGCAGAATAAAACAAAACGATTCAACCGGGTGTAGGTAATGCAAACTACTTCGGTGATGGATCTTCCTCCCGGCACTCTCATCGGGGAGCGCTACAAGTTGCTTAAGTCAATTGGCCAGGGAGGCTTTGGCATCACGTACATTGCTTGGGACAAGAAAGAGCTCTGCCAAGTGGCGGTCAAGGAGTGTTTCCCCCAAGGCGTCTGCGTGCGTGATCCCCATTCCGGGATTGTCGTGCCGATGCGCGACAGCTACGAGCAACGCTACCTGAAGGCCATCGAATCGATGAGGCGCGAGATTCGTACGCTCTCCGGGTTGAAGCACGAGTCCATCGTGCCTATCCACGATGTCGTCTGGGGAAACGGCGGCGTGTATTGCGTGATGCCTTGGTTGCCCGGCGGCACGCTGCAGGAGATGATCGATACAAAACGGGAGAGTATCACCCCGGAGCAGGCAATGACCTGGCTGCGCTCGCTGCTGGAAGCCCTGCGCTACTTGCACGAACGTAGCATAACGCACCGCGACATCAAGCCTTCCAACATCATGTTTGACGCGCAGCAGCGTCCCGTGATTATCGACTTTGGAGCTGCCCTCAACCGTGCTGAACGCACCGCTACTACCACGACTTCCCAAGGAGCTTTCTCCCGCAATTATGCCGCTCCTGAGCAGATTACCGGCAAGGGACGAGTTGGTGCATGGACCGATTTTTACTCTCTCTCTGCCACTTGGTACGAGCTGATCACCGGCATCCCCCCGGAAGCAGCCGACGCCCGGCTTGCGAAAGACGATATGAAACCGCTCGCCAAGCAAGCCGCCAAGCTCAAGTACCCCATGGAAGTGCTGTCCCTGCTGGATTGCAACATGTCGCTGCGTGCCAACAGGCGCTGCCAAAGTGTGGAACAATGGCTGCAGTGCTGGGAGGAAGGGACGCTGCCGCAAATCGTGAACCCTGTGATGCGCTACCGCAAGCTTCTCAGCATCTCCCTTGCTCTTGTACTGCTTGGTTCCGGCAGTCTCTACGGTGTCTATTCGGCAATACGAGGAAAGGAACCCGCGAGTGGCAAGGAGGGTCTTTATCAATCCGCCGAACTGAAGGAGGATCTTATCAAATACGTGAAAGAGGAAATCCGCATGCAGGATTACGTCGACCTCTGCGCAAAGTATCAAGACATCATTACTCGGACTGGGGAGGAGCACTCTCGGCAGATTGACCGCTTCGTTGCGGAGTTCTCTGCAGCTATTGATCGCGTGGAACAGTTCAACGAGGCCGAAAAATTGTCGATGGATCTCCATGATGACCAGGAGCGGCTTGACAAGCTTTTCATTGAGGACAACGAGAAGTTGCGCGAGCGTTTTTATCAAGAGGAAAAAGCTTTTCCCCATGATATCCTCAAGTCTGTGAAACCGCGAAATCTCGGGGAGGAACTCATGATGCCGGCAGTCAGTCAGCAAATTTCCTACGAGATGGAGCAGCAAGCAATTTCGGTTCATACCCGCTGTGCAGAGATGCCGGAAAGGATGAACCTCACCAACGAGTATCTAAAACTCAGTAGGAAGCTTGAAGAGAAAACCGCTCGCCTCTACAAGGAGGAATATGAAAGGAGCAAAAAGGAGGAAAACCAAAAAATTGAGCAGAAGGCGTAAGGGACAAGTACGATTTGGCACCACATCTGTCCCAAGAAAATCTTCTCCGGGCTCATTCAATCCATTCCTCATGCGTTTCCCATGGATGAAGGAAGTAAGCCCGACAAGATTGGCAAACTTCGCCAAGTTCGCGTACAAACGCGAGAATTTCCCAAATCGTACCTCGTACATAGGCAAACGCATTTTCTAATACGTTTGCCTTGGTCATTGCGGATGTTGCTTGATGCCCGTCAATCACAGTGCTTGTTCGGGATCCGAGTTCTCCGGGAAGAAACGCAGAGACATCGGCGTGTCGGGCATCTCATAATAGAGTGTGTACATCATGTTGAGCGTATAGCCCAGCTCGCGCTCGTGCAGACTATCGGCCTTGCGCAAGTTGTACGGCTCTCCTAAGCTGTCCGTCCAGGTCTCTTCTCTGTCTTCCATATCTCTGTGAGACGTTGCCATCCCCCCACGCGTTTCATATATTGTTGCTCCGCCCTTCTACCTCTTCCAACCCAATTCATGGACGATTTTCGTGGCTTTTGAAATTCCGCGTCGCTGCCGCTCCGCTCCCCCGTGCAACGCGCGCGAATTCTTCAAATCGTACATTGACTCGTAGGCACCCCATTGCCTACTTGCCCCCGCGGAGCAGCGCCTGCGCGCAATGCTCGCTCACCTTGCAAATCGCACATCGTACATGAGCAACCGCATTTTCTAATGCTGTTGCCGCGATTTTTTGCTTACGGCATGTTCAGAGGACTAACATTTTCTTTAAGGATTGCTTATTAGCTTCTTACAATCCGTTTCTCCCTGAGCATCTCTTTTTGAAAGAGATGTCCATCAAAATATTTTCAATACTTATTATTTTACGTCACTAACGACATTTCAGGGTGCCTGTTTTTTTCATGTCGACCCTCCCTGTCAGACAGAGGCCGATTTAACGCTATTTGCTGGTAATAAGTAGTTCATGAAAATGAATAAGAGTATCTCTTTCAAAAAGAGATACACTACGCGCGGCAGGGATGGAATTTAGCCTGCCGCGAAGAGCAAAACAGGTCGATGGTCGTGAGTAGCAACGGGAAAGAGAAGCCAAAGGTATCCGTTATCATGCCCGTGTACAACACACGGAGAGATTGGCTGGATTTGGCTATCAAGAGCATCCTCAGGCAAACATATCGGGACTTTGAGCTCATCATCATTGATGACGGTTCTGCCGCCGCGACTCAGCAGCAGCTCAGCGAATATCGAGATGCAAGGATTGTACTCCTTCGCTCGGAAAAGAACACGAATGCGGCCATCGCGCGCAATGAGGGCTTAAAGGTGGCGCAAGGGGAGTTCGTGGCTTTCATGGATTCAGATGACATCTCTTTGCCCGAGCGATTGGAGCGGCAGGTGGAGTATCTGAAGAATCATCCGAACATCGGCCTGCTTGCCTCACGTGTGGCAAATGCAAATCATCCTCAGAAGGCCGAACGCCTGCTCAACAGGAAGCATTCCAAGCAGATTGAGTGCGATCTGTTGCTTGTCTGCAATGTGTTCTGCACGTCCTCCGTGATGGTGCGCCGCGATATTCTGCGTCGCGAGGGTATCCAATTCTGTGCGGATTGTTTTGTGACGCAAGACTACAAGATGTGGTTGGATCTCGTGGGAAAGACGGAGTTTGCAAAGATGGACGAGATCCTGGCGCAATACCGTGAGAAGAAGCCCGATCCGAGGCGGGAAATGCAGGAAGAAATAGCCCGTCGGGTGCAGATCGAAGCTCTCACCCGGAAATTTGGAGTACGGGAAGATGAAGCGAGGATGCTCATTTCGTTTTTGCGTTGCAGGCAAATGCCCGATGACGGGAACCGCCTGCTTGCAGCCATGAACCATACCATCGAACAATTGGAGGCGGGCGGATACGAGAGAAAGTACTCAGAAGACTCCCTTCGTTGGGTGCTTCGCAAAGTTTATTACCACACGAGGACTTGGCAGGGGCAGAGGCGCCTCATGCATTTGCTGCACAACAATACGCTTCAACCGAACCTATTTTGCCGGCTGTGGTGCCTGATTACAAGGGGAATCTTATGACTGCAACCATCGCGATTTTCAAGACGAGTCTGCTTCTCGTACGAAAAGCTGTGCGCCCGTATGCACCATCCGGTCGTCCGAGTTTCAAACAAGTTTTCAAAGCTATCTAGATCAATGAGAGTGGCCGTTATAGGAACAGGATACGTAGGGCTGCCCACGGGAGCGGGGCTGGCGAAGCTTGGGCACGATGTCACATGCATCGACTGCGACCGTGCCAAGGTAGAGAAATTGCGTGCGGGAGAGGTAACACTCTTCGAGGAGGGTCTCGAAGAGCTGTTGAAGTCCGGATTAGAGTCCGGCCGACTCTCTTTCACTGATGACATGGCAGAGGGAGTACGCGGGGTGCAGCTCGTTCTGTTGGCAGTGGGGACGCCGCCGAACCTCCGCACCGGGCAAGCCGACTTGCGCTACCTGTTCGGGGCGGTGAGGGAAGTGGCGCCCTTTTTACCGTCCAATGTCGTCGTGGCGGTCAAATCCACAGTGCCGGTCAGCACGGGAGATGAAGTGGAAGCCCTGTTGCGTCGTCTGAATCCGGGCGCACGTGCGGAAGTCATCAGTCTTCCGGAATTTTTGAGGGAGGGCTACGCCGTCCACGATTTCTTCCACCCCGTGCGCATCGTCGTGGGTACCGAATCACTGAGGGCGCGCGAACTGATCCGCGAGCTCTATGCCCATCTCCCCAACGTACCCCGATTCCTCTTTGTGGCGAGGCGTTCCTCGGAGGCCATCAAGTACGCCTCCAACGCCTTCCTCGCGGTGAAGATTCATTACATCAACGAGATGGCAGACTTCTGCGAGGCCGCGGGAGCCAACATCCACGAGGTCGCGCAGGGTATGGGGCTGGACTCGCGCATCGGCCCGGCGTTCCTCAAACCCGGTCCGGGCTACGGCGGCTCCTGCTTCCCGAAGGACACGAAAGCCATCGAACACATGGCGCGCAAGTTGGGGGTGGAGCTTTCGCTCATCCGTGCCGCAATCAAGGGAAACAAGAAACGCCGTGAGAACATGGCGAGACGCGTCCTGAAGGAAGTGGAGGATATCCCCTCCCCGAAGATTGCTGTCTGGGGTCTGGCCTTCAAGGAAGGGACGGACGACTGCCGGGAGAGTCCCGCCGTGGAGATTGTGCAGTGCCTGGCGAGCAACCACGTGGACGTGTGCGTCTACGACCCGCAAGCGATGACGACGGCACGCCGGATTTTGGGTGACACCGTCACCTACGCGCCCGACATGTACAGCGCAGCACAGGGAGCTGATGCGTTGGTCATCCTCACGGAATGGCCGCAGTTTGATGCGGCGGACTGGAAACGAGTAGCAAGCGGGCTGCGCTCTCGCCATATTTTAGACTTCCGCTTCTTTAAGAAACGATGATGGAAAGAAGCGAACCAATTTTTACCAATCAATAACGAACAAAAATAATGGCCTCTGACAAACAATTAAAGAAAAAAGGAGTCAGCAAAGTCAAGCGATTCAGGTATTGGCTGCTGTACAAAATGCGCCTTATTAGTGGACGCAAGTACGCGGAAAAGCTGGAAAAGTGGGGGCTCCCATGTGGGAAAGAAATCGAGAAACATGGTGCGAAAATGGGACTGGGTGAGAGGATAAGGTACGTGCTGGAATATCCGATACGCCTGCAGGCCGACTGCGATCGCCTGGAGGCCGAGATTGAACGACTGAAAAAAGGCTTACCGTAACGATAGCGAAGGACGTGATGAAGGGTGTGAGCATTGCAGAGTAGATAGCAGTAGAGAAGAGATGAATTATATAAAAGCACAGCCCGCAGAGGGCAGAATTATCCAAGTTCAAAATGCTGAGGGAGAGCCAGTCACGACGGTGCAAATTGTTGTGCAAAATCAGGTAAATTATGAACCGAAGGTGTCCGTCATTATACCCGTACATAACACGGAAAAATATTTGAAACAGTGTTTGGATAGCATTATCAACCAAACTCTCAAGGAGATTGAGATCATCTGCATTGACGATGGTTCCACGGATAGCTCTCTGTCCATCTTGAGGGAATATGCTCAAAAAGATCCGCGCATTGGTGTATTGCAGCAGAAAAACCTGCATGCCGGTGTCGCTCGTAACGCAGGTATCACTGTTGCAAGAGGAAAATACCTCAGCGTTCTGGATGCAGATGACTTTTTTGAGGCACGTATGTTGGAGGTGATGTGTCATCAAGCCGAGAAAGACGGAAGTGATGTCGTTATGTGCACTAACAGTGTTTACGATGATAGCTTGAAGCAGCACGTGCGTGAGACAAAGTTCGCGAACAAGTATTTAAAAATCTCGCCTTTTCAACCCTTAGATGTATCTGACGCCTTATACACAATCAGTAATCCAAACGCGTGAACAAAATTATTTCTTGCCAAGCAGATAAAGGATAATGAAGTAAGATTTGAATCAACGCTGAGCTGCAACGATATTACCTTTGTCTGCACGATGTTGTCTTTAGCGAAGCGAGTTTCATTATTAAACGAAAGTTTGGTACACTACCGAACAAATAGCAAAACGAACATCACCGAAAAGCGAGCACAAAGCGTTGATTGTTTTATCAAAGCTGCGAATAAATTATACCAAAATCTGCAAAAAAGGGATATCCTAGATTTTTATATCATAACATATTTAGATCGAATAAAAAAATCGTTTGTGTGGGAGCTTTCTCATTGTACAGAAGAGGAACGAGAGAAGTGGATAAGATTAGCAGAGCAAACGCTGCCCCCACAGGTTGCCGCATACATAACAGATAAAAGGGAGAAAATCTCTATAATTATTTCTGCATATAACACGGAGAAATATTTGAGACAGTGCTTGGATTCTGTGGTGAGTCAGACTCTCAAGGAGATAGAGATTATCTGTGTCAATGATGGTTCTACCGATGGTTCTTTAGGGATTTTGAGAGAATACGCCAAAAAAGATAGTCGAGTCGTTCTTATTTCGCAGAAAAATAAGGGATTGTCTTTCTCTCGGAACAATGCGTTAAAAATAGCACGCGGGGAGTACGTCCAGTTTGTCGATTCGGATGATTTGATCAGGGAAGATACTTGCGAAAAATTATATAAAAACGCAAAAGAAAATAACTTAGATATGCTGTGTTTTTTAGGGTACAATTTTACAGAATCTCCGAAAATTCGGCAGAAGAATCCCTATTGGTCATATGATAGGATATTATTGCTCTTAGACGGGAAAAAGATATTTAACATACGAGATGTTAAAGAGAAAATATGCAGGATGATAGTAAGCTCATGTTTAACGCTATATCGAAACGCTTTTCTAAAAAGGCACAATATTGAATTTCCTCTTGGTTTACGTTATGAAGACAATATATTTTATTTAAAGGCTCTGACCAAGGCTGTCCGTGTCTCCATTGATCCTGAAGAATATTATATGCGAAGACTCCGTGAAGATTCCATTACTCAAAATCTGAGGGAAAATTTTTCGGATTATTTCGAGATAACCGATATTGCGCTGGAATATTTAAGAAGTATCCACATTGATGAATCTGTTTATAACGCATATAGAAAAGAAAAATTAGACTGGTGTGTAAGATTATACCAGCTCTATGGAGATGGAGCTTGCAAAAAAAAATATTACTTAAGACTAAAAAAACTAATCTCCAAATACAATGGGACATCTGAATATCTACAGGGAAGCCAAGATTCTTCTCACTATTATGCCTACGTATTTTTACCTATCACTTTTTTCAAAAGTAAAGTATTAAAACACCGTTTATGTCAACATATCTTGACAAGAATGAGTGTTTTGAGAATTGATATCAAGAATGTCGGCACAGAGGAGAACGCTGTTGCAATCGAAGCAGAAAATAGTGCAGTTTCAAAGCCGGGATGGTTCAGTGGGGGGCAGGTTCTGACAAGTTCGACGGAAAAGGGAAAAATAAAAATTTCCATCATTACCTCAGGTAAACTTATGCTGGTCTTTCGAGGCCCTGACGTGCGCTTTGAAGGAAAGAGATTCCCTCTATGGAATGACTATAAATCCATCAAGATTGATGGAAAGGAGATTCTCTCTTCGCCCGTTGCGGTATGGCATGACAAACCGTGGAGTTACGAAATGTCCGTGAAGGACGGGCAGGAAGTATGGATCGAATATGAGCAACAACCTCATTCATACTCACGGAAAGAATTGAAAAACACCATTTTGAAACTTAACCCCACATCAGAAGTGATTCATAAAAATATCGATGCCTTGACAGAAAAGATCGAGAAAATGATAAATCAAGCAAAATAAAATCATTGAGTAAAAAGAAAGGATCATTGATGATGGATAAAAAAATAATACATCAAAAGTACTACGATTAACCTCCTGCAGAAGAAAGATATAAAAGAGAAGGAAGACATGGAAACACAGCGAACAAATGACAGCAGAACCATTCAGGTTCAAAATGCGGAGGGAGAGCCAGATACAACGGCACACGTCATTACGCAGAATCAAATAGATTATGTGCCAAAAGTGTCCGTCATTGTACCTGTGTACAATGTGGAAGCTTACTTGCGGGAATGTTTGGACAGTGTGGTCAAACAAACACTCAAGGATATTGAGATCATCTGCATCGACGATGGTTCCACGGATAGCTCTCTGTCCATTTTGAAGGAATATGCCCAAAAGGATTCACGCATCAGCGTACTACAACAAGAAAACCTGCATGCCGGTGTCGCTCGTAACGTAGGTATTACCGTTGCGAGAGGGAAATACCTCAGCTTTTTGGATGCGGATGACTTCTTCGAACTCAGGATGCTTGAGAAATGTTATGACCTAATTGAAAAAAAAGGAAGTGAAATCTTATTTTATCAGTATTGGAATTACAACGATGAAATCCGTAAACTGGAGGAAGTGCGAGGCATCAATAAAAATTTGACAAATGGCGAAAGCATCACGTTGCGAACCATATCCATCCGAAAAGAACTCATGACGCTATGCAATCCGATGCCATGGAATAAATTGATATGTCACCAGTTTATCAAAGATGCGGGCATTAGATTTCAATCCCAATCAGCTTCGAATGATGTTTACTTCTCCCTGAGCACTCTAGCGTGTTCGCAAAAAATAACACTCCTCTACAAGCCCTACGTCTATTATCGGTATAACCGGAAAGATTCCTTGAAAAATACGCGCGACAAAAATCCATTTGACTTTTATAAGGCTTATGAAGCTGTTTATGAGACACTCAGAAAAAAAGGAATAGATGAGATATATCGAGAGACTTTTTTGACGTCGTTAGTTTCCACTTCTCTCTGGACCCTTGCACACACAGAGAAAGCTCACCAAGAAGTCAAGGAATTCATCAGAAATGTCATTGTTCCTAAATTCATCCACGGAAAGGAAGCTTTCCTTTCTGAAAATTTGATAAGTCGTTTAGAAAGGGTTAAATATCCTGACATAATCGTATCTTTGACCTCCTATCCGGCACGAATCGGAACTGTAAATCAAACGATTGAAAGTCTTTTGAAACAGAGCTTGAAGCCTGATAAACTCATTCTGTGGCTGGCTCCGGAGCAATTTCCAAATAAAGAAACCGATTTGCCTCAGGCATTGCTCGATTTACAGGACCAAGGGTTAACGATCGATTGGTATCATGATATTGGCTCTTATAAAAAATTGATCCCAACCTTAAAGAAGTATCCGAATGCAATCATAGTGACAGCAGATGACGATAATATCTATGAGCGTGACTGGTTGAAGAAATTATTTGATGGTTATCTACAATTCCCCCACGACATACAATGTCACCGGGTCACGAAATTCTTATATAACGGTCTATTTAGAACCATCCCAGGGGGACATGATTACTATGAGGGAAGCAGTTTCTTGAATAAATTAGTAGGTCTTGGAGGAGTACTTTATCCACCCCATTGTTTTTATAGGGATATTCTGGATGAGGAGCTTTTTATGCGTTTAGCTCCAACGAACGATGATCAGTGGTTTTGGATACAGGCTGCTCTGAATGGAGTTCGAGTTCGCGTTGTCAATCAGCCTATCATAAAAGCGAATTACATTCCAGGAACACAGGAAAAAGGTCTAACAAAAATCAACGATGCGGGGGAAAAATTGTTTTGGAAAGATTTTGACCGTCTCATAGCATATTATCCCAAAATTAGGGAAATGTTTATATCCGAAAATAAACGAGAAAAGTCAAAAAAATCCAGTGGAATGCCTCTTTATAAAGAACAAATTCAAAATTGGTATCGACGATTTTCCAAAAATCCGTCTTTCGATATTGATCATCCACGGACATTTAATGAGAAGATTCAATGGCTCAAACTCTACGATTCAACGCCCATCAAGACAAGATTGGCTGACAAATATCTGGTGCGCGAATGGGTGAAGGAAAAGATTGGCGAGCAATATCTTATCCCGTTGTTGGGCGTTTATGATCGATTTGAAGACATCGATTTTGAGAAATTACCCAATCAATTTGTGATCAAATGTAATCATGGTTGCGGCTACAATATAGTTGTCAAAGACAAACGTCAACTATCCCTTACCGAGGCTAAGCAACGAGTAGAAAACTGGATGCATGAGGAATATGCGTTTAGGAGTTTTGAGTTTCACTATCGGGATATTGAACCCAAGATATTGATCGAGCAGTACATGGATGATAATACAGGTGACTTAAGGGATTACAAATATACTTGTTTCAATGGAGTACCTGAATTTATTTGGATAGATAGTGATAGGCATACAGAACATAAACGGAACTTGTACGATTTATCATGGAGGCAATTACCCTATAAGGTGAACACAAAATACGATACATTCCCTTCTCCCGCTAAACCAGATTGCTTGGAGGAAATGACCAAATTGGCTGGAATTTTGAGCCAAGGGTTCCCTTATGTACGTGTTGATTTTTATATCATCAATGAGAAAGTTTACTTTGGAGAAATGACATTTACTTCCGGTTCTGGGAGAGAAGACATTTTTCCAATATCTTTTGCAAAAACAATTTCAGAAAAACTAGTGCTGCCCCCATTGGCCTATAATATAGACGCCGGAGAATATTATAAGCTCGAGAGGAGAATAGAGCCCAGACTCTATCTGACACTGTTGTCGAATCTGTATAGAAAGCATTGCCTATTAAAGAAAATTAAATTATTATATACCAGACATATTACAAATCAGTTACAATCATTGCGAATTGATATTAAGAATGTCGGTACAGAGGAGAACGCCGTCATAATTGAAGCGGAAAATAGCACAATTTCAGAGCCTGCATGGTTCAGGAATGCACAGGGAGCGGGGCAGCTTCTGACAAGCTCAGCAGGAAAGGGGAAAGTAGAAATTTCCATCATCGCCGCAGGCATGCTTGTGCTGACCTTTCGAGGGGTAGACATGCGTTTTGGAGGCAAACGTTTCCCTATATGGATTGATTATAAATCCATTAAGATTGATGGGAAGGAGATACTCTCTTCGCCCATTGTGGTATGGCATGATAAACCGTGGCGCTATGAGATACCCGTGAAGGATGGGCAGAAAATATGGCTTGAATACAAGCAACGACCGCATTCTTACCTGCGGGAAGAATTAAAGGAAACGATCCTGAAGCTCAACCCGACATCGGAAACAATTCAGGAAAATATCGACGAATTGACAGACAAAGTTCAGAAAATAATCAGTCATGAAAAGTAATTCATCCGCAACAAAGGATACAAGCCTTTCCAAGGTAAAACTTGAGAGCTCACGAGGACGATCTAGGCAGTATGAGCAACGGCTCATTGCCATGGGGAAAAAACTGGATCTTTGCTACAACGAGCTAAAAGAGCTCACTTACGCTCATCTCTTGCACGATGGCATAAAAGAAAGTTCATGGTTGAAGAACCAAACTTTCGATCTGCACAACTGGGCAGCCAATTACAGCTTTATCTACCTGTTGTTTCGCATACTGGATAAGATCGAGCCTCGAAACATCTTGGAGTTTGGCTTGGGACAGACGACAAAACTGACGACTCAGTATATCGTGTACAAAAGCCCTGAGGCTTACCTCAACGTATGCGAGCACAGCCTTGACTGGATCAAGATTTATCAGCCGGAGTTGCCGAAGCATGAGCACATCCGCATCAATCACCTCGAGTTAGAGTATTTTGAGTACCGGCGCAAGAAAAATGATAAATATGCAGGATTACTGGAATTGCTGGGAGATCAAAAGTTTGATCTGATTATTGTGGATGGTCCGGTGGGAGGAGGGAAGAATCTGCCGCGATCCAATGTGGTAGATTTGATCTGTCACGAGAATTTGTCCGAAGACTTCGTGATCATTTTTGACGATGCTGGACGTGCAGGGGAAAAGAATACAATCAGGAGGACACAAGCAGCATTGAGAAAAAAGGCAATAGCTTTTCAAACCTTTGAACGGTTCGGCATTAAAAGGCAGGCCTACATCGTGAGTAAGAGCCGAGCCTTTGTCGACTTTTTGTGAAGAAGCTATCATTAAAGCTGTAAAACATTCGGTTTGCCACAATATGAAAAGAATCATAAAAGCATTACTTGGTGGGCTTGGGGTAAGCACTGTGCTGTGTGCCCTGTTTCCGAGTTTATTCCTGACTGACGATGCCTGGTGGACATACCAAAGCGACGTCGGTCGGGTAGATGTTACCTTTTTTGGGGATGTTCGTGACGGGCAGATCGATGTCCAAGGAAAATCGCTGCGAGTGGATAGACCTCGATGGATGCTAGAGCACAAGCATAAACAGGGGGTTGTGGTGCAGTTCCCTGTTTCTTATCTTCAAAAATCCTATCAAATAACACTGGAGCCCCAAGGAGTGGCTAAGGAAGTGTCTTTGGCAATAAATTTTCGCGGGAAAGATTTACGGGTTGATAATCAGCGAAAACCTGCCTACGTCTGTTTTGAAAATATACGAGTTAATGGGAAGACAGTTGCTGATAAGCAAACGATTTGGCACGATAAGCCGTTCCGATACTGCGCAAAAAACATTCCCAACAACTCGACTGTCACACTGAGTTTTGCAGTTCGTAAGCCGCTCGCCCTCATGGACATCAGATTGGAGCGTGTTATTGGGTTATTCATGGTTTGTTCGTTACTTATATTCATTGCTTATTCATCGATTATCTCCTGTTCTGATATCCTGAAATGGCTAGTCAGAGGGTTCAACAAGAAGGATATTGTTCAAGTAATCGCAGAAAACTACAGAAACATTGATGTGGTTTATCGGCGATCTTTTTGGATCATCTTTGGCGTGCTCTGCTTTGCTTTTGGATTCCACGCTATCCAGTTTATGTGGGGCAACCATGATTGGGGCCTTACAATGACATCGCTAAGCATAAAGACCGGTGTATGGATGGGAAGGTATGCATTATTTACATTTAAAAAGATAGCTTTAAACGGGATCCATTTGCCCCTTATCTACGATTTTATCACATTTCTCTTCCTTGCACTCAATGCCGTACTGCTTTGTATTTACTGGAATTTGGAAAAACGAGTCATCTACTATGTCCTGTGCGGTCTCATCTTAACAGTGCAACCGTTTACATTGAGCATGATGTATTATATACATATGCTTCCTGAGACCTTCATTGGTGTTACCCTTGCTCTGATTGCCCTGATGCTGACCGAGAAAATCGCCTTTGAGAAAGGTTCTCTCATGAAAAAGGTAGTTTTCTCTCTCCTTTCCATTGTCCTGATTAACCTGTCGCTGGCCATGTATCCCGTCCTGATTAATACCATTGCCGTGGCTTTTGTCGGTAGACTCCTAGTTGAGTCTCTTCATTGGGATGGTTCTTGGAAGCAGGGCAAATCCCAATTTATTCCGTTTTGGGTATCTGCAATTTGCATTGTTTCTGGTATCGGACTGTATAAAATAATGATCACCTTTGTATTTCCACTAAGAGATTTTTACAATACTCGACCACTACCTCTTGCTCAACTTCCGGAGCGATTGCTGACTCTATTGAAGCAAAGCTTCCATCAATTGTACGAATATGGCTCCTTCTTTATCTCACAAGGAGTCTTGTGGGTCTTTTTGGGATTTACGATTCTTGTAAGTCTTATCATCTTATTTGCAGGAAACTTTAGACAAAAAATATTAAGAATAAGTTTATTAGTTGGGACTTTGTACGCAACGCAGGCAGCCATGATGATTGCTAATGCTCATGTAACAGCCGCTCGAGTGGAATTGTTTGGATTGGTTCCATTTGAAACTCTTATGGCGGTCTTGGTTTTTACAAAACTCAAGAAGCTGCAGAACCTGAACATTCTTGTGGCAACAGGAGTGATATGGGTATCTATTGTCAACGATTTGGACTGCCTCCGAGTATGGAAATTGGGTTTTGATGCTGAAAAGATGCTTTGGAACCGAGTATTGGCACGTTTGGAAATACAGGAAAACTTTGATATGAATCGAAAATACAAGATTGTTCAAATTGGCGACTCTATTTCTTTACGTCCCCGTTTTTATGACAAGGTTCGCTCTTCAGGACGTCTTTTTGATCAAGGGTCGGACTTATTAAAGTATAGCTATGATGCTTGTTGGGATATATTCCATGCCCACGAGTTTTATTATCCAACAAAATTTAGGGGCGAGAGACTTCGTCCCGACCGTCCTAATGATCCCAAATACAAGGCTCAGCTTAAGAGACTGTGGGAAGCTGGCATCCTGGATAAAGCACGCGCGTGGCCGCATGAGAACGGACTTATCGTGTGGGAGGATGTCATCCTCTTTGTTACCGACGCAAAACTGCTTGAGGAGTACAAAAAGCAACTCGCCCAAGAATTTCCCCGACAACCTCAGAACACACCATGAACAACAAACTATACAGATTCCTATGTTACACAGCCGGGAGTGGATTCGGCGTCGGCTACTTTCCCTTTGCCTCCGGGACGGCTGGTTCGGCTGCGACCCTGCCCGTTGCCTTCGGCATCGCTTACTTCTACGGGACGTGGGGACTGCTGCTCACCGCTGTTGTCACCTTCTTCATAGGCGTCATCGCATCCAAAGAAATCCTCAAATACACCAAGCACGATCCCTCTCTCATCATTATCGACGAGGTCGTGGGGCAACTGGTCACTTTGGCCTTTGTCGGCTCCTGCCTGGTTGAAAACCTGCACGCCTGGTGGGCGTACGTCGCCGGCTTCTTCCTGTTCCGACTCTTCGACATCGTCAAACCCCAGCCCGCCAAGTGGGCGGATCAAAAGGTACTCAACGCTTGGGGCGTGATGCTCGATGACGTCTTCGCCGGGATCTACGCCGGACTCTGCCTCCTCCTCATCAACTTCTATCTCGTCTCATGAAAGCCTGGTTGAAACTCATCCGCATCAAGCAGTGGGTCAAGAACGCCTTTGTCCTTGCTCCCCTCTTGTTCTCTTTCCAATTTACGGACATCCCCTCCATTCTCTCAGCGCTCTACGCCTTCCTCGCATTCAGCCTCATTGCCAGCGCTCACTACATCGTCAATGATATTCAGGATCGGGAAAAGGATGCGCTGCACCCTCAAAAGAAATATCGCCCTATTGCCAGTGGAGTCATCTCGGTGAAAAAAGGCCTTGTGGCAGCCTTGTTTCTCCTATACGGGGGGGGGGTATTTATCTGGCTGTTGGGTGACATCAAAGTTGCGGGAGTCATCGGACTCTATCTGCTCATCAATGTCCTCTATTCCGGGAAGCTGAAAAATATCGTCCTGCTGGATGTGTTCGTCATCGCCATAGGCTTCGTGCTGCGGGTGTATGCCGGCGCCTATGCCATCCATGAGCCGGTCTCGAGCTTCATCTTCATGACGACGCTGTTTTTGTCCCTTTTCTTGGGATTTGCGAAGCGCAAAGGCGAGCTGCTGCGGCATGGGACGGCATCGCGAACCGTGCTCAAAAAGTATGGGAAGGAAATGCTCAACGCCTATCTGGCCGTCACGATGGCGCTTACGATTATGTCCTACGCTCTCTGGACCATGGAGACCAACACGAAGGCTAATCTGGGCACGCACCGCATGATCTATAGCATCGTGTTTGTCGTGTTCGGGATGTTTTGGTACGTGTACATTTTGGACAAATATAACGGTTCGGAGGATCCGACCGAAAACTTGTACAAAGATAAGGCCTTGCTGTTGACATGCTGCACCTTTGTCGGTTACGTGCTGTTCCTGTTCTTCAACATTGCATAAACAAAATCCATGAAAAACATCTTACTGATCTTGTCCAGTGTAGCACTAAATGCACTGGCGCAATTATTCGTCCGGCAGGGGATGCTTAAAATCGGCTCCGTTTCCCTGAAGCTCGAGCAGCTGTGGAACATGGCTTTGAGTTTCTTCACGAATCTGTACTTATGGGGTGGGATGCTGTGCTACGCCGTATCCCTAGTTCTCTGGATGGTGGTGCTTTCGAAGGTCAATGTGTCGCTGGCTTATCCCTTTTCCTGTGTCGGGTTCATCATCACCGCCGTCCTAGCCTATTTTTTCCTCAACGAACCGCTCACTCTTCAGAAGAGCATCGGGATAGCGGTCATTTGCCTAGGGGTCATCATTTTAACTTACAGTAAAGATTTCACATCATGAGACAAACCGATACTACAATCACCGAAGAAGAAGCAAACCTCGCAGCTGCAGTCGAAAAAGCATTCGTAAGAAGGCCGCGCGCGCACTACATTGATCTGGTACGAGGCATCTGTGCCTTGAGCATCGTGTTTATTCACACATGTTTTCATTCGGGTGGGGCGTACGTTCCCATGCCGATGCAATCCATTTCGCTGCTGTTGGATGTGCCTGCATTTTTCTTCATCGCAGGCATGACCAGGGCGTACATTCAGAAAGACACTATTCTGACCCAGCTCTTCAAGCTTTCAATGATATTTGTACTATTGGGCTTTCTATGTAATCTGGTTGATGGAGACGTTACGTGGGCATCGATTTTCCGACCACTGTTTCTCTCGAGCATCAGTGTTTCCCCCCTGTTTAAGAGTGTAGCGTCGTCCTACTGGTTCGTGCCGATCTATGCCTGCACCATCATCTTAGGCGGCGTGATCATTAAACATACCGGGGGGGGGTATATCATAGGGATTATTTCTCTCATCGTACTGACCTACGTCCTCTCGTTCGGAGAACTACTGAACTTTTCAGGGTACAGCTTTCTCGGAAGCAGACTGGAGATGTTGCTCTTCCCGGTGGCGAGTTACCTGTTTGGCTACTGGTGCCAGCAACACATCATCCAAGCGGAGGTCCACAAACGCAGAAAGTTTGCCTTGCTCCTGGTATTTGTGGCCTGCATCGTCTTCCGTCTCTGTTATCTGAGTGAGGGCAGCAGCGTCTATAACCTGCAAATTAACAAATTCCCCGTCAAACTTCCGTACATAGCCGCCTCTTGCCTCTCCATGGCGGGCATCATTTTCTTCGCCAGTGACACCCTGCGCAACCGATTCTTCGAACATGTCGGCCGCAACGCCATTTTCTACTACGCCGGTCAGGGAGTCTCCGCCTCCCTCCTCTTTCTCATCTCCCCATACATCCGCCTGGAGTGGGGCGTCAAACTGCCCATCATGTTCGCTATCAATTTAGCGCTTGCCATCATCTTCTCAGAAGCCCTGCGGCTGCTGGATACCGCACTCGTATCTGCCATTCGGGCAGACAAAAAGGCACTGTTCCACCGTCTGCTACTCCGCTGCCGAATGTCCAAAGTTGAAGAATAGGACGGAAAAAAGTTGATGACATGCTTGAACTCTCAACATTCTCTGATAAACTGACAAAAAAGACTGAAAACATATGACAACCTCACGCTCAACGAAAAGAACACAAAAATCTGACGATAATGAGGCAGGTTTGGTGCATAGTATCTACCGAATTTCATTGGGAAAACTGTTCGGGGATCAGGAAAGTTCTGATACATCACTGAATAGAAAAGAATTTGACGAAATAAAGGATAGATTTTTCCAGGAAATTAACGCTGGTAAAAATGAACCCTGTGAACAATATCAGGAATACGAGATGCGTGAGGATAAGGCCACTTCTACGAAGGCTGCATTCTATGTTAAATGCGTCAAAGCTGATACCAAAGAATTTACTGATTTTTATTTACCTCTCTTGTCAGATAAGGAAGCATTAAACGGTTTTCTCAAAGATAATGAACCCAAATATTTGTCAACCATTTTGCTTCTCCAAACTTCCGAAAAAAGATTGTATGCTATAACATCGGGATTTGCACGGTATTCTATTCAATCCATTGTAGAAAAAAACTTTGGATTGAAAGTATTAAATAGCGAGATAGAGAATGTGAGGGTATCAGGAAGAACTGTGCATCCTTTGGAGGGTGTTGTCCAATCTTTACAAGAAAATTTTAATCAACATGTTAATGTAAACAGTATTATAACCAATACAGAATTAATAAGTAAAATTACAGGAAAGTTGGAGGGCTCTAAACTTCTAGATAATTTAAGTGATTCAAAGAAAAAGAAATCTTGCACAGTTGCAGCTATGGATCAAATCCGAGTCGGAATAAAGGTACCTTTTGCGAGTTTGTGTCAATTCCTTCAATATTTGGATAAGAAGGTCGGAGATGCCGCAACAATAGAAAAAATAAGTGGCATAAATCGAGTGGGGGAGAAAGCGACGAAAAAGATATGGGACGTAATTTTTCAGAAGTTTGTGAATGTCAAAAATAATACAAAGGATGATTTAGGCGAAGTTTATATTTTTCCGCCTGGAGACTTAGCCGATACCTATTTAGAAGCGAACAAATACAAATTGTCCCATACAAATCTTGGAGATGATTCAGAGCACGAAATAACAGAAATACCGCTCTTGCTGAAAGAAATCATATCATGGATAGGAAATGTAGATCAAGAAGCTATAGAGGATCTTATTGATAGTGTGAGAATAAGTTTTATTGGAAAAGACGAATATGATAAACGGAGAAAAATACCGTTAAAATCTTGTTTGAATGGGTATGTAAAGGCTGAGGATGGACGAACTTATATTCTCCGATACGGAGAATTGTTCGAGTATCCTGAATTTATGGTGAAAAATCTAAAGAAAGACATTGGGCGGTTTCTGAAGGATATTCAGATAAGTGGAGATATATACACTATAAAAGGAAAATTCAGTAAAAAAGCGAAAGAAGAAAATGTTGTAAGAGAGGAAACAACAAATAAAGAAAGATCAGTGGAAAATGATGTTTTAGATGCAATATGTGAGAGTGGTCAAAGAACTTGTAAATCTCATAAACTATTCCTAGGAGGTCACATCGAACTTGCGGATCTTGTCACATTAAAAGATGGGAAGTTTTATTTTACACACGTTAAAAGGAATTTTGATTGTAACATGAGAGTTTTACAAAAGCAAATCGAGATATCCATTCGCAAATTGGTCGACATCTTGAGATCAGATGAAAAAGAAAGAATTTTTAAAGAATATGCCAAGGGGTGTGGAAAGCCAAGATGCTCTTTTAAAAGTATAGAGGAAAACAATGTTGAGTACGTGGTGGGCATTATTGTTAAAGAAAAAAAGGAGGAAGGGAAGGCAAAACCTTTGGATACATATATCATGGGATCAAATTCTGTTCCGGCTTTATTGTGTCTTAATGAATTATATGAGTTCTGCTTCAGAAGATGCATTTCGTTGCGCCTCTTGTTAATCGTTGAAACTGACGAGCACAAATTTTATTGTGCTGAAACAACAAACGGAAAATAGTAAGACAATTTGGAATGATTTAAATAGAAATCCAGTCTCGCCACAGTGTTGAAAAATACAAATATGAACAGACTGTTAAACAATAAATAAATCTTGGGTAAAATTATCGACTGAGGAGGGGTTTCGGTCATTGTCATAGTGACTCACACGCACGAAGTATGGACGCATAAAAGATTCTTCAAAATAACCCTGTGGAGGACAGAGCCGAGGGATTGATGATTTACGATTTGGATGTTAGCGCGCTACGTGCGAGAAAGGCAAAGCGGATGAGACGCGGAATTTTTGGGATTGAACGTGATGGATAGTTAGAAAGGGGAGGAAGCCCGTGTGCGAGTTGAAAGCAACTGCGAAGACATCTCTTCTTGTCGTATAACATGGACCAATGGCGCGACGTATGCAAGATGCCGAGCGATTTGCAGCAGAATTTCGCATATCACAATATATTGAATATTAAATTTCGGCAAAGATATCCTTTCGAATTTGCGTTGAATTTGGGGCAAATTTGACGCAAAATTCAACTTTTTTCAACGTGGCTCTGCCAAAGGTCGGGGCAAACGCATTAGAAAATGCGTTTGCCTATGTACGATGGACGATGGACGTTGACTCACAGCCGCCCCACGGCTGTTCGCCCTGCGGGCAAAAGCTGCGCTTTTGTCCAA
>CANPYO010000008.1 GCA_947588645.1 uncultured Akkermansia sp. | reverse complement strand
AATTCTCGCATGATATCTCTGATGACATGTCGTCGCCGTTCACTGCGGGATGGAGCATATCTCTTTTTGAAAGAGATACACGGGGCTTTCTGTGTTATGTGTTTGTAATGAGAATATTGCATTTGTGTCACGCCCTTGGAGAGGCGGGTAGCCTTGTTGCTTTTTTTACTCCCTCTTGTTCCTATTTATTTTTTTTTAGTCTTTTTGAAATTTAAGACTGGACATCTCTTTCAAAAAGAGAACACCTCCTCAGAAAGTATCTATCAGATTCAATATCGGCGTCTCATGTAAAAATTGTTAAATAAAACGCATTTTGGAGAGGGGGCTGGATCAAGAATCTTATTTGTTAGCTTTAATAATTTACAATCAGTGTATTACACTACGTTTTTCTTCGATCTGACACATATGGAAGTAGAAGCATACGGTGTGCCTTCACCGGGCAGCCGGAACAAGGGGCATAAACCCGAGCAAACGCATTAGAAAATGCGTTTGCTTATTTACGATTTACGGGGTACGATTTGGAAAGAATGCGCAGCTGAGCTGCGGGGATGCGAAAGGGAAGCACATTGACCGGAGAGGGGGAACATGCTATACTGGGCGCGAGTATGGATCTATTCGAGTACGCAGATCGGCAGGAAGAGGACGAGAGGAAACATTACGAGGAGCTGTGTCGCGTCGTGCGCCACAACAACGAACTCTACTATGCAAAGGCTACGCCCGAAATCACAGATGCAGAATATGACCGGCTCTACCGTGAAATCGAGGAAATTGAGGAGCGACATCCGGAATACAGGACGGCAGAGTCACCCACACAGCGGGTGGGGAATGATTTGTCGGAAGGGTTCGCTAAAGTCAAGCACCCTACGCCCATGCTGAGCATCGACGATGTATTTGAACACAAACCGGAGGCGGAGCACGAAACAGACGAGGAGTTGGTGAGTTTTTACGAGAGGTTATGTCAAGCGCTGGATGACCCTGCACCGCATGTGGTGGTAGAGCCGAAGATTGACGGCTGTGCGGTGACAATTATGTACCGCGGAGGCAAACTCACCTACGCCGCCACGCGAGGGGATGGAATCGAGGGAGACGATATCACGGCGAATGTGCGCACGATACGAAGTGTGCCTCAGCAACTCCCGCCCGGTGCGCCTGAAACGCTGGAAGTACGTGGCGAAATCTACATGCCCGCTGCTCAATTCGATGAGTTAAATGCCCAACGTGACGCCGAAGGGCAGCCTGCTTTTGCTAACCCGCGCAATGCCACGGCCGGCACCATTAAATTGCTCGATGCGGCGGAGGTGGCGCGCCGACCGCTGCGTTTTCTGGCACATGGGATGGGTGCGTACGACGGCAAGCCTCTGCGGGACACGGATGACTACGAGCGCTTGCTTTCGGAGATGCAGATACCGTACAACAAGCCCATCCTGCACGCCCATCATCTGAGCGAATTGCGTGAGGCAGTCAAGGAAATGGACAAACTCCGGCGCGAACTTGGTTTTGGAACAGACGGAGCCGTGGTCAAATTGGACGATTATGCTCGCCGAGATGAATTGGGAGCCACGGCGCGCGCGCCGCGCTGGGCGGCAGCGTTCAAATACTTGCCCGAACAAAAAGAGACCAAGCTGCTGGGAATTACGGTGCAAGTGGGGCGCACCGGAGTACTCACACCCGTGGCGGAACTCATGCCCGTGCTCATCTCCGGTTCCACCGTTTCACGCGCCACCCTGCACAATCAGGACGAAATTGCACGGAAGGACGTGCGCATCGGCGACACCGTGCTTGTTGAGAAGGCGGGAGAAATCATCCCCTCCGTGGTGAAGGTCATCGAGGAGAAACGACCGGACAACGCTGCACGATACAATTTGGTTGAGGCGGTGAACGGCGTGTGCCCAAGCTGCGGGGCGCCTGTCACGCAAGAGGAAGGACAAGTGGCGTGGCGCTGCACGAATTTTGCGTGTCCGGCCCAAGCCGTGACGCGCACAAGTTACTTTTGCTCACGAGCGGCACTGGATATCGAAAACTTGGGTGGCGTTGTAGCGGAGGCTCTGGTAAGCAGGGGGATGATCCACACACCGCTCGACCTGTTCCGTCTCTCTCAAGCCGAACTCGGCGCGCTGAATCTGGGTACGGAAAAGGAGCCGAGACGCTTTGGAGAAAAAAATGCGGCCAAGGCTATCGACTCTTTAGAGAAAGCACGCAAACTCCCGTTAGAGCGTTGGATAACGGCCTTCGGCATCCCGTCCATCGGCACAATCACCGCGCGTGAAGTCGCCAAGTACCACCATGACATGCAGGAGTTGGCAGAATCCGCCTACCTGCGATCGCTCGTGGAGTTGGAGGATGATATAGCGTGCTACAACAAATTGAACCCCGGTTCACCTACCAACAAGGGCAAAGATAAAGCCGAACTTGAAGCTCAACGCGCCGAGCTGTTGCAAAAAGTAGAGCAAAATTCGGCGCCTTACACCGCACGCGGCTACTTGAGGATAGAACCCGTGGGACAAAACGGACTGCGCCTTGTCAACCCCATCGGCTCAGTCTCGTGTCGAAAACTACGGGCGTACCTGGCGTCTGCCGCCGGGCAACTTGTGCTTACCACCCTGCGGGAATTGGGTATTAACCCCATCTCGGACTGCTACACCGAGAGTTTTGTCGGCAACGTACAAGGCCCCCTCGCCGGTCTCATTTTCGTGTTGACGGGCAGCCTGAGCGTTCCGCGCGATGAAATGGAAAGGCGCATCGCATCAGCAGGGGGAAAAGCAGCTGGTTCCATCACCAAAAAGACCAATTACCTAGTTGCGGGAGAAGGCGGCGGCAGCAAACGCGACAAGGCGATCAAGCTAGGCATCCCCATCATCGATGAATCAGCCCTGCTGCGCATGATGCAAAATACCGAAGATCAATGACCCCTGCTCCGCTCATCATTTACGGCACCATCGCCATCGACACGCTCATCACCCCAAATGGGCGAGCAGATGCCGTGGCCGGCGGGTCGGGCATATACGCTGCGCTTGCGGCGAGACTGATGTGTGATGCGCACGCTCTCATCGGAGTGGTGGGAGACAACTATCCCGCCTCGTGGCAGGAGCTCTACGAGAGCACGGGAATAAGCTTTGAACACATCACACGCCTGCCAGGCCCCACCTTCGCCTGGACGGGCAGATACGAGCGGGATATGAACCTGCGCACGACGTTGGAGGCCACAGAGGGAGTGCAAGCGCTTTGGCGTCCGAAACTGCCCATGGACTTACGGCGCAGTGACGGCATCGTCGTGGCGGCGAATGTGACTCCGCCTCTGCAAGTGGCCATGCTCTCACAGTGCAATCCATCGGCCTTCAAATTGGCGGACTTCATGAAGAGTTGGATCATACGCGAACCGGATTACACTCGCAAGCTGCTGAGCGGAGTGGATGCGGCGTTGATGAACGATGAGGAAGCCTGCGAATTTTCTCAAACCGATGACCCGTACGCTGCCGGTCTGGCGCTGCTGCGAGCCGGTCCTTCCTATGCCATTGTCAAGCACGGCAGCGAAGGCTCCGATCTTTACCACCGCAGGGATGACGGTCGGATCGATTTCTTCCACTGTCCCGCGCTGCGCATCGAACACGCCGTGGATCCCACCGGCGCAGGCGACAGCTACCTGGGCGCGCTTGCCGGCTACCTGAGCAAATACATGAAGGGCTCACGTCCCGTGTGGGAAGAAGTGCAAAAATCCGTTCTATGCGCGAGCGCCGTGGCGGCTTGCACCTGTGAAAGCTTCGGCACAGATGGGCTTGTTCGGCTCTCGCGCGATGAAGCGAAGCAACGCATTGCAGCGCTCACCCACCAAGCGGGGTTTACTCAGCCGATTTTCGATTGAATTGCTGTTTGCGCAAAGCCCGATTTCTGGCTGCCAAGCGCGCATTCTGAAGTTTACCCATGCGGAAAGCCAGCACGAGAATGGCAATACCCGCGATGAAAATGACAGCCCCACCAAGGACAGGTGATAAACTGTAACAGAATGGAATGCTGACCACAGCGCCCACCACGAGTGAACTCGCTGCCAACAAATGCGGCAAGCTGTCGTAGGTCGCTCCATACCACAGAAAACTAAGCCCATACCCCAGGGCAAAGAAGGGACCAAGCAACTTCAGCCAGAGCATCGGCAAATAGAAAAGGAACGGCAAAACCAACGAATTCATCACGAGGAACACGATAAAACCCTGTTGAAAAATGGGCTGTCGCAGCCTGCGCATTCGCCGCACATGCGCCACAACGACTGCCACCGGCACTGCGACCACCAATGTCAGATGCAGCCATTGGGCGCGCCCCTCGCTGTCCCACGCGTACAACTCATAGAGTCCCCCAATCAAAATCAGAAACAACCCACTGCCCCACAGCGAACCAAGTAAATTGCGCGAAAGCTCCTGCACCCGCACTTCCTGTTCAGGGGAACACTCGGGCTGCTGCACGATTTCAGCCGTCGTGGCATCCTGCAGAGGAGCGATTTCCGTTACGGTGTCGTCTCTTCGGGGCATTTCTGTGCACAAATTCATGGAGAAAGTCAGCGGCGCGATGAGCGTTTGCGGGCAGCAACGGCATTTTTCCGCGAACTCGTCGTCGATTTGCGGCGCACCACACGCGCTTTGTCGGAAACTCGGCGCTTGCGATCGGATGACGCACGGCGTACATCTCCCGGATGATAATCCGACGCACGAACCGGAGTGCGTGCCGTCTGAGCAGCCGCTATGTACGCGCGACGCTGATCACTCAGCGAATAGTTCGCGGCATTTTGCGCACGGAAATAGGCCTGATACGCGGGATCCACCTGCCCTATGTGTACCACCGCATCCGAGTACGTCCTCACCCCCACACTTCCCCCGGGCGGCAGCCCCTGCTGGCAAGAAACCACCACGGCCACCACCGGCAGCAACAGCATGATTCGTCGAATTTTACTCATCTCGGTGTGACTGCGTTGAATAGTTGACCCGGTATGTTCAGCAGGTATCGCAAGAACTGCGTAGCCGTCGTGCAACTGCTCACGCTGCACATGCACCCCAACAGCCCAAGCATGACTGCGACTCGTCTCAGAAATAAGCCCATAATATTACGGAAAAGTTAAACGCTAGGAGGAATCTGCGGTGGTATATTAGCATATTCTTCAAAGTTTGCCAATACAAAAAGCAACCGCGGGGCAAACGCATTAGAAAATGCGTTTGCCTATGTACGATTTACGATTTGAATGCCAGCATGCTACGCGCGGGGAGCGGAGCGGAGGCGACGCGGAATTTTCGAAGACGATGGCGGTGACGCCTAGCGGCGCCTATGTACGAAGTACAGTGTACGATGTACGATTGCAAAGCTAGCGAGCGTTGCGCGAAAGAAAGTGGTGTGTCTCGCATCCCACACGCGAAGAAATGGGTTGAATGAGCCCGGAGAAGATTTTCTTGGGACAGATGTGGCTCTGATTACTTCATCTTTACGTCGGAATCCACGGGTTTAGCTTCCCAAATGCGGCTATCCGGATCATAAGGAATTTCTTTCAGAAGCATCACTTCCCCTTCAGCATCACTCTGCTTGTTTTCCTCGGGAATGGTCTCGTAAAGAGATTCAACAGTGGGTGCAGAGAAGTTTGTTCGGAAAAGTTGGAAGATGGGCTTGCCATCCTTATCGGTCTTCTGCTCACCACCCTCTTCATCAATAAGCAAACAGAAACCAAACTCTCCACCTCCAATTTCCGAAATCATCACCTGCATCTCGTACCACTCACCGGCCTTGACGGTAACGGGGTCTCCCACCTCAAAACCTCCGAGAGACTCATTCCAGGCCTGGATACCCTTGTACTCCACGAGAGTAGCGCGTTGTTTTTTAACGTCGGGAAAGTCCAGCCACTCATTCCATTTTGCATTGCGCAAATTGTGCAGACCGCAAGCCAAGACGTTGCGTCCGTTAAACCGCACGGCCATCACCGTGTCCGCCGCACCCACGAAGCGGAAGGTACCACTAACCGGCGCCTTTACCTTGGCTCGATACACAGCAAGCCAACGGCTCTTCTTCAGCCCCTGCTTGCCGGAGGCGTCATAAGCGTGCACCGCCTCGTTGTCCTTGCAGTTCGGCATGAAGAAACAGGTACTGTAGAGTTGCTGCTTGGAACGCATGAACATGACAAGGGTGCCGAGATCCCACCCCTTGTTGTAAAAGTTACTTTCGAACTCAAGAACCTGTTCGTTGCTAACTGCACCCTCGTAAGCAGATGGTTTGCCATTTACCGTGCGCTTCAGATCCCAGAAATAGCCGACGAAAGCAGAATCCACCTTCTTGCCGCCCATGCCGCCACGCCCGGCTCCCTCTCCCATACCATCGCCCAAACCGTTACCCCCTATCGAATCAAAGCCACTCGTCGACATTGCAGGCACATCCATATCCACATCCATCGTAAACGACGGATTGGCCACATCTGTTGTAGCGGCAATAATGGGCGCTACGGGAGGTGCGGCAGGCGGCTTACCGCCGGAAATATCGCGCACCTTCGGCGTAGTCTTCACCTCATTCTCAATGGTATCCCCCTGGTACACGATGAACTCGGTCATGGGGGGCGTCTCAATGAGAATCTTGGTGACATACAAAGCACCCAAGATGGCGGAGAGAATGCCGACCATCAAGACGATCGCATACTGCCGCGTACGATGACGCAGCGACTCGATGCTATCACGAGCAGTGTTTGTTGAGCGGAACCGGATGGCCATAATGGGTGCCGTCGAATGTCTACAGCTATTATAGTCATGAGCTCCTGATTCTGTCAAGCTCGGATGAACACCCCCCAGGGCAAACGCATTAGAAAATGCGTTTGCCTATGTACGATGTACGATGTACGATGACTCGTAGGCACCTCATTGCCTATTGCTTCGGAGTCGCCTCACGACTCCTCACCCCTCCGGGGCAAAAGCTGTGCTTTTGGCTAATCGACCTTACAGCCGTCGGTCGCTTTCGCCCCTGCGGGGCAAAAGCTGCGCTTTTGTCCAACCTGCCTTACACCGTCGGCAGTTTTGTACGATTTGTTAATAATGTGCGCGTTGCGCAGATTTTTTCGAATCATTAATGTGTGCTGAGATCCCTTTAGAACCATCATGATGATGACCACTTGTTGTCACGATTTTTGATACGTATAGACATTGATATCAGACCATAAGAGCATTTTCTCTGTCGATTGACTTCTCTCAAATGCGTTTGCCTATGTACGAGGTACGATTTACGATGTACGATTTACGATTTGGGGATAATGCGCGCGCTGCGCGGGCAGTGCGATGCGAGATCGTACCGCACGGTTGTGAGAAAAAAATGCACATGGTGCGATTCTCCCTTGAAATATGCAGGTTGGAAGGATACAATGGCGGCGATGAGCAGAGCGAAGCCAGAAGAATGCCCGGCGGGGCAAACTAAACAGGTGCCGCAGAATATGGTGGGCAATGGGGCTCGCGTTCTTTTGGTGGCTGCGGCCGCTTTCATTGTGCTCTTTGGGCTGAAATACACACGGGAAATGACGGCGCCCATTGTCTTGGCCGCCTTTCTGGCAATTGTGAGTTACCCGATCATTGACCTCATGCGCAGAGGGATACGCCTTCCGCACTGGCTGGCAGTGACCTGTACGGTCATCGTGGATATGGCCGTGCTCTTTGGGTTGGTTTGCCTCATGAAATTTTTGACAGCAGATATGAAGGCAACCTTGCAGGGCAACTTTATGCCGCATCTCAAGACCCGCGTGAACGAGCTCCTCGACTTGGCCAAAGAACTACCTTTTCACGAACAGTTGCACAATCTCTTCGATTCCCAGGCGAACCCAGTCATCAATCCCCAACAAATCATCGCTTTTTCTCAATCGATCACCGGGCAGGTGCTCTCCTTTATGTCGGTGACGGTGTTGGTACTCATTTTGATGACCTTCATGCTGGGAGAAGCCCCGCTTTTTCGGCGTAATCTGGACAACTTGCCGAGCAGGCAGGGCAAACTGACGGTGCTCGATGCGCTGCGAGGCGTTCAAAAATACCTGATCATAAAAACGCTCGCAAGTGTGAGTACCGGGTTGCTGGCATGGGCACTCTGTCACTGCATGGAGGTTCCCTTCGCTTTCATGTGGGGATTTGTGGCATGCGTACTGAATTTCATACCGACTATCGGATCCATCGTAGCGGCCATACCGCCTGTTTTGCTGGCTCTGGTCATGCGGGATTGGGGGAGCATGTTCATTGTAGCCGGTGGGTATTTGGGCATCAACTTTGCCATAGGCAACGGCATAGAACCGCTCTTCTTGGGCAAGCAGTTCGGTATGGCCACCTCCATGGTACTGATTTCGGTCATCGTGTGGGGGTGGGTATGGGGGCCCATCGGCATGCTGCTGGCCGTGCCCATCACCATGTTCCTGAAGTTGGCTATGGAGCATTCCACCGACCTGCGATGGATGGCCTCAATTATTGATGACGCCGCGCACTCTGACCCCCAAAACGAGCTCCCCACCCTCGATACTTCTCCCGATCGACATCCTTAACAACATCGATATCTCCCCTTATGCACCAATTTGCTTACAAAAACGGCTCTCTTTACTGTGAGAAAGTGAATCTTGCAGACATCGCAGCGGCTTACGGTACGCCTACCTTTGTGTACAGCCGCAACACGATCCTGACTGACTTGGACGAATTTCGCCAAGCCTTCGTCGGACTGGATGTGCACATTGCCTACGCCGTCAAAGCGTGCTCCAACGGCGCCATTCTTCAGCTGATGGCAAAGCGCGGCGCAGGCTTCGACATTGTATCTGGCGGGGAGTTGTGGCGCGTTATCCGCGCGGGGGGAGACTCGGCGGCGTGCACGTACGCCGGCGTAGCCAAGACGGAGACCGAAATACGCTACGCGCTCGAATGCGGCATCTATTGCTTTATCTGCGAAAGTGAAAATGAACTGCGTGCCATTGACCGCATTGCCGCCGATATGGGCAAGCAAGCGCCTGTGGCCGTGCGCGTGAATCCGAATGTGGATGCGCACACGCACAAGTACATCACAACCGGCACGAATGAAAATAAGTTTGGCGTGGATATCGCGCGCATTGAGCGACTCTACGCTACCGTTGCCGCCGAGATGCCGCACCTGCGTATCCGTGGTTTACAGATGCACATCGGCTCTCAGCTCACAGAAGTGCAGCCCTTCGTGACAGCGGTGCAGAAGGTGACTCCTCTGGTCGCTAGGCTCAAAGAACTCTACAGCATTGAATTTTGGAGCATCGGCGGCGGTATCGGTATCGTGTATGACGGGTGCCTTGCCTCCGGCTCTGCAAATTGGTGGAAGGAACACCCGGAACAGATTACCATCACCTCGTATGCGCAGGCGCTTATCCCGCTGCTCAAACCCCTTGGCTTGCGTATTCTTCTGGAACCCGGACGGCGTTTGGTGGGTAATGCAGGAGCTCTGCTCACCCGCTGCGTGTACGAAAAAGATGGCGAGAGCAAGCATTTCAAGATGATTGACGCAGGGATGAACGATATCATCCGTCCCGCTCTCTACGAGGGCTACCACGAGATTTGGCCCGTCCGCCAGCATAGCGGCGATACCATCGTGGCAGACGTTGTGGGACCGATCTGCGAGTCCGGCGATTTCCAGGCGCAGAACCGCAGCTTGCCTGATGTGAAGCCGGGGGAATTGCTGGCAGAAATGAGCGCCGGCGCTTACGGCTTCAGCATGTCTTCCACCTACAACTCACGTCCCCTAGCCGCGGAGGTGATGGTAGATGATGATAAAGTCATCCTCATCCGCCGCCGACAAACGCTCGAACAAATGGTGGAAGACGAAATACTCCCGGACGCATAAATCATCCAAACCACGACCCTATGGCTCGTCTCTCCATTCCCGAATATGTGATGGCTCTGGCGCATGTGGCCGCCCTGCGCTCGGAGGATCCTTACCGCAAGGTCGGCGCGGCCGCTTTGGACGTCGATAATCGGGTCATCGGCACGGCCTACAACGGGCTTTACCCGGGCTTCACCGCGCCGGCCGGCTTCTGGGCTTCTCGCGATGAACGGCAAAAATTCATGCTGCATGCGGAAATCAACCTGTGCAGTCTTTTCAAAAGAGGAGAAGCGAGAATCGTGGCCTGCACCACGATGCCCTGCACGTCCTGCATGCAGGCTCTGTGTGCACACGGGATAAAAATCATCTACTACGGCGAGGATTATGAGAAATCGGAGGCTCGGGCCATTGCAGACCTCTACGGGGTACAGCTCACGCGCGTACCGAGTTATCCTCTCTCAGATCTGCCCCTGGTGCCCCAAGGCTAAGCCACATCAGGCGCGGCGCAGCATGGCGGTGAGCTCCTGTTGAAAGCTCTGCATCTCTTCCGGGGAAGGCGTACCGGTAAGTTGACTCCAGCCAAAACGCCCGAGTTGGTCTATCTGCCACGCTCCCTCCGCCCCACCCGGGAAATGAGCCTTCCCGGAAAGTAATGTGCCGGGAAGCTGCAAGTCATCCAACTCCACGCGCACACTGCCATCCGCCTTCTCCGCTGGTGTATCCTGTGCCTTTTCATCAAGCTCATTGGGTTCTGCTGCTGGGGCTGTTTCCTGGACAAGCTCTATCCCGTGATCCAACATCAAGAATCTTACTTCCATGAATGTGAGGTGCAAGCCAAACTCGCTCTGCAGCTTTTTTTGGATGCCGTTGAGATCCATTCCCTCTGCCGCCCAGTTCTTGATAGCGGCAAGCTGACGTTCATTCACCGTGGTACTCATGTTCCCCATCATAGCACTCAGCGCTTGGAGTGTCAATTCATTTACGATTTGGGTCAGGGCAAACGCATTAGAAAATGCGTTTGCCCATTTACGATTTACGATGTACGATTTATTGATAGCGTGCGCATTGCGCAGATTTTTTCGAGTCATTAACGTGTGCAGAGATTCCTTTAGAGCGGTCATCATGATGACCGCTGGTTATCACGGTTTTTGATGCGTATAAACATGGATATCAGTTAATAAGATTGTTGTCTCCGTTGATTACCTTCTCTCAAATGCGTTTGCCCTGCGATTTGGGTTATAGCGCGCCAGGGGCGCGGGTTATGTGAAAACTGACGACGACCTCAAGCAGCCGCAGAGGATGGCTGCTCATTTACGATTTGCAAAGTTTGTGCGCGTTGCGCGCGAATTTTGCGGAGCTGGTGCGGAGTGGAATCTTTGAGTTTCAAATACCGTACTTTCCCGGTTTTGAGGACTGTGAGCATCAAAAAAGCAAGCGACCGCAAAAAGATGGGGTCACTTGCCTGAGAAAGGGGGATGAAAAAGCTCAGGAGAGCGAGGCAATAGCCTTAGCAGCCTTGCTCTTGTAGTTAGCTGCGCGGTTGGGATGCACGGTGCCCTTTTTGGCAGCTTTGTCCACAGCAGAAGCGAAGCGATTGTAGGCACCGACGGCTGCTTCCTTATCCTTCTGCGCCACAGCTGCGGTCACCTTCTTGCGAAGAGTGCGAACGCGCGACATGACGGCGCGGTTGGCTGCGGTGCGGGTCTCAGTCTGGCGGATACGCTTTTTAGCGGACAGTGTGTGTGCCATAATCGTATGAAAGTTCTTCTAGGTGGGAGAAGTTTACACCATCTTTTCTCATTGTCAAGTAAATTGCGAACGAAAATTGAGCCACCACGAAAAAATAATCACATTGCGGGGCGCAGTACCCAGAGTCGATGTGTTATAGCGCAGGCTTTGCTCATAGACATCGCCTTTTTAGCATGCCTCATTCCCCATGTATCGGTGTAGATGATGCGTTTTTCCTGTTCATTGTAGCCGATGATGAGGCGCATGTGCCCGCCAAAACTTTGCGGCAACCCCTGCTCCGGGAAAATGCCGAGCACCACGGCCCAGACCACGGGGATTCCGGCGTTCACCTGCTGCTTGATACCATTCAGACCCTTATTCATGGTACCGGGGTGCTTTCCCACATCTTCCAATATCATTTGAGCAATCTCGCGATCATCCGGCAGAGTTCCGGTTTTTTTAACCATTTTACGGGCTTTTTTGATGAAGGACTTTATGCCCACCCAATCCCATGATTTAATGGTCATGTGAAAAGGGCCACAAATGCTCTTGAGCGCCTTTTCCATGTCCTCTATCGAGGTTCCCTGATCTGAACTCTTGCAGAGGGCTGCCAGAGCGTGTTGATCAACTCCGTCCATGCCATAATAAGCAAACACACGCGACACGGCGGCGGGCACGCAGTAGCCTTTTTCCCCCTGATCCACCATAGGCACCCCTTTGATCCAGACATCGCCGTTCTCCTCATGCACCACGTTTCCTTTCAAATCCGACCTGCGCGCAGAATCATTGGCTCCTCCTTTCTCCAGATCTCCTTTGGTGGGAGCGACGCTCATGCGGATGAACTCAGCCGTGTATTTCTTACCCTTGCCGGTGGAAGCAGCCTCCAGCAATACCGCGCAGTGTTCGTTTTCCCACTCCCAGGCTCGAGTCTTCAGACCTGTTTCCTTACGGCTCTGCTGTCGCGTTTTACCTTCGACTCCCATGACGTTGTTAATGGACTGCACACTCTGCTTGAGCCGCGCCTCGAAGATTTCCTTTTCGATATCACCGTCATCGCCCTTATTGAAGATGGTGGTATTCAGGGCCACAAAGTGCTTTCCATCCTCCGTGAGTTCCATGGTGACATCACCCAATTTCACATTACCAACGGTTAATCCGGCGCCTTTGAGAACACGAATGTGCACATTATCCACCCGCGTATAACGCCCTTTGGAGGAAAATAACTGCTTGGACACTTCCCCCGTGGGCTTGTCCCACAAAGAACCATTCGCGGCAAAACTTAAAATGTCGGAGGCCGAAGCAACAACGGAGCTGAGCAGAAGGACCGCCAGCGCTCCGCAAGCATGGGTAAGTCGGGCTGTCTTCATCGCGTCAATCCATCCTGTTTCGCTTGATTCCAGTAGGCATACTCGGAACGATTAAAATCCACATATTCCGGAGAGAGATCAGTGGTGTACACGGTGTACTCTGCCCGACCGAGGTGAAGATTGATGAGGACCTCAAACTCCGGAGCCTGTACACGTTCGCGCAGGTCATCGCTCGGGGTATCAGCCTGCACCCCGGCGCGGCAAGCAGGCAACCCGGCTATGTCGATGTCCACCTTCTCCTCACGCACTCGCCGCCCGGCGTAACCAACGGCATGGATGATACGTCCCCAATTAGGATCCCCCCCATTCCACGAACTTTTCACAAGAGATGACTTCGCCACGCCCTCAGCCACACGCCTGGCCTCCGCGCGATCCGGCGCCCCCTTCACACGCACGGTCACATATTTTGTGACACGCTCGCCATCTTTGACAATGCGTCGCGCCTGCTCCATGAGGACATATTGCAACGCCTCACAGAATGTACCCCACCCTGCACGTCCCGGCGAAAGCTTCACGCCACTGGCGCCGTTGGCCATCAGCAAACAGGTATCGTTGGTACTCATATCGCCATCGATCGTGATGCGGTTAAAAGATTGCTCCACACCGGCGCGCAGGAGCTTGCGCAGCGCCACGCGATCCACCTCTGCGTCTGTACACACCAAGCATATCATGGTAGCCATGCAGGGGGATATCATGCCCGCTCCTTTGCAGCAGGAACCGATTCTCACTTCCTTGCCCCCCACACGGAAGCTCACGGCCACCTCCTTTTCCCTCGTGTCGCTGGTGATGATGGCCGAGGCCACATCGTGCCCTTTTCCGGCAGCCAGACCACGACAGAGTTCCGGAATGCGCGGCTCTATGCGCATCATGGGCATGGGCAAACCGATCACACCGGTAGAACACACCGCAACCTCACGCGGCAAGATGCCGAGTTCCTGTGCCACGAGACGACACTCCGTGCGTGCCACCTCCAATCCCGCCTTACCCGTGCATGCATTTGCATTCCCACTGTTGGCAATGATGGCGCGTACATTCCCGCGGCTTGTGTGCTCGCGACTCACCCGCACGCATGCCGCACGCACCCGATTCGTTGTGAAAACACCGGCGCTCGTCGTCGGCTCTGTGGAAAATACGAGCGCTAAATCCAACCGAGTAGCAGTCGGCTTCTTGATCCCACAACTAATCGCGTGGCTCACATAGCCCCTGGCAGCTGTTACTCCACCGCTTATTTCCTTAAATGAGGGCGTCTTCATACCCTCCACTATACCACCCTGTCCCCTATTTAGCAAGCCCGTTTGACCATTTACCAGGGCAAACGCATTTGAGAGAAGTCAATCGACAGAGGAAATGCTCTTATTGACTGATATCACTGTTTATACGCATCAAAAATCATGACAACAAGAGATCATCATGATGTTGGCTCCAAAGGGATTTCAGCATACATTAATGATTCGAAAAAATCTGCGCAACGCGCACATTATTAACAAATCGTACCTCGTACATAGGCAAACACATTTCCTAATGCGTTTGCCCTGGACCATTTATGATTTGCGAAGTAAGCGCGCTTTGCGCGGGAAAGCGGAGCAAAAGCAGAGGAATGTGATGAAACTGTGCGCGGAGGAAGATGAACAGCGCGACGGCGCTGCCCCGCAGGGCGAAAACTGCCGACGGCGTAAGGCAGTTTGGCCAAGAGCATAGCTTTTGCCCCGAAAGGACGAAAACTCGTGGGACGAGTTTGAGACAAGAGTCGTGAGGCGACTCCGAAGCAATGGGCAATGGGGTGCCTACGAGTCAATGTGCGGTTTGAGGAATTCGGCGAGCGGGGTAACCGCAAATGGACAAACGTCCACCCTAATGCGTTTGCTCAGCAAGCTTTTATTCCTCTTTATTCACATTGTGAACAACATGCGTATTTCTTTGATTATGTGTACAAAAGTATGACAAACTATCCCAAAAATCAACGGAGGAATCGATTGTCAAGAAAAGTTAACCATGGGGAGCGTCGGCAGAAAAATTTTTTTCATTGTGGAACGCCCATGGAACAGACAATAACAAAAACAATGAGTCAATCGAGGCTTAAAAAACTTTTCAATGGGGGGAGCACATGGCATGATCGCCCCAGCAACGCACCGAACCCGAGCCTCCCGCGTGGGAGGGGTGAGCCAGGTGGGCAGGAAAGATCAAAAGAATAGAGAGAGAAGGACGGAATGACAGCCGACGATAAAAAGAAGAAACTGTGGGCAGATATTGTGGGCGATATACGCCGCCGAGGGGACGTAGGGATGTACGGACTGGAAAATTACATCTGTAAGTTGGAGTTGAGGGAAGACACAGGGACGAAGCTGGTGTTGGAATATCCGTCCGACCTGCCGATCATGTGGCTGGAACTCAATTACAAGGAGTGCATAGCGAATTCGGCGGCGTGCGTGATGCAGGCAGCGCGTGAGATTGAGTTTGTGGCGCAAGCGGGAAGCGAGGAGGTTTCGGCGGCAGGGAGCGACCGGCAGGAGGCGTGTCTGCCGCTTGTTTTTGACGAAAGCGCCAAGGTTCAACCTGCCGAACAGGTGGGGGCGCGAGCAACTACCCCCAGGCGCAGAGCAGCGCGCACGACGGATTCTTTCAACAGTGGATTGAATGAGGAGTATGACTTCGATTCCTTTGTGGTGGGTGACAACAGTGAATTCGCGTATGCGGCAGCTCAGGCTACGGCCAAACAACCCGGCAAATACAATCCGCTCTTCATACACGGCAGTTCCGGCTTGGGGAAAACCCATCTTCTGCAAGCCATCGGCAACGCTATGCGCAAGGAGAATGACGAAGCGCGGGTACTCTACGCAACTGGGGAAACCTTCACGAACAGCTACATCGACGCTCTGGCGAGCAAGGGGGACGCTCTGCGCAATTTCCGACGCAAATTCCGCAAGGCCGATGTATTGCTCATCGACGACGTGCAATTTCTCGCGCACAAAGGCAAGACACAGGAGGAGTTTTTTTACACCTTCAACGCCCTTTTTGAAAGCGGCAAACAGATTGTGCTCACCGCCGACTGTCCGGCAGCAGACATCATCGATTTTGATGAGCGGCTCAAATCGCGCTTTGTGCAGGGTCTCTCCGTTGCGCTGCGGGCGCCCTCGTACGAAACCCGTATGGCTATTCTGCGAGCCAAGCGTTGGCGCAAGCGCAGCGAATTGCTCAGCGATGAGGTACTGGATTTCCTGGCAAAAAGCATCACTCGCTCCGTGCGACGGCTGGAGGGAGCTCTCACTCGCCTGGCAACCTTCGCTTCTTTCTCCCACCGGAGACCAACTGTGCAGGAGGCTCGAGCCCAGCTGCGCGAGTTTATGTACGAGGAACCGGCTGCCCGGCTGGCCATCAAAGATATTCAGCAGTGCGTGGCGGATGAGTTCCACTTGCGCGTGTCAGATCTGAATGGGCGACGACGCACGGCGAACATCGCGCAGTCTCGGCAAATCGCGATGTTCCTGGCGCGTCAGCACACTGCCTGTTCGCTGCAGGATATCGGTGCGGCCTTTGGCGGGCGCGATCACGGCACTGTTATTCACGCCACGCGCACTGTTGAACAACGTTTGACGGATCAGCCGGAGCTCCGCAAGGCGGTTGGTCGTATCATGGCGGCCTTAGGCATCTGACCTCATCACCGCCGCTATGGAGACACATGCCAAGAAGTCGCGCGCAGCGTGGTCATCCGTTCTCTGGAGCATGGTGCTCACCGTGCTCAAGCTCGTTGTTGGCATCGCAACCGGGTCGCTGGGCATTCTCTCTGAGGCGCTGCACAGCATGCTCGACCTGCTCGCTGCGCTCGGTACTCTTTTTGCGGTAAAGGTGGCGGCTCGTCCGGCCGACGAGGATCATCCATACGGTCACGGCAAGGTGGAGAACTTGATGGCACTGGCGGAGACTCTGTTGCTGCTCGGCACGGCCATCTGGGTGATACGTGAAGCTGTTCACCGTCTCATGAGTGATGATCCGAGCGCGCTTCGTGTGGATATTTCTTTCTGGGCCTTTCTCGTGATCATCATCTCGCTCGCCGTGGATATCAACCGCTCAGCCATGCTGCGCCGCGCCGCGCGCGAAACGAACAGCGCAGCCTTGGCTGCCGATGCCGCCCACTTTTCCAGCGATATTTGGAGCAGTGCGGCTGTTCTGGTAGGCATTACCGGGGCTGCGCTCTCTAACCAAGTTACGCCGGACTCGCCACTTCACTGGCTGCTCACCCGTGCAGATGTCTTTTCCTCACTCGTGGTGTCCATCATCATCTTGTATATATGCAAGATACTCGGTATGCAAGCCATCAATAACCTCATGGATCGCACAGATGAGGCTCTCTACACGCAGATCACCTCTCTCATGGCCGAGCAGATGCCGGCGTACCCCCTACGACACTTGAGAGCCCGATCTGTGGGCAATACCACCTACCTCGAAATGGTCGTCGGCATGCCCCGTGATTTACACATCGACACGGCTCATGAAATTGCGGATGCCATCGAGGCGCTCGTGGAGCGTTCCCTTCCCGGGGCAGAGACGCTGGTGCACATGCAGCCAGAAGACACCGAGCCTGATTCTCCGGAACAACTTATCCGCCAAATCGCCCTCACACACCGCATGGGAGTGCACTCTCTGCGCCTTTTGGAGGCCGACCAGGGACTACTTGTGTTCTCCGACCTGGAGCTACCGCCACAGGCTACATTAGAATCATGGGCTGTGCCGGTGCAAGCCTTCCGTGCCGAGGTAGCACGTCGATTGCAGGCCGTAGCTGTCTTTGTACACCTCGAGCCGAACATGCGCACCCTCCCGCATTTTGAGCAACCTATTCCCGATGATTGGGAGCAACTCGTACGCCAGACCATGGAAAAGCTTGACGCTCCGGTTCCTTCCGCCGTCCATCTCTACACGCGTGGCTCACAGCGCGTTTGCTTCGTCTGTATCCCGGCAAACCCCACCCTCTCCATCGTCCAAAGCCACGATGTGCTCACGCGTCTCACGCAAGAACTCACTGCGGCCCTCCCCCGTATCGCACGCATTTTCGTGGTGTACGAGTAAACGCAATTCATTTACGATTTACGATGTACGATTTGAAAAGTGAGCGCGTTACGCGCGGGAAAGCCTCCGGTGTAACGCCATGACAAGTTCGCTGCCTTGACTAATCATCGATGGTTTGTGCCGTCTTGCCGGCTTACTTCGGAGAAAACTTTGTTGGACACGTGTGCGTTTGACCCGAGAAAGTAACGTTATGACTCAGGGCAAACGCATTTGAGAGAAGGTAATCAACGGAGGCAACAATCTTATTAACTGATATCCATGTTTATACGCATCAAAAACTGTGATAACCAGCGGTCATCATGATGACCGCTCTAAAGGAATCTCTGCACACGTTAATGACTCGAAAAAAATCTGCGCAATGCGCACGCTATCAATAAATCGTAAATCGTAAATCGTAAATGGGCAAACGCATTTTCTAATGCGTTTGCCCTGCGTTATGACTTGACTTTTTTTTCATAACATGGTAGAAGCCTCGTCATTCTCTCTAACGTTCAGTGTAAAAGATGGAGAAAAAGAAACGCTTATCGCATATTGACGGTCTTCGTGGTTTGGCGATCATTCTGGTCATATTGTTCCATATGGGTGAAAAGACGTGGGCACATGGGTACCTCGGAGTAGATATTTTCCTGGTCATAAGTGGTTATTTCCTTATGATAAATAGATTATCTGTCTCTTCATGGGGATTCTCTGAGACATTTTCCTTCGTGAAAAAGCGTATCCGGCGCATTATTTTTCCCATGCTGGTCGCTATTCTGCTTGCCATTTCCATCGGTTTTTTCCTACTTGGCAACGGACAGGAGGATCTGGCCTGCGATGTGGGGTGGTGGGCATGTATTTTCCGAGCCAATTTCTTTTTGACAAAGAGGCTTGGAGATTACTTTGCGCCCGATTCCTCCTACATGCCCCTACTGCCCATGTGGTATCTCTCCGTGCTCTTCCAAGTGTACCTCTTGTTTGCCGTGGGCAACGCGCTTTTGCAGCGTCTTCCACGCCTTTGGCTCGGTATCGTACTAGGTTTGGCTGCATTTGTTTCTTTTGCGTTTGATTTCAGTTTCTTAGCGCACAATATCCTCGAAGGGCTTGGACTCCCTGTTTGGATGCAGGAGAGTGAGGTTTCCTACTACTCCACCCTTCCGAGAATCTGGGAGGTCATGGCAGGAGGATGGCTCGCGTGCATGGCGTCTCCAATAGGCAGTTCTCACCGCCAGGCTTTTATATACAGCCTCACAGGCTGCGCTCTCTCCCTGCTTCCAGCGCTTGGTCTACTCCCGGGATGCCCGGATGAAATAGACAAATTGCTGTGCATCATCGGCACGCTGCTCGTGATCCGCTACGCACCCCTGTGCTCGTTCAATCGCTTCCTTTCAAATCGTGTTCTCACATGGCTCGGTTCAATTTCTTTCTCTCTCTATTTGGTTCACATGCCCGTGATTGTTTCTCTGCGTCTGTGGGCGTTAGGGGCTTTTGGATGGTTTGATGAACTTACGGCCTTTGTGCTGAGCATTGCACTCGCTTGGTGCTTCTGGTTCTTTATAGAGATCCGGAAACCGGCATTTTGGCTCATTCTGTTGCTTTGGGGCGGTACACTACTGCTATGTCGGCAGGGAAGAAAGAGTAACGGCTTCAGTAATTGGGTGAAAGCTACCCTCCACATTGAGGGAAGCACAAGTAATCGTCCCTACAACGAGAAGCAGTCTTGCGATGACCCGACAACCACTAAACTATGGAATCCCTCGCAATCTCCCGATGGAGACAACTCTTCCCCGTCTGACAAAAACGGCGTTCCATTTTCCCTGTTGCACATCGGAGATAAATCTAAGACTCCCTTCTTTGTTCTGATGGGCGATAGCCATGCTGAACATTTATACGCAGGTCTGGATCAAGCGATGCGCAAGGCAAAACTCTCCGGCGTGTACTTCACCCCCTACACGGTTCCGTTCTATGACATTCCACTCCGTCAGTTTAATGTGAACCCGGGTACAATCCGAGCTACTTTCGAGTGGCTGCGCGCCAATCCGCACCTCACCCACGTCATCATTGGACAAAGGTGGATCTCCCGCTGGGATGGGTATTACTGGGGCGATAAAAAGACTCGCGCTTGGTCTCTTCTTAGCGACGCCTCCAGTCTTCGGAATCGAAAATATACGCCTGATGAACTTCAAAGCAGAAGACGCATTTCTCAAGCCTTGCGCGAATACCTCTCCGTGTTGCGGGATATGGGCAAGAAAGTTATTCTCATCGCGCCTACACCCGAATTCGGCAGTGCCTTGCTGTTCAATAAAGTTCTTCAATGGCGCAACGATCCAGCGCTCACTAAAGCAACAATGAACTGTACGCGAGAAGCATACCTTGCTTACAATGACCAAGTGTTCAAAGTCTTTCGTCAGCTTCGCGACGAAGGACTCTGTGAGGCGATCATAGAACCACTCAGCACGTTACGACAGGATGAAGATGGCTTTCCGTGCGTGAAAGATGGAAGATATCTGATGCGTGATGGTAACCACCTGAGCACTTATGGATCCATTATAATGGTGCAAAAGTTGCTGCCAAGTATACGCGCGGCCCTTCTGGAAGAATCTTCGGCACCTGCTCCACAGCTTCCGTGACAGTCCGATTTACGGGCGATCGCTCAAAACAGGTGTTTCCTCCCCAGAGCAACGAGGACGGGTATCTGTCCACATCCGGTCAAAAAAAACACAATTTATTTACGATGTGCTGTTTAGGAAATTCCCTCGCTTGTGCGCGAATTTGGCGAGGCAGGTGTGGAACGGAATTTTGAAAGCCGTACGCGAGCGTGGTTAGAAAGGCGCGGGCAATGGCGTCTAAACACTGCCTATGTACGAAGTACGTTGACTCACTGGCACCACCTGCCAGTGAGCCTTCCGGGCAACGCCTTCGCGCTGTCCAGCCGCCCTCACTGCCCGCTGAAGCGAGCACTCTGAACGGAGCCGTCGGCAGTTCTGTACGATTTGTAGAGTTCGGCGAGCAGAGCTCGCGGGAGTGCGGAACGGGGGCGGTGGCGCCTGGCGCCTCTCATTTACGATTTGGTATAGTTCCGTTTGTATGCAGATGAGCTGCTCACACACGTGAACAGACTCCCAAGTGAAACGCGTCATCTCGTGCGATCGTATGCCGACATAGAGCATTTGTTGCCACCGCGGGCAAGCGTATTCTCATTCATCTTTCACGTCATTGTGTATTTTATGGTTGTCAATGGTTTACGTATTTGAAATACGTATGTCAAGTCTAATTTTCAGAGATTATTTTCGCGTCTTTCAACGGATACGCAGGGGGTAAAGGTCTGCCCATACGTGAAAAATGATTATATTGTGAATTCTGTAAGGTTTTCATAATCTGTTTATTTGATATTACGTTCAGCGTATTTCAAATACGGTACTCTGGAGCAACAGGAGAGCCAATACTACCGTATGGACAAACAAGCAGTAAGGTACTACGTCATTAATTTGCCTTGGGCAGTTGAAAGACGCGAATTTATGAAGCGGCAGGCGCAATCGCTCGGAGTGGAGTTTGAAACCATCTCCGCAAGATCCGGGGAAGAACTCACCGATGACGAATTGGCACGGTACGATTCAAAAAAACGTTCCCTCTACATGCCGTGCATGATGTCGCGCAACGAGGTAGCATGCGTCATCAGTCATCGTTTCGCTCTAAGGACTTTTATGGAAAGCGGAGCAGCGTATGGAGTCATTCTGGAGGACGATGCTCTTTTGATGCCGAACTTTCTGGACGCTATCCAAGAACTCACGCAACATATACGCGGTTGGGAAGTTGCAAAACTGTACACGATTGATGGGAAACTTTATCCAATTAAAAGTTGGGGCAGGAAAGTCAACATGCCCATTCGCGTGGTATTCCCAAAAAAAATCCTGTGGGGATCGCTCGCGTATATGTACACACGCGGAGGAGCAAAGAGAGTGTATGATGCGCTTGACAGCTTCTGGCGCCCGTCTGATACACAAATTGCCGACATACTGCTTCGCAACAAGATACCCACGATCGGCGTGACACCCAGTCCAGTCGGCCTCTCCGAACTGAATAAGTGTAGCTGCATAGATGCAGACAGTCGAGGACGGGGCAAAAAGGTTGTTGTCAGGCGTTCCTTGCTGAAATATCTGAGGTACCGGTATTATATTTTCATTATTTCGTGTTTCAAACTACGAATGCGACTCATGATGAGACTCAAATTATGGAGAGAGTAAACAGCAAAAAAAGGCTTGCTCCGAGAGGCTGCAGCATCCGCGTCGCAGCTCCCCGTTCCGTCACGGCTCAGGTGTTGAACTGCTGTAAGCAGGTGTGTCCTGGCTCTGTTCCCGTTTACATGCGCATGTGCCGACAATCCATCAAAAACGCCGGCTTAGAGCCGTTGACAGGCTGGATCGTGTGGCAGTGGGAAGATGTCCTGCTTGAGTTTGAATCCTACGAGATTCAACGCCTCGATAAAGGGAAATTTGCAGATCCTCACGCAAAGGGAACGTCCCCCTCACGCATCTTGTTTTTGCAGGATCCTCATGCCCCGGCGCCGCGCAGAGCTCACGTGCGTTTTCCTCTTTCGGATTCCCCGATTGTGCATCAGTACATCGAAGTGGCAAAACACAGGGACTCCCTTGCACTCTCCTTGCTCGGCGCCATGCGCATCAATAAGCAGCAGCTTACAGATCTCGCCGCCTACGAGAGAGAATTAGACGAACTGGCCGAGTTGTTCCCACACGTTTCCCGATGATTGGAAGCAACTCGTACGCCAGACCATGGAATAGCTTGACGCTCCGTCAACACAAAGGATCGAGGAATTAATGAGACTTCTCCACCTCGGAGGGTTGAATGGGTGACTTTTCCAGCGCGTGCCAAGCCCAGATGATGTAAGCGAGGACGAAGGGAATCAGCAGGGAAACTACGCTCATTACCTGCAAAGTGTACGGGCTGGAGCAGCTATTGGCCAAGGTGAGCGAAGAAGCAGGATTGGCGAGCGAGGGATAGTAGATGCCACCGTTCCACCCCGCAGGGAGTAACAGCGCCACTACTGTAATCACCGTACCAAGACCCGCGCTCCAAATGCCGCAACGGCTCGCCGGCTTCACCAACGGAGTCAATAACCCCACCAGCACCAACGCCACTCCCGCCAGCAACGCTACGAGCACGGCCGGCATATCCAGCAACGCATGCAGATAACGACATGGCACCTCCTGTACCCCTGCGCCTGCTTCCGACACGGGAGTTACCGCCAATCCGGCGCTCGTGAGCCAAAACCAGGCAAAGCTCAGGAAAAAGATAAGGAACAGGCCGATTTCCCAGGGAAGCATACTGCGACTGCGGGCACGAATTTCGTCGTCCTCAATGCGGTTGAGGAAATACAAGTGTGCGAGACAGCGAGAGAGCATAAGCACTGCGAGCCCCAACAGGACATTGCGCACATCCAACACCGCTTCCAACCCGTGCCAGGAATTTGCCCAGCGGGAGATGACCGGCGGCTCGCCCGGCAAGACGATAGCCTGCTTATCAATGACAAACTCTGCACCGAAGAAGAGCGTGCCCACCGCTGTGCCGACAAGCAAGGGACCGAGCAGCCCATTCAGCATGAGAAAAACGCGATAGGTTGTCGTGCCGAGCAGATTGGATTGCTTGAGCTGAAATTCGTATGACACCGCCTGAATGACGAAGCACAGAAGAATGAGCATCCACACCCAGTACGCTCCTCCGAAACTCGTGGAATAAAAAAGCGGAAACGAGGCAAAAAAGGCACCGCCAAAGGTCACCAACGTCGTGAAGGTGAGCTCCCACTTGCGACCCGTGGCGAGCAGGAGCAGGCGCCGCTGCGGCTCAGTACGACCAAGAGCGTACACGAGCGTCTGCCCGCCCTGCACAAACATGAGCATCACAAAAAGGCCGGCCAACAAGGACACGATAAACCACCAGTATTCTTGAAAAAATGTGTAAGTCATAGGTTGAGTCGGGTGAGAGATTAGGCGCATTCTTTTTCGGGGCCGGCGGCAATGGCACGCAGCATAATACAAAGCTCTGCCACGAGAAGTACCGTAAAGAGCACCGCGAAAATCCAGAATGTTGTCTGCACCGAGCAAACAGAAAGCTTGGATACGGCCGCGCAGTTGGGCAGCAAATCCTGAATGGCCCACGGCTGGCGTCCCACCTCTGCCACAATCCAACCGGCTTCACTGGCTGCATACGCCAGAGGAATGCTCAGCAGGATCATGAGCAGCGCCGGTTTCCACGCCGCGATGCGCTTGCCGACCATCAACAAACCTGCGAAAAGCGCCAAGAAATACCCGCCCAAAATCACCATCACGCGGAAGGAGTAAAACGTGGCAGCTACGGGCGGCACCAGCTCTTCAGGCGTCTTGAGGTAGCCATAGCCAAAATAAGGGAAGTTCTCGCGCAGGATTTCTGTCTGCTCTCCATCCGTCCCGCGTTTGCAATCGCGCAGGGCGTCAATCGCCTTGCGTCCGAATGCCATTTTCTGCGCAGCAGAGGGAGCCGTCAAGCCGTCTTCACCCACATAACCGCCTTCCAGCAGGTTCTTAATGCCGGGCACATAGCCATCCGGCGTATTCGTGGCGAGCATGGAGAGACCGCAGGGTATCTCAAACTTGAACAGGAACGGGTCCTCCTCGGGATGAGCCCAGTTGACCCCCGGCTTGAGAAGCCCTACTCCTACCAGACCGATATGCGTGCCTCCCTCGTAAAGCCCCTCCGCCGCGGCTAGTTTCATGGGCTGGTGACGGGCAATATCTACACCGCTTTGGTGACCTGTCGCCGCCGTGAGCAACGCCGCAAACAAACCGAATAGGGATGCCACGCGGATGCTGGCGTTCGCAAAATCCGTGTGCCTGCCGCGCAGCAAGTACCACGCACTCACGCCCACCACAAATACCGCCCCTAGCACCCATGATGAAGTAACTGTGTGCATGAATTTGGTGATCGCTACGGGGGAGAGCGCTACGGCAGCAAAACTCACCATCTCACTGCGCACTGTTTCGGGGTTAAACTCCATGCCTACCGGGTATTGCATCCATGAATTAGCGACGAGAATCCACCACGCCGAGAAAGTAGCCCCCAGCACAGTCATCCACGTGGAGAGCAAATGCGTCTTTTTCCCCAGCTTATCCCACCCAAAAAACATGAGCGCGATGAACGTAGCCTCCAGGAAAAATGCCACGATACCTTCCACGGCCAGCGGCGCCCCGAAAATATCACCCACAAACCAACTGTAGTTGCTCCAATTGGTGCCGAACTCAAACTCGAGAATAATGCCGGTAGCCACGCCCATGGCGAAGTTGATGCCAAAAAGCTTCATCCAAAACCGCGTGGTGGCTTTCCAAAACTCTTTGCCCGTGCGCACATAGATGGCCTCCATGATGCACATAATCAGCCCCAGTCCAAGTGTAAGCGGCACGAATATCCAATGGTACATGGCTGTGAGCGCAAATTGCGCGCGTGACCAGTCAATGAGAGAGGTATCGATGGGTTCCATGATCAGTTTCGATTTGTTAATTCCTCTGCCACAGCACGGCTTTTTTGTTCATCCGTGCCCTGCAAATACGGTGTCATGAAGAACACACGCAGCACCACAAAGATAATCGCTAACTTGAGCAGGATAATGCACCATAGCGTGCGTCCCAACGTCATGCGCCGAAAGCCATCTCTGTAAAACCTGCAGATGCCACGTAAGCTCATCGTCCACTATTCTACCCTACTCCCCTGCCCTTGAGCAAGAAAAAAGAAAAGAAACCAGGGCAAACGCGGGGCAAACGCATTAGAAAATGCGGTTGCCTATGTACGAGGTACAATGTACGATTTGAGGAATTTGCGCGCGTTGCGCGGGGGAGCGGAGCAGGTGCGGGGCGAAATTCTTGAAATGATGATGCGTTGATAGGAGGAAGGCATCTGCTGTTACGCTATGCCGAATCGTCCATGGTTTGACATCTTGTCGGGCTTACCTTCTTCATCCATGGGAAACGCATGAGGGATGGGTTGAATGAGCCTGGAGAAGATTTTATTGGGACACGTGTGGGGCAAACGCATTAGAAAATGCGTTTGCACTGGGGGTACGAAAAAAAAGTTGGCTAATCATTCTGCGCATGCTAGAATAGCGTTGCTATGATGAGCGAGCAAGAATTGCATGCATTGGAGGGGGCTGTGGCTGAGGGGGAACTGCAGGAGGCGGCGCTGAAGAATATCCGGTTGCTGCTGAGCGGCACGGTGGATCCCATAGCGGCGGCGGCTGTGAGTGAGCTCACGGAAGAAAAAAACTGGGAAGAGCTCAACAACCGGTTTTACAAGACTCTCGCCTTTGGAACAGGCGGCCTGCGCGGGCGCACCATCGGCGCCACTGTCACCGCGGCCGAACAGGGTCGCGGCGGGGTGAACGGAAGGCCGGAGCACCCCTGCGTGGGAACGGCATGCATGAACTTCTACAATGTGGGGCGAGCCATGCGCGGACTCATCACGTATGTGCGACAATTCGTCGGTACTCGCAAGCCGCTGATTGTTGTGGGGCACGACACACGCCATTTCTCGCGCGAATTTGCCGAACTATGCGCAAAAATTGCGACGGATCTGGGCTGCGACTGCGCTCTTTTCGACGGTCCCTGCTCTACACCGGAAGTCTCCTTTGCCATCCGCGAGCTGAATGCCGATACCGGTGTGGTCATTACCGCCTCGCACAACCCAGCGCACGATAACGGATTCAAGGCATACTTTAACGATGGGGCTCAGCTGGTGCCACCGCACGATACGGGTGTGATTGCCGAGGTGAATGCACTGACGAGTGATACCTATACTCCTCTTCCTGAGGCTGAACGAGGCTCGCTGCGCACGCTGGGGGCGGAGATGGATGCGCGATTTATGGAGCGATTGAAGGGCATCATCCTCCGTCCGGAGGTGTTTGCGCAGGCAGGAGCGGCAAAGGTTGTGTACACCAATTTGCACGGCACCGGCAAGCGCTGCATTGTGCCGCTGCTGCGCGAGCTGGGCTGTCGGGTGAGCACCGTGGCAGCGCAGGACGTGCAGGATGGCCGTTTTCCCACCGTGCAGAGCCCCAATCCGGAAAATGCACCTGCTTTGGATATGGCTATCGCCCAAGCTGATGCGGAGAATGCCGACTTGGTCATTGCCACTGATCCGGACAGTGACCGCATGGGAATTGCCGTGCGTGACAAGACGACGGGTAAGATGCAGCTGCTCACCGGCAACCAGACAGGTTGCCTGCTGGCCTGGTACCGATGCATGAGCATGCGCGAGCTTGGGATTATAACCGCTCAAAACGCGGAGCACGCTGTGATGGTGAAAACCTACGTGACCAGCCCGCTGCAGGATGCCTTGGCCGCAGCCTATGACATACAGACGGTCAATGTGCTCACCGGCTTCAAGTATATTGCCGCTAAACTGGGCAAATACGAGCACGCCATCCCCGAAAACCTGCGCGCCGACTACCGCCGCATGGATGAAGCCTCGACTCGTTCCCTACGCCTGCAACACAGCAAGTACTTCGTCTTTGGCGGGGAGGAGAGTTATGGCTACCTGGCGCAAGATTTTGTGCGGGACAAGGATGCGAATGCTGCCGCGCTTTGCCTGGCAGAGCTGAACGCATACCTTGCATCCCGAGGCACCGGACTGTTGGAGTGTCTCAACTCGCTTTACACGCAATTCGGCTACTACCAGGAAGCGGGAAAGAGCCTGGTCATGGAAGGCGCGGACGGCGCGACGCAAATTGCCGCACTCACACGCAGCTTTATCTCTGACCCGCCCGCACAGATGGATGGCTCGCCCGTGGTTGCCGTGCGCGACTTCTCGCATGGCACGATGAAGGATGCCGAGGGAGACCCTGTACCGGCAGAAAATTTACTTTTCATCGATCTGGCAGATGGTCGCAGCTTTGCCGTGCGCCCCAGTGGCACCGAGCCCAAAATTAAGTTCTACCTTTTCGCCCACAGTCAACCCGGCGCCGACTTGGTCACCTCGAAGGAAGCGGTTTCTATCGGCATTGATTCGCTTTGGCAAGCGCTGCTGCGTGACTGTGAAGGCAGAAGGGTCAAACGGTAACCGACATGTACCGACTGATAGCTACCGCTGTTCTGCTCATCCTGAGCAATACCGTCATGACCTTTGCGTGGTACGGATTCCTGCGCAAGCCCGGGGAAAGCGTGTCGCAGGGTATGTGGAAGCTCATCCTGATGAGTTGGGGGCTGGCGTTTTTCGAATACTGTCTGATGATACCGGCCAATCACATCGGCCGCTCGGCAGGACTGACACTCGCTCAGCTCAAAATCATGCAGGAGGTGATTACGCTGAGTGTTTTTGTTCCTTTCATGATTCTCTACATGGGCGAGCAGTGGAAGTGGGATTACCTGTGGGCCTTTCTCTGTTTGCTGGCAGCCGTTTTTTTTGTGAACCGCGAAGCCTTGATGGCCGCCTGATCAGCACGCGCCAATGAGCCTGAGCCTGCAAGAAATGGGCGCCACCATCGAGCAATTTTTGCTCTACCTGGCCGCAGAACGCGGGCTGAGCCCCCACTACCGCAGCTCCGTCCGACAGAGTCTCACCCGCCTGCGCCGCTACCTGCAGCAGCGTTCCATCTCCCCGGATGAAGTGCAGGACTCCACGCTCGTGGAGTACCATCATGACCTGCTTGCAGAGGGATTGGCGGCGTCCAGCGCGCGTATTATGATGGTTCATGTGCGCATTTTTTTCCGCTATCTGGCAGCGCAGCACGTCTTGCCTTCCAACCCGGCTGCATTGGTGCAAAGCGGTCGCATGAGCATGCAAATACCTCAAACGCTCTCGGAGGAAGATGTGCGTCTGCTGATGGAAAGCATCGACCCGGAGGATTTACCCTTCGGCGCGCGCGACCGGGCCATCCTGGAGATGCTCTATGGCAGTGGACTGCGGGTGAGTGAACTCGTCTCCCTACGACCGGAGCAAGTGGACTGGGACGAGGGATTTGTACGCATCACCGGTAAGGGAGACAAAACGCGCTATGTGCCACTGGGCGGGGAAGCGGCACGGGCGGTGCGGTATTATCGCGAACACGCGCGCGCCCTGCTGCTGGCAGTGGGCAAACCGGATCCGCGCGTGGTTTTTCTCTCCCGCCGTGGAGGCAAGCTCACCCGCGAGCGTATCCGCCAGATCATCAAAGCGCGAGCCGCTGCCGCCGGGTTGGATGAAAATGTGTTTCCTCACATTTTGCGCCATTCCTTTGCCACACACTTGCTGGAGAATGGAGCCGACTTGCGAGTCATCCAGGATATGCTCGGTCACGCCGACCTGGCAACCACCCAAATCTACACCCACGTGGAGCAAAAGAGACTCGTGTCCCTCCACAAAAACTTCCACCCTCGCGGCAGGATGCATTAAAACGACAAGACCCAAGGCAGGCGGGGCAGACAAAGTCTGCCTATGTACGATTTTCGAGGTACGAGGTACGATTTGAAAAGTGAGCGCGCATTGCGCAGGGGAGCGGGAGCGCCTGACGGCGCCTATGTACGATGTACGATTTTCGAGGTACGATCTATAATGCGCAGCGGAGCAGTGGGAACGCTAATGAGGTCGTCCTGCGTCATCTCTTCGTCCACGCGCGCGCAGAAAGGTGAGAACCCCCACGCGTCGCACCCCGGAAAGTTTGCGCAACTGCTTGGCACAGGCATGGGCTGTACTGCCGGTGGTGTACACATCATCCACCAGCACCACATCTGAGCCGGGCAACTTGCGGCGACCGCTTGCGTAAGCCGACAGAGCCCTGTAGGATTGCATAGCATTGCGGCGGCGTTCTCCGGCAGAGAGGCGAGTTTGGCTCTCAGCTCCGGTGGGGATGCGTTTGAGGGCGCAGCACACCGGCAGACCACGCAGCCGAGCTAACGCGCGAGCTATTTCCTCCGCCTGATTGTAGCCCCGCGCAAAGAGATGAGCTCGCGTGGCCGGAACAGGTACGATGCAATACTGCCCCGGCTGCATGAGCTGAGGCGTATCTTCCCACAGACGGTTGAGCAGCTCGCCCATGATACCCGCAAGGTAGTTGGCGTGGCGGTACTTGATGGCATGCACCAAGTGACGCGTGGAAGCATCCGTCAAGTATGCACTGCGTGCGAAGTCGTAATAACGCGGAGCTGCGCCACACTGCGCACAGCGCATGGGATCATGCTGCTCACCGGCTACGGGAGATCCACAGTACAAACAAATGGGCAACGGCACGGCGGGAAGTTGAGCGATGCAATCCTCACAGAGCTCCTGCTCGCACGGCTCGTGGCACAACTCGCACAGGCTCGGGTAAATCCAGCGCAACATCACCGATGGCGGCGCAAAAATTCCTTCGCCGCATTTTTATAAGCCCAGGCAGCCGCTCCTTCCGGGTCGTGCTCCAGCACGGTACGTCCGAAACTGGGCGCCTCTGCCACGCGTACCGAGCGGGGTATCACGGTTTCGTATATCTTGTCCGGCAGGTTCTCCTGCACCTGATCAATCACCTGATTGGCCAGGTTCGTGTTGTTGTACATGGTCATGAGGATGCCCTCGTGGATGATGCCGGGCTGAATGCCACTGTCGCGTATCTGATCAATCACGAAAAGAATCTTTGAGAGCCCCTCCAAGCTCAAAAACTCGCACTGCATCGGCGTGAGCACTTCATCACTCGCGCACAGCGACGCCGTCATCAGCACGCCGAGCGAAGGCGGTGTATCTAAAAACACGTAGTCGAACGCGGAGCTTTCCCGCAACCCGGCCAATGCGCGTTGCATGCAACCGGTATGCTCTCCCCCCTGCGTAAGCTCCACCTCGACACCCGAAAGATCCATGTGCGAAGGTACGAGCGAAAGGTGGCGGCGATTGGCGGAGATGACGAGGTTCTCTAACGTGCATTTGCCGATGAGAGCTTGGTAGAGACTCTGTTCCCCTGCCACAGAAAAACCAAGAGCGGAGGTTGCATTGGCCTGCGAATCCACATCGATGAGCAGCACCTCCTTGCCCCGAGCCGCCAAAGCCGCAGCGAGATTCACTGCCGTCGAGGTCTTGCCAACCCCTCCCTTCTGATTTGCTATGGCGATTACCTTCACGTCCGGCATTTTACCGAATTCTCCCACTCTTTTCAAGCCGATATTTTGTTGGTCAATACCGCTTCTTTGTGCTATCATGCTCGCATGGATTGCCTTGATGAAGTTTTGACCGCCGCGCGTGAGCTTTCGGCAGAAATGGACACCCTGCGTTTTGTGCCGCCCGTTGCTTTCACCTACAACCCACTCAACTATGCATGGGCCGGACACGAGGCCTATATCCGCCGCTTCGCCACAACTCCCAAGCAGGTGCTCTACCTGGGCATGAACCCAGGTCCCTTCGGCATGGCACAGACCGGTGTGCCCTTTGGCGAAATCCCCGCTGTCACCCTCTGGATGGGCATCACCGCCGCTGTCGGTCAGCCTGAAAAAACGCATCCCAAACGTCCCATCCAAGGCTTTTCCTGCCCACGCTCCGAAGTGAGCGGACGGCGGCTATGGGGGCTTTTCGAACAACTCTACGGCACAGCTGAGCGCTTCTTCGATCAGGCTTATGTCGCCAACTATTGCCCGCTCATCTGGATGAGCGAAAGCGGCGCCAATATTCCTCCCACCCAGCTTCCGCGCGAGCAAGCCACCCGCATTGATAGAGCCTGTCAGCGCCATCTGGTGCGCCTCATTCGCGCGTTGCGCCCCACCTGCCTCATCGGCGTGGGCGCCTATGCCCTGCAGCAGCTACAAATCGCCGCCACAGCCATCCCTGAAACCACCTTCACCTTAGGTAGCATCTTGCATCCCAGTCCCGCCAATCCTATCTCCAACAAGTGCTGGCCGGATAAACCGCGCGAACAGATACTTGACTTGTTGAGCCGAGCTCAACTTCCTCCGCCCCCAGGGCAAACGCATTTGAGAGAAGGTAATCAACGGAGGCAACAATCTTATTGACTGATATTCATGTTTATACGTATCAAAAATCATGACAACAAGCGGTCATCATGATGACCGCTCTAAAGGAATCTCTGCACACGTTAATGATTCGAAAAAAATCTGCGCAATGCGCACGTTATCAATAAATCGTACATCGTAAATCGTAAATCGTAAATAGGCAAACGCATTTTCTAATGCGTTTGCCCTGGATCCTTCTCTCTTTGCTCTGAACCATAACGTTTGCGGCAGTTCGCTTATTCCAAAATCTCCGAGCAACAGCAAATAATTCTTGAAAAACAAGAGTTCTCCTGTAGGATGCTACCATGAGAGCTTTCTTGAAAATAGCCTTTGTCGTGATTGCAGGACTCAGCCTCTCCTGGGCAGGAGATGAACAATCTCAGGTGCAGGAGCAGGCAAGCGAACAAATCCCGCCACAAACACCAACAAATGACACGTCCCGACCCAGAGAGCAGAGCAATGTGACGGAATCGACGCCAAATCCACCCCCCTCAGATTGGAAAACTAAAGCCCCAAAAACTTGGTGGGAAAAAGCGACGAGGGATACCGTGCAAAAAATCGCTCGGGGCGAAATTAAACCCGCGTACCCTCCTGACAAACCTGAGAATCTGAATCAAGTCGTGCAGGACAAAGCGAAGGCAATGATCAACGAGGTTCTCAGCTCTCGCGAAAATCTGGTAGATATGATCATCAGTATCACCAGCGCGGAGCAAGCAGCTGCCGTCACCCCAAAACTGGCCGAATCCGTGCGCATGCACAATAACTTGCGAGCCCGTACAGCCTTGGAATTGAAAATGCTGGGTATACGCTTCATCGAGGGACGAACGGTGTACTCTTTCGCCTCTGAGGAAGACCGTGCGCGCGCCATCTACGTGAAAATTAACAAGGAGAAGCAACGCTTATCGCAAGATAGATTCTATGGCAATGCCTCCCTCCTCTCCCTTGTAATGTACGAATTTGCGACAAAGGAATTCCACCGCCCGGCCCCCTGTGCAGCCTATTATTCCCCGGAGGAAAGGAAGAAAATTCAGGAGATGATCGAGAAAAATCGAGAACTGATCACCCAAAGCACGGGAGCCATCGGAGGTCCCGGCCTGACCCGTGAGTCTCCATGGATCATTCCGATTACTGACGGAAAGTCCAACCGAGAGCAGCTGGAGGAATTGCATAAAAAAATCAGACTGATTTGTCTGCTGTTGGGCAATGATCAACCGATTTTCGACCTGGCACGCTGGCGATTCAACCGACAAGTTTACGCGAGAGCAACGGTCATTGCCGCCGCAGACCTTCGTCGCTTTGAACTATGGTTCAAGACATCTCCGGAAATAGGCCTTCCCGAACTTTTGGACATCACGGGGAATAAGCACCTTTTCGCCCTGTTCCCTATGGTGGAATAAAGGCAAGCTGCACCTCCCTTTCTCTCCCGCACACTGCCGACCAGCGGCACATATTCCCTGCCCCAAAAAACGCAGATCCGTCTCGCTTTGCTACTCTCAGGGCAATCGCCCCCAGGGCAAACGCATTAGAAAATGCGTTTCCTATGTACGATTTACGATTTGAAAAATTCCCGCTCTTGCACGCGAATTTAGCGGAGCTGGTGCGGAGCGGAATTTTGAAAGCCGAGTCACGGAAGTTGTGACCCGGCTTTAATACCCCGTGTGAAGGTTCTTTATCTCCTTGCGCCACGCGGCATAGGCATGCCCGCCCCCATTGTGGAGATTCGAGAAACGCCGCCTCCGGATGAAGCTGCCGGCGGGCCAAAGCGTGCCGTGGCGGGAGCCGAGATTCCCGTCGGCTTGGGAATGCTGAATCCCCCGGTTGCCGGCATGGTAGAGATCCCCGGAGTTCCCCCAGTCGGGGTGACCGGTTTCGGGATGCTTATTCCACCCGGCGTCGGCATGGCAGAGATGGAAGGTGTGCCTGTACCCGGCATGACGGGATGGGGAATAGCTGTCCCACCCGGAGCGGGCATCGTCGAGATAGCGGGATGTCCGGCGCTCGGCATCGCAGACCTGGGGAAACCCGCTCCACCCACACCCGGCGAAGCTGCTCTGGGAAGCGGTATTACCCTCGCCCCACCCGGAGAGGGCATGGGGGAAACCGCCGGACCGGGACCGCGCATGCCCGGCGAGGCAGGCCTGGGGAACCCGCCCATACCCGGATGCAGGGGGTGGGAGCCACCAAATCGGGGCGGTGGCACAGCTCCACCCGGCGGACGCATGCCGGGATGGTGTCCGTGAGGGAAGAACGGAGGGGCGGGTACGCGATGAATGCCGTGCGGATAATGGTACGGACCTCGATACCACCACGCCGGCGCCCAATGGGGTACAAAGCACAACGCCGTGAGCGCAGCAATGGTGAAAATGGCTACTCCGGCAGAGGTGTAACCGTACACCGGACGTCCGTACGAGTAGCCGAAGATCGGGAAGCCGTTTGCATCGTAGCTGGCGCTGGTCCACGCCGCACCGGCATTCACACTGCCTGGCACAGCATAGGAAGCATAGCCAGAGTCGGGCACAACGCAGGAACTGCAGATCACCGATACTCCGGTAAGGAGTGCTAATGTTGCATGTGGTATCTTCATGGCTTGAGGTTCCTTTCCAACTTTGTGGGGCTTGTTTTATACCCCTTCATGCATACGGACGCAATCTTTTTCTGTCTTTCTACAAACAAAGAAATATCTGAAAGAACCGGGCAGACGGGGCGCCTAGCGGCGCCCATGTACGATGTACGATGTACGATTTGGGAAGTTCGCGCGCCTGCGGCGCGGGAATTTGACGGAGCGAGTGCGCATAGAAACTTTCAAAACGTAGAGTGTTGTGAACTAGCATGGTTTGTGGATACGCGATGCCAGCTTGCAGACTTCTCTTCCGTTATGTATCTTCCATGAGGCGCATGAGGGATGGGTTGAATGAGCCCGGAGAAAATTTTATTGGGACACGTGTGGGCAACCGCATTAGAAAATGCGGTTGCCTATGTACGATGACTCACTGGCACCACCCTGCCAGTGAGCCCTGCGGGCAAAAGCTGCGCTCTTGTCCAAACGGCTTTGCAGCCGTCGGCAGTTTTGTACGATTTGGAAAATTCGGCGAGCGGGGATTCTCACCTTTGCGCATGTGCGGTGACAGAGACGGCAGAGGTGTTGGGAAGGACAAATTTGCGCAGTTGCACCGTAGCGGCGCGAGCACCGAAATCATGCACGCAGCATACGGCAAGCTTGTGCGCGAGAGTTTCCAAGAGAGTCGTAGGTTCGGCTTGCGCCAGCTCGACAAGCCGGCGAGAAAGTTCGTCGTAGTCGATGGTTTTCGCAAGGTCATCCGCCATTTCGCCGAAGGTAAGCTCCGGAGTGAAAGTGACATCTGCCTGCACGGGCTGGGGTGTGGCGCGCTCGTTTTCCAACACCCCCAAGCGACATGTGAAGGAGAGGGCATGCAGTTTAATCGTATCCTTGGCGGAAGGGCGGTTGCCGCGCTGCATGAGCGCCTGCAAAGCACCGAGATGGGGTACGACGAGATCGGGTTCAGCCTCGCAAAGTTGGGCTGCGTTGTTGTAGCCGGTGAGAACGCCGATGGCGCACACGCCGGCGCAGTGGGCGGCAGCCATATCGTGCTGCATATCGCCGATGAAAGCTGTTTGGTGCGCATCAAGACCATGCTGGGCAAGCAGGGTGTGAATGTGGGCCTCTTTGTTGAGGATACCGGTGTGCAATCCATCAAAGTAGTCAAAAACGCCGAGTTCCTTTGCCTGCCGAACAAAGGCTATAGAATCCATACTGGACAGAATGAAGCAGCGGATGCCGCACGCCCGACAGTAATCCAGGAACTCGCGTGCATGCGGGAGAACAGTGACAGGCTCAGCCTCCGGTGAGTTCAGGATGTGCCGGTAGTGATCTTCTAATTCCTCGATGGGAATACCCGGAGTTTTCCATGAGTAATAGGCCGGGTAAGGAAGCTGGAACTCCGCTCGGAACTGTTCGCGGGTTAGTGCCGGCAGACCGTATCGCGAGATGACATAGTTGGTGGCCTGCAGGGTGAGTGTCAGATCATCGCACAGAGTGCCTGACCAGTCGAATATGAGAGAATTAAACATTTTTTGCAGGCAGGGGGTTATTTGGCTTTTATATTGTATTTGATGCTGTATTTGCGGATCGCTTCTTTGAGCGCGGGGTTGACAAAGGGGTTGTCCTTGCCGTAGCGCGCCCATGGGCCGCCGGGGACAAGAGAGAAATCGACGAAGCGCCAATGCACCACGGCACTGCCGCCGGGGATGCCCAGGTAATCACGCACGGCGGGGGATATATCGATGCCGGCGCCGTTGTTTTGTGTGTTGCGCGGGCGTTTGCCTTTGAAAACGTACTCCCAATCATCGGTGACAAAGGGGCCGCAGTCCTCCCACTGGGCAAAGCAGTAACGTCCCTTGTAGTAGATCTGCACCCAGCTTCCGCGACAGACCGATTCATACTTGCCTTCCTTGTCGCGACGGTACCAAGGGATGACTTTCTCTGCCTCCGGTTTGGGACCGCCGCGGTCGATGTCGTTGTACGGCAGAGCCACGTAAAAGGGGTTGAGCCGGGGACGGAAGCCAAGCGGCGCAAAGGTGACGGGATCTCGCTTTTTGGGATCGGGGTCATCGTAACCGCCGTAATTGTCATCCCAAGCGCTATCCCAGCTGCTGGCGGTGTTGGGCACAGGATTGCGAGCTGTGGCGCGTTCGCCGATAAAAAAGTAGGTGGCGGTGATGTCGAAGTGCCATGGGAAAGCGCCGCGGCGAGGCGGTGTGGGATTCTTTTTAGGGTCCGGGAAATTTTTGCGTTTGCTTTGGTCGATCTGCGGACGAAGGGGGCCGTTCTTGATGGCCATCTCGCGCAGTTTTTCTTTGCTCACCGTGCGCGATTGCGTAGGAGGATTGACATAGCGCACTTCTCGGTTAGAACTTGCTCCTCGGCGCTCCACAGATGTTTGTCCGCTGATGCCGACTGCCCCGCATGACCAAGGCGCCAGCGCCGGTATCAGCGTGGCAAGCATGGCAGAACGCAGCGTGCGAAAACTCATGACGGGAACGGGCGTTTAGTGGCATCAACCGTTGTGCAGAATGGTTGGGCGGGGATGGAGCAACTTCTCCGGCGCATCCAAATTGTAGTGCAACCCGCGTGATTCTTGCCGGCGAATGGCGCAGTCGATTATGAGCGAGGCAGTGAGAGCGAGGTTACGCAAATCGAGAATCTCCGGCGTCACGCGGTAGCCCCAGTAGTATTCGTGGATTTCGCGATTAATGTTGCGCAGGCGGGTGGCCGCGCGTTGCAGGCGGTGGTTCGTGCGCACGATGCTCACATAATCCGTCATGGTGCGGCGCACCTCATCCCAGCAATGGTAGAGGATTGCCAAATCATCCTGCGGCACGCGGTCGCCATGCTTCCATTCCGGAATGGGGTAGGCTTCCTCCGCATGCGCGAGGGGAAGTCGCGTGAGCATGGCTGCAAGTGCGCGTTTGGTGATCACCACGCACTCCAGAAGAGAATTACTGGCGAGTCGGTTGGCGCCGTGCAAGCCCGTGCAGCCGCTCTCCCCGGCCACAAAGAGACCGCGCAGGCTGGTCTGCCCGTTTGTATCAGTTTTCACGCCGCCGCATTGGTAGTGGGCAGAGGGAACTACGGGGATCATGTCGTGCTCAGCATCAATGCCGTAACTTTTGCATGTCTCGTAGATGTAAGGGAAGCGCTCAGCCATGAAGCCGACGGGCTTGTGAGTCATATCCAGGTACATACAGGGGTGCCCGGTGCGCAGGATTTCGCTGTTGATGGCACGAGCCACGATATCGCGTGGCGCTAAGCTCTTGCGCGAATCGTACTTTTGCATGAACTCCTTTCCATCCGGTCCTTTCAGGATGCCGCCTTCACCGCGCACCGCTTCAGAGATGAGAAAGGTGAGCCCCTCACGATCCGGGCTCTTGGGGTTGTAGAAGGTTGTGGGATGGAATTGCACAAACTCCATGTTCGAGATTTGCGCCCCGGCGCGCCAGGCCATCGCAATGCCGTCCCCCGTGGCCGTGGGAGGATTGGTGGTGTACATATACACGCGCCCGGTGCCACCTGTGGCCAACAGCACGCGATCACTGCGAAATATCTCCACCTCACTTGTGGCGGGGTTCAACACATAAGCCCCCAGCACGCGGTCTTCCGTGACACAGCCCAACTTTGCCGTGGTGATCAAATCAATGGCGATGCGGTGATCCAGCAGAGTGATGTTGGGATGACGTTTGGCACATTCCAGCAGCTTGGTGGAAATCTCCAGTCCGGTAGTATCTTTGGCGTGAAGAATGCGTCGTTTGCCGTGGCCGCCCTCCCTGCCCAACTCAAAGGCTCCATCCTTCATCTGGTCGAAGTCCACCCCCCATTCCAACAATTCGCGAATGGCTTCGGGCGCTTCGGTCACAATCGTGCGCACAGCCTGTTCGTCGCAGAGCCCTGCCCCGGCATCCAGAGTGTCGGCGATGTGTTCTTCAAAGCTGTCGTTTTTATCTGTGACTGCCGCAATGCCTCCCTGAGCCTTGGCAGAGCTGGAAACCAGGGGGTCACTCTTGCAGAGCACCGTCACGCTGCCATGTTCCGCCGCCCGCAGTGCAAAGCTCAGCCCCGCCACTCCACTGCCTACCACAAGAAAATCGGTGTGTATCATAAAAGTACGCGCGGATTCTACCATGTTCTCCCCCCTCCGTCAATGCGAGAAAAGCCGAGCCCAGGGCAAGCGCACATCCGTCCCAAGAAAAAGCCTGTCCATTTACGATTTGCAAATAATGCGCAGCTGAGCTGCGGGGATACGAAAGCGGCCGACGGCTGGAAGGCCGATTAGCCAGCCCGCAGGGCTGCCCCGCAGGGGCGAAAGCTGCGCTTTTGGCCAAACTGTCTCACAGCCGTCGGCAGTTTTCACATAATCCGCGCCTCTGGCGCGCTATACTCCAAATCGTACATAGCAAACGAATTTTCTAATGCGTTTGCTCCGGCCGTTGCGATATTTCGCTTGCATTCCTGCCATCTCTCATGTAGAATGCCGCCGTTCAGGCACGGGTAGCTCAGTGGTAGAGCGGCTGCTTTACACGCAGTTGGTCAGGGGTTCGAATCCCTTCCCGTGTAGGATTCATGCGTCGCGCCGGTTTAGCTCAGTGGTAGAGCACCCGATTTGTAATCGGACGGTCGTCAGTTCGAATCTGACAACCGGCTTAAGTTGGAGAGGAGTGGGGGCAGACGGGACCTGCCCATGCACGGTGTACGAAGTCAACCATAAATGGGTCAACCCATTTTTTTGTGGAAAGGGTATTTCGCAGTATTGTGTGAGTAGGGTCAACCCATTTTTTTGTGGAAAGTGCATTTTTTATGGAATAGGTGACCACATTCAAGCAAGACCCTGAGGCG
>CANPYO010000007.1 GCA_947588645.1 uncultured Akkermansia sp. | reverse complement strand
GCAGAGAATGCAAGACTGAAGTGCCGATTTTATTTTATCCCTTCATTATCTGTCTCAGCGAATTTGCCGGAGACCCAAAAATAAAGTCGCCGAGGAGCTGAGTTGCTGAAAACATGATAGGAGATTTTTCTGAAAGCTCGATGCCTCAAAAAGGGAGGAGAAATGTCAAGCATATGTCACTTAAGATGAGTAAGTAATCAAGTATAGAGTTTCTTTTTGTATTAAGAGAGCAGGATGCTGCGCCGCATCCTCGATATCAGAAGGAAAATCTCATGGATTGTATCATATAATTTGTTGGTTATAATAATGATATGAGTAATATGAATTATTAAATGGCAGGGGAAATGCGGCGGGAGAAAGGAGGAAGGACAGACGGGATATGGTTTTTGGATGGAACCGCCATAGCCCACACGTAGAAAGTTTATTGGGCAGCAGATTTAGATCAATTTTATTGTACTTATAAACAATGAATAAGATATACTGAAGAAGTTCTACGAATAGGTGAGGCAAGTCAAGGAGCCAAAAGACAACAGGTTCATGACTCAAAACCCGTCATAATCTTGCAAATCTCAGCAGAACTGTTACGCCGTTGGGTGGCCATTTATATTGAGGCATTGCGCATTTCCACATGATTTAATCACTCAAAAAACGTACAAGATACATAAAATCAACAAATTGTAATTAGTAAATAAGAAGCTTATTTTTTAATGCGTTTGCCGTGAGAAATAGCTTGCGGTAGCAGCAGGTGAGTGGTAAGATGTGAGGCAGGATGGAAGGGGACATACAGCCTGACAGCGGACAATTTGTTGCTGAGTACATGATGGTGCAGTCGGTTTTTGTGCGGTCGAGAAATTGTTTGCTCTTGCGGGCAGATTTTTCTTCATTGTTTGTGGGCTATTATTTGCACCTCATGCAACATGCATTGCATCCTCCGCAGAAGGAAGTGGAAACTTTTAAGCAACTGCTTGCTTTTTTCACACTGTATATGGTCTCTCGCCCGTGGAATGAGTACCATGCTTGGACACTCAATGTGAAACAACCTCAGAAGACAAATTATTTCCTCGCCGGATCATCGCTTACCCAGGATGTGGTAGGACGCATCTTCACAGAAGATGTGCGCGATACAGAGGTTACTATGCTCTACGCACAAAATATCTGCCGTGACCGCGAAACACATACCTCTGTGATTCCGCTGAGCGCTGATACTCCAGCCACTTGGGTGGAGGAGTTTTTTCGTAACAGCGAACAGCGACAAGCTCGTGCATTCAGGGGCGACGGAGACGTTTTTTGCTTGCTCACAGCAGAACCGGATTCTGACTACGATTGGCTGCACGAGCTCGATAGCGAACGAGTGGTTCACATTGAGGAGGAAGAAGAAACCAAGTTGCTGGAGACGCGCAACTTCACGTACCGATGTGGCTGTAGCGCAGAGCGCATCATTCCTGTAGTGCGTGCTATGATGAAAGACTTTGCAGATGTGCTCTCTGAGCAAGGCAAATTGGAGGTCTCCTGCCCACGCTGCGGCGCGAACTACACCATCACGCGAGAGATGGCAAGTGAGCAAAACACCGCGCCGGATGCATGACAAGAATTTGCCTTCACCGCTTTCATTGTGCGGCGGGCTTATCCTGCTTATTGTTTTCTCTGGATTTGACCGTGTTGGAACTTGCTTCTTTCTCCAGAGGCTCCACCCATATTTCCAGCGCCCCTTCGGCGTATACACCATAGGTGGAAGTAGGATCGATATTGCGCATCTCTGTGTAAAGCGCGCGTAGCATAGCTACGGGACCCTTCTCACGGCGCACGTGACCCGCGAAGGCCGCCATCACCATTTGTTGCTCCACGGGAGAATATGTTCCGTTGGCGAGTAATTTACGGATGTAAGAATTGGCCTCCGGTATACTCATAATTTGCAAATCCTGGACGACCCCATTTTGGGACGGGTCGAAAAGAGCATGATTCGGGACGCGCAAATCGGTGTAGGAAAGGGCCTCGCGCTGCAACTCCTCCTTGCGCTTGCCAGAAGCCCGTTCGGCTCGCGTGAGCAGCTTTTGCTGCTCCTTAAAATCATCCAGCAATTTAGAAAGCGCTGCTGCAGCTTTCACGGGATCATCTAATTCCTCTCGAGCTTGCACAGTGCCCCGTACGTTGCCGTTGCCATCTACCACCGCAAAGCAAGGGACGCTCCATATGCCGCCAGGTAAACCTCGCTTACCCATGACTCGCTCGTACTCGCGTTTTTCTTTCTCATTCGGTAGTTGATATACCGGCACCACTAAGTAATTAGTCGAATTGAGAACACGGTACATGTTTTTCTCATGCTTTTTTATGTAGGTCTCGTACATTTTAATGCTGATATCGTCATAGTTGGCGCCATAGCAAAACATGACGAACGCCTTATCCGTGCCAGCCTTTTTGAGAGCATCTTCAAAAGTGCGAGACTGGGAAGCTCCAGCCATGCCCCCCAACAGAGCAAAAAGAGCAATGGCAACACAAAGTAGTAGCTGCGTGTGTTTCATGAGTTCTTTTTAGGTTTACCGTACACGTAGAAGCCGACAATATGACCGGTATCCCACTTGTCGCCCTCGCGCAACAGACGAACGTATCGGGCGCTTGCTTGAGCTGAGCGCAAATCAATGCGCATAATTGAGCCGTCAATTTCTACCTTGCCCCCCGTATCTTCCCAATTTTGTCCATCTTCAGAGGCCTCGATATGAAAGGGGCGGTCATTCTTGATGGCGCAGTCGAAGAGGGCGACCACACCGTTCAAGTCACTGCTGCCCTCCAGCTTCACAGTAATACCGGTATTACCTTCGAACTTGATGGGAATGGCGCCGCCATTTTTTTGCAGTACACCCCAATGCAGACAGGACTGTTTGAGGCCATTATCATCCAGCGTTACCCCAGTGCGGATGGATCCCTTGGCAGACACGATACGTCCCGTGAAGCCGCGGAATTTAAACCGATTCTTTGGGAAGTGTTTTTTGCATTTCTGCATGGCGAGTTTGCCAATAGCTTGGAAAGTGTAGTTATCACCATTGGTAGCGGCGGTGTGGATGGCCTCGCCCAAACCTGCCCACGTGCTGTCGCGGTCCTTCTTGCCACTTCGCATACGTCTCATGGCAGATGTGATGAGTTTGCTGAATTCCTCTTGGAAGCGGTCGGCACCCTCACCGTTCGTTTCTCCCATCTTGCCAGAGATTTCCAATCCCCACGTAAGTACGGCGCCGGAGTAATCCGGCTTCGTCATGAGGATCGAAAGAGCTGTCTTCATGTAGTCGAGCTTTTCGTTTTCCGTCTTGCAGCCGGCAAATTGCGCATTGAGCAGGGGTGTTATATCCCAGCGGTTGATGCCGAAGCTTTCGCATTTTTTAAAGAAGGAGGCGAATAACTTGTTGCGTTCCCTCTTATCGGGCATGAGCGGCAGCAAGTTCGGGTATATGTAGCGCGCTTGGAAGGTAGCCGCCACGTTATGATACTTCTCGGCCAGAGTATCAATCACACCATTGCATAAAGCTACCCATCGTTCCTTATTTTCCGGAGACTTTTGCTTAAGAAAACCAGCGTAGGCAAGCCATGCCGGCCAATTGAGAGGTTGCGTTTGTACAGCAGCATCAAAGCAGTTAAAAGCAGCCTTCGTCATGCGTTTGGAGGCCAAAAAATCTGCCATGGCTGCCAACTGGTCGGATGCAAGTGTTCGCGAGGCGTCCGAATACAAGTCTTGCGTCAGGATGAGGAACTCCCAATCATGCAAGCCCCAGAATGTTTTGTGCATACCATGCTGCCAGTAGATCGAATATCCTTTCTTCCATTCGTTGCCAACTCGCACTGCGTAAGCGCAGTGTCCGGGTTCCCCCATGGTCATGGCTGGAATACCTGCTGCAAGTGCGCCGTAGGCTCCGTAGTGCGAGCAGGCACCGCACACACCACCGATTTCGCGGTGAGCAAGAGCCGTGATGTTGTTGAAACGCTTCATGACAGGCGCCAGGTATTCCCCGGAAAACACGGAATCACCTGCGGCATTTCGCAGGCGGTAAACTAGCTGACCGGATGCACCCAAATACCCTTCAACGGGCAGGCGCACATTGTCTCGTTGCCAAGCGAGGGATGCCGGGCTGCCCCAAGAGCGGCATTCCCTGTTGCCCGTTACAATGCGCGTTTCCCAATAGGCAAGGTCATCGAAAATTTTGTTGAGACGCCCTTCCCTATGACTGCCGTAGTAATAAGAAAAACGCTCCATCATGTCTTTCTGGTTCCAACCTTCGCGTGCAAACTCTGTGGCGGTAGTGGTAGCGATGCGGCGGGCCGTTTCGTTGGTTATATCTTCCGAGTATCGCGAAAAGATGTGTGCCATATACTGCAGCCCCAGCCCCAGTCCCCCAGTAGGACCAGAGTACAAAGTGTTGCACAGCCAGCGGAGGTCAGAAGAAAGGGCATTGAGCACGGTAATTCCACCACGCTGTTCGGAGACTTCTTGCAAATTTTTGATGCCGGCACGGCGAATAAGCGTGATAAGCGCGAGATCACGGCGATTCTCCGGGGTCGCCATGTACTCCATCACACTCTCCGCGGTTGGGCTTTGACCCAACTTGGCGAGTACACGCTTTTCGAGTTTCTCGTACAACTCATCAGGTTTTTTCCAGTCTGCCCCATTAAACTCGGGGTTGATGTAAGGGGGAGCTTTGTCTGCCTTTTCAAGCGCTCCAATGTACTTGCGCATAGCGGCCGTGTATGAATTGCGTACCTTGGAATCCGGAGGCTTGGGCACCACGTCCGATTGCCCTGCTATTTCCGGAGCATCTTTATCTTCGGTGATACCAACCAAGTCCGGGTCGCAGTCTGCAAGCATGTATGAAGAGAAATCACGCTCCGCTCCGTTGTCAACTGAGCCGTCGTCGCCCAGAGTGTCGTCTTGAGGGGGAGTGGCAGCTACATCGTCCTCTTCAAAGCCCTTCTGCCAGTCGTCGTTGGCAGAGGTGTCTGTAATCACGATCCCACGGGGGCGTGTAGGTCTGTTGGCCTGGACGAGCTTGCGGTTTTCTTCCTGTTGTTTGAGGCGCGCCTGCCTGTCTGCATCCACATCTCCTTGCGCACGACGCGCCATGCTGTCGCGTAAGTGCATTACATCAAGCAACTTATCTCCAAGAGGATAGCATAAAAAGCCAGCCAGTATGGTGACCACGACGGCTGCAAGCAGTTTGAATAGATTGGATGTCATCGTGTGCTATGCGTTATCGCGGACATTCTACACCACTTATGCCTGCCATGGCAAGCTCTTTATCCGGATTACCAGGGCAAACGCATTAGAAAATGTGTTTGCCACGTACGATTTACGATGTACGATTTATTAATAATGTGCGCGTTGCGCAGATTTTTTCGAATCATTAATGTGTGCTGAGATCCCTTTAGAACCATCATGATGATGACCACTGGTTGTCAAGATTTTTGATACGTATAGACATTGATATCAAACCATAAGAGCATTTTCTTTGTCGATTAACTTCTCTCAAATGCGTTTGCCCTGTTCGGATTACTTAAATGAGCCCATCAGCATCCCCGCGTCCTCCGGCCAAGGGTTCGTACCGATTCCGTGTAATGTAGTATCTTCCAGTCCGCTCCCGACGTACAAGGGATCCTCTTCTTCATCCACCAGCACGACGACATTGCGTTTAGGAGCACGCCGGGCGCGACCGGTATGCACGGTGGTACTCACCACTTGGCGGGATACACCCGGCTGCAAAGAGTTTGCCCGACTCTCCAGTTCGCAGAGATGTTCTGCTGCCATGATGGTAGACGGAGTGCTTCGCCAGACCAATGCGCCTACACATAAAGCTCCCAGTCCAAAGGCCGAGGCTCCAAATGCAACTTTCCTCATCCCCAAGTTATTCATAAGCATGGCAATATGCTCCCAGATCAGGCTGCGCATCGGGCGGCACGCCACCTCACGTTCTACGCGGCGTCGGAAATCTTGTAAAAAACGTTCCTCAAAATAAGCTTCCGGAGTTGCCTCTACACGCAAAACACGTAGAAGCGCTGCGAGCTCCTGCGTCTCGTCCTGTTCACCGGAATGTGCTGATTCTTTGTCCATGAAGGATAGCTGTTGTTGTGTAGGCTCGAAAAGGTAGACTGCTGTCTATGGTAAAATGTTCAAAAAAAACTCGTTTTTTTTGTCAACTCGTGAACAGGAGAGACCAAGGGCATGTCCGCACCTTCTAAATTGTAGAGAGAAGGAAGCAAAAGTTGCGGACTGGTCTCCACCAGCCAGTCATCGATTAGTTTGAAGCCGTGCTGCAGCTGCGAGTGGCGCTTCCGCATGGTTTCATGGGTCATCGCCTGCAGTGCGTCCATATCGTAGAGTACGGCACCGTTCAACTCCTCACATGCGGGATCAGCATTACGCGGTACAGACAAGTCAATGAGAAAGAGTGGGCGACCGCTTCGGGAAGCGCAAGCTTGCTCCACGACTTGTCGGGTTACCACGTAGACCGGCGCGGCGGTGGAGATAATCACAATATCGGTTTGCTCCAAGAAGGGCACCCAATCCGCAAAGCGGATGACCCTGCCGCCCACGCTTTCAGCAAGAGCCGCCGCGCGCTCATATGAGCGATTTGCCACAAAAATGCTTTGTGCTCCGCGTGAGCGCAAGCTTTGCGCCGTGCTGCGCGCAACATCTCCGGCTCCCACAACAAGTACCTTCGCCCCAGATAAGTCACCCAAAATGCTACGTGCAAGAGCCACAGCCGCTGCCCCCACTGAAGTGGGACCGCTTGTAACACGAGTGCTGCTGCGTACCTTTTTGCCGATGGAAAAAACACTTTGGAAGACGCGGTGCATGGTAGACCCGGCAGTGCCAGCATCACACGCGGCTCGGTAGGCGTCTTTCAGCTGCCCGAAGATTTCAGTTTCACCGATGACCAGAGAATCAAGCCCGGCAGCGACCATGGCCAAGTGGCGCAAAGCGGCGGTGTTGTTGTGCAGGTAAAAAGCATCATCTGCCTCCGTTGCATTTTCCCCGAGAAAATGGACAGCCACAGCTCTTTTTGTGAGATCCGGATCTGAAGAAACGAAGTAAAATTCCGTGCGGTTGCAAGTAGATAGTAGCACGCCTTCCATAGCACCGCTCTCACGTAGCAAATCGCCGACTGTTTTGATCAATTGACGTTGTGGTACAGCAAATTTCTCGCGCAGTGTTAAAGCAGCTGTGCGGTGGTTGAGTCCCAGACAGGTCAAAACAGGTTGAGTCACTGTGTTCATTTGCTTGTCGTGCTGGCCCAGCGACAGATGGCTTGCGTCAGGCTAGGGATTGTGTGCAACTCAGCCTCCAGCGTGGGAGGCATTCCCAATTTTTTAAGCGTGGCGGTGGTGATGGGCCCCATGCTTGCCACGCTGCAGTGTTCCGGCAAACTCAACCCCATGCGCACAAAGTTGGTTGCGGCGCTGGAGCTGGTAAAGGTGATGAGATCTGCTCCCTCTTCCAGCAACAGGCTTGCATAGTGTGCATCTCCTGGCGCTACATCGTAAGCGATACACTCGTCCACAATTGCTTTACGCTTATCCAGTTCGCGGCGTATCACATCGCGCGCCTGCCGGGCATGCACCCACAGCACGGTACTGTTTGCCAAGCCACCAAATTCATCTGCCTTGCGGTCAAACTCTGCAATTAGCTTCTCTGCCACGGCTTCCTGAGGCATCACATCGACCATAAGCCCCCGTTTTCGAAGTTGTTGTGCGGTACCAGGTCCGAGCGCAGCGATGCGTGAGCCGCCCAGCTCACGCAGATCCTCATATACTGTAAAGAATGCTTCAAAGAAGCGTTCCACACCGTTGGGACTCGAGAAGACGAGCCAGTCGTGGTGAGGGCTGTCTACCACAGCTTTGGCGAAAGCCTGCTTATCCGGCGGAGGCACAATGCGCAGTGTAGGCATCTCAATTACTTCGGCGCCAAGCTCGTGCAGAGAGTGGCTCAGGATGCCAGCCTGTTCGCGTGTACGAGTCACAATGATACGTTGCCCGGAAAGAGGCAAACGCTTGCGCCAATCCAATGTATCGGCAAGCCGCACCACATCACCGATGATGACCACGGCCGGGGATGAAACGTGCGCTTTCCGGGCAGCTTCTGCGAGCGTAGCCACTGTGGCCTGTACGCACAACTGGCGAGCTGTGGTAGCCCATTGCACGGCTGCCGCAGGTGTGTCGCCAGGGAGCCCCGCGTCCTGCAACGCTTGCATATTATGAGCTACCTTGCTCATGCCCATGAGCATCACCCGGGTACCGGGGGCAGCAGCTATGGCAGCTGCATCCAGTAAGCCGTCCCCCTTTCCAGGGGCGGTGTGTCCGGTAAAAATTGTGAGTTGAGAGCAACAATCACGGTGCGTCACCGGTATTCCGGCGTAAGCAGGTCCGGCAATGGCGGAGCTGATACCGGGGACCACCTCGAAGTTCACCCCACTTGCCTGCAAAGCAGCCGCTTCCTCTCCTCCTCGACCGAACACATAGGGATCTCCCCCCTTCAAACGCACAGTGCATGCATGCCGCCGGGCGCATTGCACAAGCAAATCGTTGATTTTCTCCTGTGGCAGGGCGTGACATTCTCCACGCTTTCCAACATCGATGAGCTCGCAATTTGCGCGACACCATCCGAGCATCATTCGAGGCACCAGCGCATCATACACCACGCAATCCGCTCGCTCTAGTAGCTCGCGCCCGCGAAGTGTCATGAGCCCTGGATCTCCCGGTCCGGCACCCACCAAATACACACAATGTGACGCTTCTTTTGTCATCACTCCGTACCGGGCTGAGTTTGCTGCTCAGTCTCGCCAATCGACTTCGACTCGGTGGGGTTCGACTCGGTTTCCGGAGCCGGGGAGCTCGGTTCGACCATTTGAGGCGGATCAGTTGTTTCCGACGCAGGGGGAGCATCAACAGGACCCTCGGCTTGCTGGGGTTCAGCAGGGGACGGAGTTTCGGGCTGTTTCGGCTGCTCTGGCCCCGCAGACTTTTGCTCAGGCGTAGTGGGGGTTCCGGTATCCTCATCACTGGGTGGTGGCGTGCTGGCAATTGTCGGTGCAACAGCAGCTGTACCGCTCAACCTTGCCGGTTCCTGAGCGGGCGCGTTAGCTGCGCTACGCCCCATACGAAGAAGTTGTGACACCGTTACCAATTTGAATCCGCGCGCCAACAATCCTTCCACTACTCCCTCTACAGCCTGCAGCGTGGAAGCATGGATATCGTGCAAGAGGATGATAGATCCATTGCGAGCTTGCTGCACAGCGCGGTTAATGACCACATTCACGCCAGGATGCTTCCAATCCACCGTATCGACGTCCCAAAGTACACTGGGCGTACCGTACTGCGTCATCATGTAGTCCACAATTGACCGATCCGTGGCCCCATAGGGCGGGCGCATCAGGGCAGGTGCGCTACCGGTAGCTTCCCGTATCACGGAAGCTGTACGGTCCATTTGGGATGCAATTTGCGCATGGGTCAGCTTGGTGAGGTTGGCATGATCCCACGTGTGCGACGCAATTTCGTGTCCCTCGGCCGCAGCGCGAGCCAGTATCCCCTTATTTCTTGCCGCGTTTTCCCCAAGCACGAAAAAGGTAGCATGAACGCCGTGGCGGCGCAATATATCCAACACCTTTGGAGTGTAGCTTGCACTCGGCCCATCATCAAACGTGAGCGCCACATATTTCCCCGGCACGCTCACGCGAGCTACACGTCGTCCCGGCACCATGGGTCTGAACATCCCTGTCGTCACCTTGGTGGGCCTTGTCATCTTCTTGGGCTTGCTCACATCCTTTGGGTGATGCTTGACTGGATGCCTCGGTGCAATCCTTGTCGTTGTCTGTGGATCCCTTACTGGCTGCTCCTGCGGTTTCTTTCCCTTATTTGACGAGCAACCCACGCTCAGCGAAACCGCGAACGCCATGAGCACGATTCCGAAAAACCTTTTCATGATGTTTCCTCCTTGCGGAAGCCCCATTATACGCGCTTCAACTGCGAAATCAAGTCCTACGTTTCCCAAGGCACGCATTTGCACATCCATCCTAGGGAAAAGCGATCCAAACACATAATTCATTTACGATTTACGATTTGCGATTTGGAAACAATGCGCAGCTGAGCTGCGGGACCTGCAAAGCAGATGCGAACGCGTATTCATAAAACAGGGTACGGACGTGGTTAGAAAGCGGCGGTGGCAGACAGGGTCTGCCTATGTACGAGGTATGATTTGGGGAATTTAGCTCCGGGGTAAACACAATTGAGAGAAGTTCATCGGCAGAGAAAAGGCTCCTATGACAGGCATCCTCGTTTATACTCATCAATAAATCTGCGCAATGCGTACGTTATTAATAAATCGTACATCGTACATAGGCAAACGCATTTTCTAATGCGGTTGCCCTGACTTGCCTATACGCCGAGCCGAGTGTCCCAGAGTTCAATATGAAGGCGTGGGCTAAGCCGGACGTGGTGAGCAAGGCAGATGTCGGCAACAATGGGGAGCAGTCGGCGGTATGAGGTACGGTCTGCAGCACAGGGCATGAGGAGGATTTTCTCATTCGGGAGACCGAGCTGGGCGATATGGAGCCAATCCTCTTCTCCGGTAACGACAAACTTGAACCAAGAATGCGGGAGGGAAGCAAATACAGTCAATACTTGGGGTTGCAGACTACTGGACGAGTTGCCGGAATGAGGCAACTTGGGGGATACATTCCATTGATTCACACGTAGTAGAAGCTCCGGCGGCGGAGGAAGCGTGCCATTGGTTTCCACCTCAATCACGTAGTCTGACGGGAGCAAGAGGAGAAGGGCAGCAAGCTCATTAGCCTGCAAAAGTGGCTCTCCACCGGTGATAATTACGCGTTTGGCGGGGAGTTCCAGCAGACGTGCCGCCACCTCATGCGGAGGCAATTCAATGGAGTTGTTCCAAGAGTGTTTGGAGTCGCACCACAAGCAATGCAAATTGCAGCCGGCCAGGCGCAAGAAGGCAGCTGGAGCACCCGCGCTTATTCCCTCCCCTTGCAGAGAAAAAAAGAGTTCCGGTGCATGATTCAGGCGTGCAATGTGCATGGCAATGTGCTAGGATGGCGGCACCTCATACATACCAGAAACAGCAGGCGCGGTCAACGTAAATCAACTATGCACTCTTTATCCCAATTTCGCATTCTCTTTGTGTGTCTCGGAAATATCTGTCGTAGCCCGGCCGCAGAAATTGTGTGTCGAACGGCATTGAAGAAAACCGAGATGTCAGGGCGCGTTCTTGTGGATTCTTGCGGCACAGCTTCCTATCACGTGGGCAGTAAGCCGGATTCGCGTATGCTCGCCGCCCTGAATCGCGCCGGGTTCGGATATGACGGGCATCGCGCGCGACAGCTGAGGCAGAGCGATGGGATGCATTTCGATCTCATTATCCCTCAGGATGCAGAAAATTTGCGCGATGTGCAGCGAGTGTTGCGCGAGAGTACGGCAAAAGTTCTCCCCATGAGCAGGTGGTTCCCGACGGGATGCACGCTGCAGGAGGTGCCGGATCCTTACTACGGTGGGGCAGCTGACTTTGACGCCGTGGTTCAACTGCTGGCGGGCAGCATGCCGAAGCTTGTGGAGGACCTGAGGGCGGAGCTTTTACTGCGTGATGGTAATACGTCCGTATGAATCGCTGCGCCCGTTTTGATCTCGGTTTTTGTTTTGGTCAAACCGGATGAAAAGGTGTGGATCCTTCGGCGCGCTCTCCACCGCGAGAGTGTACACGTTGTCCTCGGCGGTTCTTCCGGCAGAACCTTCGTGTTCGTCCTGCGCAATGAGCTGCGAGCCATCGTAGAGCGAGACAGAACGAATATTGGCCGAGTGCCTCCCCCTAGTGTAAGTGAAAGTCACCTTGTAGGTACCGGGTGCCGTGAAAGGAAGAGGTCCGGATAACTCAATGGGCTCACTTGGTCCACTGACTACATCCGGCGTCCATCCTTCCACCAAGTTGAAGCCCACCCCCCAGTCGCGTTCTACAGCCTTGGCGGATTGACCCAGATAGCTGTCCGGGTTGAGAGCAGCCATGGCCCGCGCGTATTCGCGGATTTGAGCGGCGGCCCTGGCGCCCATATGGCGGCGCATGATACCGATGCTGATGGCATAGAGCGCCTGTTTTTGATCATTGCTGTATACAGGATCCTTCAGGTAAGCCTCAGCTTGAGCGAGAGCCGCTTGCCAACCTTTACCAGCCTCCGTGCTCGTTTCGATGCCGAAGATTTCCATTGATAAATCAAACGGGTTAATGAGTTTTCTGGCGTAGCCGGTCTCATTTTCCGGGTCGAGCTTTTTTATCTGGGCAATGATGTTGCCAATTCGTTCTGGTGGATTGATGCCGGGCAGGCTAGAGGCTTCGCCAAGCAGATTGGCCTTTTTTACTCCTTCCGCCTTTTCGGCTTGGGCGAGCAGTTCCTCTTGCTTGTGCATGGCCGCCATATAACTTGAGATGGTTTTGGCGATATCCTGCGGATCGGCATTGCGTACAGAGGGACCGCAGAGGGTAGCATAGTGGCGACCATTTTTGGTAAGCATAAGGATGGCGGGGTAATCTGGGGCATCAGGCACAGACAGTTTCCCAAACCTGGCCTTATTGGTTTCCTTGAGTTCATCCGTCAGCACGTTGGGTACAGGAACCTCCATGAACACGGCATTGCCCGCTGCCTGTTTGACTGCTTGCGAGTTCATGAGGTTACGGCATATTATGGCACTACTGTCATCCCAATCTTGCGCAAAGGCGAAGAGAACATAGCCATCATCCTGCAAGACGGATTGCGCCGCATCAAAGGAATCCACTAGCATGGGCTCAGCTACTACGGGGCCTTGCATGACTAGCCCGGTAAGAAGAGGAAGAATAAGTTTTTTCATTGTTGCTTTCATGCTTGAGTTGATAAGAGAGTAGAACTTAAGCGGCAGGCTTACCGTATACGAAGATGCCGCGCAGGTGGAAGAAATCCGGACCTCCCGGACGTAGGATACGCACAAACTTTGCCAAAGGTTGCGCGGCGCTCAGGTCGACCTGTAGCACCTTTTGTTTGCAGGCTCCGAGTTGAGCCACATCGTGCCAATCGTCATCCCTGCCCGTCTCTGATACCTGTACCTTCATATTGTCGAGGCGATTCAAATTGCGATCGGTTGTTACAAGCGTGATGCCAGTGAGGTTTGCCTGCTTGGGGAGTGTTACTACCACCCAGGCATTTTCATCCTTGCCTGTGTGGAAGACACCGCCTATGCCAGGTTCGAGCAATCCCCAGTGTGAACATGGCTTGTCCCAGCTAGATGTAGAAGAAGCACGGATCATGCCGCCTCGTGACACGAGCTGCCCGGGGAAAACTGGCGTGTCAGGCAGTTTGTCGGGAGGGTTCTTGTATTGGGGGGGCAGGGAAGAACTTAAGGCGTTGAAGCTGTTCAGATCTCCGGCAGCTTCTGCAGCCAAAATCACCGGGTTGAGCAGTTTTTCGCGATCATCATCAGAGCTGCCAGTACCGCTACCCAGCGCACTTGTCATCGCCTTCAAAACTTCTGCCTTCTTGTCATCGGGTAAAGCTTTGGACAGCTCTGCACTCCACGAGAGCATCACGGTGGCGTAGTCGGTTTTTTTCGCTACTTCCCTCAACGCATCGCGCAAAAAATCCAATGCAGCACCATCCTTCTTGGGGTCAAAGCCTAGCATATCCAGCTGAGAATTCAACATGTTCTCCACATCCCAGCGTCCTTTGAAAGACTTGTCCCATTCCGGATCAGGTCCCATCTCCTGCACATTTTTCCAAAAATCGACGGCAACCCGACGCAGCTCTTCTTTGTTTGCCCCTTGCATTTTTTTGAGGTTGGGGTACACGAGCTGGCGGAGCATGGTGGCAGTCATTTCAGGGAATGCCTGGGCAAGATTCGCATTCAGGTTATCACAAAGCTCAAGCCAGGGGGTGGGATTATCCGCAGCCGTAGTTGTCAGGAAATTGGTGTAGTCACGCCAAGCGTAATAATTGAGAGGTTGGGATTTAATGGCATCCAAGTAGAGTCCTCGTGCCTTCTCGGTATCGCTAGTCGCGTACAGATTTGCAAGACTCAGCTGCGCACTCGAAAGATTCGTTTGCTTCTCCTGCTCCGGTGAAAACAGCTTGTCCGCCATGCGCAGAGAGCTAAAGACATGAACTCCTGAGAACACCTGCCAGTGCAGCCCGCGCTGCCAGCTTAGCGAGTATGCAGGCGTCCATTTGCCGTCCACCAACACGACATAGGAGCAGTGGGCAGGTTCTCCGGCAGTCAAGGCGGGGATACCGTTCGCTGTGGCCGTGGTGGCGCCGTAGTGAGACAGACCACCGCACACGCCACCGACCTCACGCGTGAGCTGGTTGAACTTGCCGTCATAGAACTCATTAAACGGAGCGTGATAGAAGGGCCCCTGCACGGAATCGCCATAAATGTTGTATGTGCGGTAGGGAGCCTGCCAACACGAGCCCGTGTAGCGATAAGCTGGCAGATGAACGTTCTGTTGGCTGAATTTCATGCTATTCACGGAACCGGACTGGTCATTGCCGCTGAAAGCTCCATTGAGTACGCCGCGACCTTTTAGCCCGCATACCACGCGCATTTGCCACATGGGAAGCTTATTAAAGCTTTTATTGAGGTCGCCTTTTTCCCACGCTCTTGTGAGCAATTCAACGCGATTCACAGCATCGTCCTGCGAAAGCCCCTGACGCGCGAATTCGAGGGCAGTGGCAGTGGCGATATTGCGCTTCATTGTGTCGTAGGGCATATCAGGATCCTTGTCCGCGATTTTTTGGAGGATGGACAAAGTCTCGCCGGTATGGGAATCCTCGCCGCTGGAGCTCAGTTGAGCAGCCCAGTCTAAGTTGCTGCCTACTAACTCTGCGATGTTCGTCGATTGGGGGATTGAGTGGTTGGCGGCGAGTTCATCTTCAATCGTTTTTATGCGCTGCATACGCATGCTGTCAAGGTGCGCGAACTTAGCAGGTGGCTGGGTGCCGGCCGGTACATTTTGCATGAGCTCGTCATGTTCCTTTTTGAGCTGATCAAGATCAGCTCGGCGCTGCTCATCAATTTTAGCGAGCGCTTGTTCTCCGCGTTTTTCCGTGGTGAGCATGTTGGCATCTGCTAGCAGTAAGCGGTTTTGCGGTTCAGAAATAAATTGAGCCACAGCCTCCGGGTCTGTGGATTGCAGGCGTTCGTCTATCAGCTTGGTGAGTTTAGCTGTAGCCTGTTCCGGGTTGGTCCAATCTTCTGCCGTGAGAATGCTCTGGATGTAACTGCCTGGCATAGTGCGTGGAATACGCAGTATGTTACACAGATCGGCGGGTAAATACTTGCGTGTCAATTCCGGCTTGTAGTAGCAAAAGACCGCTCCGGCTGCCAGGATGATGACGACTCCGCCAATTATCTTTTTTGTGCGTGAGATAGCCATATGAGGAATATGATGTGGGGAAAATTTTATGGATCGGTTAAGGGATAGAGACATGGTTGCGAGAGTTGCAACAACCGGCAGTACCCGCATCATGACTCTGATCGGATCCGAGAATGATATGTTGATTTTTGATCGAGGCGCCGGTTCCCGCGACTAAACACAGCAGCGTGGCAATTACGAGTGTTTTTGAGACTTCTTTCACACGGATTTGCATTAGCGGTTTTGGAAGGCGCCGCGGAGGTCATTATTGCGCAAGGATGGGGGAGTATCCAGATCGTCAGAAGTCGCTTCCTGGGGTGAACGATTTCCTCCAGAGGGAATGTAATGGTTAGAGGAAGCGGTACCGTAGCGCCTTCCTCCGGAAGGTTCGTCTTCATCGTGGTCGCGCAACGCTCCGGGGTGTACCTTGGCCACGGGAGGCATGTATTCTTCCTCCTGATCAACAGGAGCGCTCTGCGCCGCGGAGGAGAAGAGATCGAGCTGGCGGGGATTTTGTGCCAAAGGAGCCGGCTGGGAAGCTTCATGCGACTCGGGGGTGTCACGCGAATCTTCTTCTTCATCATAGAGATTTTCGTCTTCGTCGACATCCTCCACTTCAGCTTCCTCCACCTCATATTCATCCACAGGATCCTCGTCGAGCTCGGGGGGAGCAGGCTCGGCATCCGCGACGGCAGGTGCCTCTTCATCTATTTTCTCCGGCGGCTCATTGCTGTCATCCGTTTCCGTTTCGATTTCTCGGTCTTCTTCTTGCGGACGTTGGGGAATCGGCGCTTCCTTGCAGGCAGCCTTGAATTCCTCTGCGTCAATTGAGGCAATAAGGGTGACGCGCACCTCCTCACCGAGACTTGCTTTCACGGAAGCGCCAAAAAATATCTGCACGTCTTCACTACCGAGAGCCGTGCGCACCACCTCCATAGCCTGGCGAATCTCGCTGATAGAAAGCGAATCGCCGCCGGCGATGTGCACGATCGCTTTGCGGGCGAAGCGTAATGCCCCATGATAAGCGGAAAGAGGGGAATCTATGGCGGCACGGGCGGCTTGCTCAGCCCGGTCGGTTCCATAACCACTACCGGAGCCGAACACGCAGCGTGAATCGCTATTTTCCAGGGCCGCTGCAAGCTCATCCAAACCGAGGTTAATGAGACCGGGAGAGGTCGCCATCATCGGTACCGATGCTGTGGCCTTAGCGAGCAGTCGGTCAACTTCCTCAAATACTTCGCGCGCACCGCTGCGGTCGAGGAAAAGTCCCTCCATGTAGTCGTTTTCAAAGCAGAAAACGATGTCAGAGAGACGCGCAATTTGTTCGTGTGCTTGTTCCGCCTGTTCTACGCGTCGTTTGCCTTCGAAACTAAAGGGCATCACCAGCACGCTCACAAGGAACACGCCGGCTTCTCTCACCAGCCTCGCCAGCTCCGGCGCTGCGCCGGAACCCGTCCCTCCACCAAGTCCCGCTACCATCACCACCAGTTTGATGTCCTGCAGCATTTCCATAACGCGCTGCCCGCTTTCTTCCATGGCCTGTTTGCCCACGTCTGGGTCGCCGCCGGAGCCAAGGCCGTGGCTGATTCCTTCACCCAGCTGAATAAACTCCACATTGCCGCAGGCGTGCCCCACTCGCTCATCCAGCGACATGATGTAGAGACGCACATGGTCAGCGCTGGAAGCGTTAAAACACTTGAGCACATTCGCACCGGCGCCGCCGATACCAACGATGGCGATGCCTCCTTTTTTTGTTTTTTCTTCGCGATATTCTAGCATTGTGTAGAAAGGTTGGTGTTATTTTCCGCGCAAGAGTACTCGGCGCAACCAGTCGAGCCAAGACGGCCAGCTCGTAGTGCGCGCTGTCTCGTCCTCGTATTTTTGTGCATAACGGATCAACCCAATGGCAGTGAAATAGCGCGGATCATTCAGGTAACTTTTCTCCTCGCCCATTGGCTGTAAAGGCCAGCGCTGCACACGTGTGCCGAATATTGAGTTGGCTAATCCATCCAGTCCCCTCATGAGACTCGTTCCGCCAGACAAATACACCTCGAGTCCGTTCTTTCGCCAAAGCTCATCCGGGATGCGGCGTTTTACCCTTTCCAGGATGTCACGCAGTCTGTCTTGTATAATCTGGTTGAGTTCTCCGCGCATGATGGCGACGTCGTGCAACCCCGTGTCTGTGCGGTACAGGGCGAGCGAGCGATCCTTCGTATCGCCAACGGCGTTACCTTCACGGCATTTCAGAGCTTCTGCAGCTTCCATGGACACACTGTGACCAGTCACAACGGTAATGTCATTGTTAATGGTACGCCCGCCAGCGGGAATGCATCCGCAGGCTACAATTTCGCCGCCCTTGTAGCAGATGTAGTCCGTGGTACCGCCGCCGATGTCGATAACCAGCGCGCCACTCTCCTTCTGAGATCTTTTGAGTACACGCATAGCAGTGGCCAACGGCGCAAATACCATACAGCTCACTTCCAATGGCACGTCCATGACGCATCGCAATGAGTTCTGCAACCGTGTACGCACGCCGTGGATAACGTGGCAATTGACATCGATGGTGCGCCCACTGAGTCCCTCCGGGAAAAGGGTCGGAGGGCGCCCATCAATCGAGTAACCTCCCAATTCGCGATTGATCACGAAGCGGTCTGATGCCAGATCCAAGTTTTCCGCTTTTTCTCTCGCACGTGCCAAAAATTCTTCATCGATGAGCGTTTCCTCCTCTGGCAATCGATAGGAGCCTGTGTTCGATTCCCCGTAGATGTGTTCGCCAGTCACGCTGAGGTACACGTTCACAATATCGGCGTTAGCGCTGTTCTGAGCCTGCTCCAGCGCGTCGCGCACGCATTGGCGCGCGTGCTGGGGCTTTTCAATTTCGCCCTTCAACACACCTGCGCTCGGTACACAACCAACCCCGATAATGGTGGCTGTTGCATCCGGGCGCACCTCACCCACAACCATGCATGTTTTGGATGTTCCAATTTCTAGTCCGACGTATATTTGTGATTGTGCCATTGTGGATCCCTATATTTCGACTATTCTGCGATGAATCTCCTACATCATCCTACCACATAACCTCCCCTTTTTTCCAGCTAATTTTCAATTTTTCTTTGCAAAAATCGATGCGTAGCGCAGACTGAGTTTTCCGCATCGATCCCTGGGTTTGGGCTGATCAATATCATGACTTAGCACTTGGGGTTATCTCGCATCCTGTCTTCCACACGTGTCTCAATAAAATTTTCTCCGGGCTCAGTCATCCCATTCCCCATGCGTTTCATGGAAGATACATGACGGAAGAGAAGTCAGCAAGCTGGCATCGCGTACCCACAAACCATGCTAGTTCACAACACTCTATGTTTTGAAAGTTTCTAGGCGCACCCGCTCCGTCAAATTCCCGCGCCGCAGGCGCGCAAATTCCTCAAATTGTGCCTCGTACCTCGTACATAGGCGTCTTCGGGCGCCACCGTCGTAAATCGTAAATGGCCCACGTTTTTCCTGGGACGGATGTGGATGTAGTCAGGACGATCACTTTTCCGGGTTGACGTATTGGGGAGACTGGTCGTAAATTACCTGACCCGGTAATAGGCCGGATTATTGATATGAAAACCATGAATAATAATTGGATACGAACGATGGGAATTACGTTGGATGATGCAATCAGACTCTCTCGGGAACTGTTGGAGCGGTGTCCGGGCCATAAGAAAGGCGCGACTCGGCTCAATTATTGCCGAGAGATTATTAACGAGGGAAGCCGAGCTGTCAGAAAGTCGGAATGTTCTGTTACATTCCGCGAGGCGGTGGAAGTTTCCTTGCGCGAGCGAGAAGGAAGGCGACCCAGCACTCTGCGCGAGTTGCGTTACATATGCAAGCGCATATTGCAGAGTCCGAGCCGCATTGGGGATATGCAGTTGCGAAACATCAAAACGAAGCACTGCCATGAGATCCTTTCGGTTCTCTTTTCTACCCCACGGCAATTTCGCAAGGCGCGCACGATTTTGCATTCTATTTTTGCGTGTGGAGTGCGGCATGAGTGGTGCGCCGGCAATCCCATCGTTGGGGTCATTAACCCCCGTTTGTCAGAAGTGGAAATTGCTCCACTTGAATGGGAGGATATGGAGCGGCTCGTGAGTACCGCGCAGAGTCCTCAGTACCGTTGCTGCGCAGCAATGCTGGGCGTTATGCTCTGGGCGGGAATGAGACCGGCTGAGGCGCAACGATTGCAGTGGGATGACATTATTTGGGAGGAAGGGATTATCCTGTTGCCGGCTAGACATAGCAAGACAGGCGGCGCTCGATGCATCACGCTTCAAAAGGTTCTTCGTCGCTGGTTGTTGAAAATATGCCGCGGGAAAGGACTCACCGGACCCCTTTGTCCAAGTAACTGGAATTACCGATGGCAAAAATTGCGCCAAGCTGCTGGAATCAAGCGGTGGCAACAAGATGTGCTGCGCCATACCTTCGCAAGTTACCACCTCAAACGATTTAAGAATCTCCCCCAGCTACAACTCGAAATGGGGCATTCTACGCCGAGTCTGCTACGCACGCGCTACTTGAATATGCGCGGCATCACGAAGGAGCACGCACGGCGTTTTTGGTCGCCGGGAGAATGGTGCTAAGGACAAAAAACCCATTAAACAAAAAGCCGCCCGACACCGGACGGCTTTTTTTTGTAACGAGTCATTGAGCAGGAATTTATGACATGGCTTTATCTGAAGACGTAAGGTAGGTCTCTCCCGCGCACATCCGTCCCAAGAAAAACGTGACTCATTCGCGATCTACGATTTACGAATTGCGATTTATTGATAACATGCGCATTACGCAGATATGTTCTGGATGGCAGATGTACTCAAAAATGAGATAGGAGCAACTTCATTTTCATCGCGAAGTGTGCTTCCATTGCGGTTTTCGTATTTGGAAATAGGCATGTGATCAACCGTTTGGAGAGTTTTCTCTGCTCTTCCACTTCATCCAAATGCGTCTGCCCTGAGAAAACCACTTGATAGGTCGTATAAGAGGTGTTAGTATGAGCATTGGGAGGCACATGATGAGCCGCAAAAAAAAGCGTACAACGAGCGCAAAGATTTTGGTGATATTGGTAGCTTGCATAGCGTTTGCATATGGGGTTGCCATGGAGGGAGGAGTATCTCGGAAAAAGGATGAGCTGCAGAAACAGCCAGTGACTGAGCAAAAAGGCAATGCTAACCACAATGATCAGCGTGAGGAAGCCGTTGCACTACACAACACGTCCGAGCAGGAGAAAACAGCTGCGGCTTCCCAATTCCAAGCGACCGAGCCATCTGACACCGCTCCTGTTCCAGCGTCGGAGGATAGGGAACCGGTTGTCGCCGTTGCTGAGCCCGCAGTGCAACCCCACAAGCCCCTCGTACGTGGGGGTGCCATGGAGGAGGGAACATCGCAGGATAAGGATGAACTGCAGAGACAGCAAGAGACTGATCAAAAAGGCGATGCTAACCACAACCCACCGCGTGAGGAAGCTGCTGCACCACACAACACGTCCGAGCAGGGAGAAAACGTTGCAACTTTCCAATTCCAAGCAATCGAGTCATCTGACACCGCTCCTGTTCCAACGTCGGAGGATAGGGAACCGGTTGTCGCCGTTGCTGAACCCTCAGTTCACCACTACAAGCCTCTTCATTGCAGCAACGGCATCTATTCATTGAGCGAGGCTGCTCGGGCTGGGAAGGTTAAGTTGGTGCGTACACGGCTGAAAGAAGGCTATCCGGTGAACCTGCGCAATGAACAAGGGATGACGCCGTTGCACTTGGCTGCTCAAGCTGGGCACAAGGAAGTGGCAGAGTTACTCATCAGCCAAGGGGCAGATGCGATGGCGAGGGATAAGCAGGATCGTACGCCGCTCGATTTGGCACAGGGAGAAGAAATGAAAGCTCTGCTGAATCATGCCTGCACAGCGCGAAAAGAGGAAATGGCGCTCTTTGATCAAATAGGGCAAGACGGTACCAGTGAGTTGCGTGCCGCGCTGAAACATGGAATGCGTGCCGACGTGTATGACAAAAGTGGATTGACGCCTATCCTGATAGCAGCTACGACGGCAAAGAATAAGGAAGCAGTGGAGCTTCTGCTGAAGGCCGGTGCAACGGTTGGGCTCAAGGGAAATGGAGGAAAGACGGCACTGCATGTGGCGGCTGGAGTTGGTGCCACTGAGATAGCGCTTTTGTTGCTTAAGGCTGGTGCAGATCCTATGGCAGAGGCGGGGAACGGTTCGACGGCTTTGCATGAAGCTGTGTGGTTTTACCACCCGGATACGCTACGTGCGCTTCTGCCATATTACAAAAAAAAGAATTATAGCCCAAGTGGGGGATGGGTGGGAACTCCGGCCGGCATGGCGATAAACACTGGGAAAGCCGACCTGCTGCAGATCATGCTTGATGCTGGGATGAAAGTGAACGATGCTTGTTTTGCAGAACCTCTGCTTGTACTTGCTGCTAAAAAGAACAACGTTTCGATGATTAAAATGCTGTTGAAAGCCGGAGCCCGCAAAGACGCAAAAGATCAGCAGGGCAAAATGGCTGTGGATTATGCCAGTGGTGAGGCTCGACAATTGCTGAAATAATTTTCTAACCAACGAGATAACAAACTATGCGATACATTGCCACAGCTATCTGTTTGTTGCTAACGGCTGCACTGTGGGCAGACCAAAAGGAAGAAGTGCCCAAATGCACGGATTACACGGGGATCAACGAGGGAGTGCCGGAGCAAAAATACCGCAATCGAATCATTTGTGCCTACCTGAGTAAGGACACCTTCTGCAAGCGATTGAAAACAAGCGCGTATTCCTCCTTCGAGAATCCTACTGGCATATATTTTAGTCGAGGGGATAAGGTGACCATCAGTGTGAGCGGCATACAGGGCAATCCTCTCACGCTCATCGTACACGATTTCGATAGAGGAGGCACGCATGACGAATACAAGCTTGTCGAAGGAGAGAATACATTCAGTATCAAGAACCCTGGGTTGGGATACCTGGATTACCGTTCCGATACGCCGGAAAACGCGCAGCCGGTGAAAGTGAGTATCCAGGGTGGGCAGATTAATGGCGTCTTCACGCCGCAGGATGACCGTGCCACATGGAAGCGCTTGCTGCGTGATGCCAAGTGCAACATACTGGATTTGCTCGGGGAGCGCTGCCAGCTCACGTATGATGTAGAATCGTTGCGTAAATATTGCCCGGAGAAGGGGCCGGAACTGCTAGCTCTCTACGACCAAATCATTGAGATTGAGCAGAACGATATTCTTGGCTGGAAGTACGATGGCAGCCACCCGGGCAACCACATACACGGACGTGTGCAATGGGGCGGTTTCATGCATGCGGATGGGTATGGAGGTGCTTTCAATTACAAGACGATGGATAATCTGGCGGATCCGGACAAATTGCAAAAATCAGCATGGGGCGTGGCGCATGAATTCGGACACGCGAATCAAACACGACCGGGTATGAAATGGGGCGGCACCACGGAGGTGACTAACAACATTTGCTCCTCCGCTGTCAACTATTTCCTCGCACCGAAAGAAACACGGTTGGAGCATGAAGAAAGCAATAATGCCGACAAAAATTACATGCGAGGCGGCCGATTCGACTGCTTTATACACAGCGCAGTAGTCGAGCACCAGGTGTGGCAATTTCAAGCGGGAGCAGATCATGGATTGAATGCGCCGCTCAAGCGTTTGGAGGGAGGTGACCCGTTTGTGGCTGTCATGCCATTCTGGCAGCTCTATTTGTACAACACAAGAGCTCGTGGCAATGAGCGATTCTTGCCCGATATCTACCACGACGTGCGCGTAACGGACGAAAGCAAGATGACTAACGGAGAGTTGCGGATGCTCTTCATCAAACGAGCATGCGATGCGGCGAAACTCAATTTTTCACAATATTTCCTGCAGGTAGGCATGGCGGCTCCTGTTGATCGTGAGGTGGATGACTACGGAATCTACTTCGTCACGGTGACCGAGGAGATGGTGCAGGAGGTGTTGGATTATGCCGCTCGCTACCCTGAACCCGACTCAACAGTCATTTGTTACATCTCGGCCAACAATGTGGATATCTTCCGCAACAAGTTGCCCATAGAAAGATCACCGAACGCTCCGGACATTCAGCTGCCCATCAAACAGGTGGATATTCCACCCGATGCGTGGAAAAATGCCGTAGCATTTGAGGCGTACAACGGCGATCGTTTGCTGCGCGTTTCCATTCGCGGTCTCAACCACAAGGACAATGAAACCACTACAGTTATTTGTCCACCGGAGACCGATAGCTTGAAAGCCGTGCAGTGGGACGGCAAACGCATCACCATCGCCCGGCTTTCCGATGACCCGGAAGTGCAACGAAAGTGGAAGGAGGGTGTCAAACTGAGTCAGCTTTTCCGTGCCATACGCAACAGGAAGGGCAAAGATTTGAAAGAAGAACTGACCGGAGTTGATGTCAATGCAGTAGTTGGTGAAAACGGGAATACTCTGTTAGAGGAAGCTATTGTGCAGCAAAATATCAGTGCAGTGAAAACGCTGTTGGCTGCCGGAGCAAACCCAAATACTTCGAGCAAAAAAAATGGCAAAACTCCACTGCATGTGGCGGCAGGATACGACGACGCAGAAATTGTAGAAACTCTACTGAAGGCGGGTGCGAATCCGATGGTGCAAGCCGGTAATGGAGCCTACCCGATTCACGAAGCCGTTTGGTACGAAAAGCTTGCTTCCCTGCGCGTTCTGTTGCCGTACTACCGCGAGATGAACTTTAGCCCGGATGGTTGGGGTAACGGTTACCCGGTGACCATGGCTCTCTCCAAGAAAAACCCGGAGTTGCTCAAGGAGATTCTCAAGGCTGGACTGGATGTGAATGACAAACGATTTGCCAAAGAACCTCTGCTCACCATTGCCGTCAAAAACAATCGCGAGGACATGGTAAAACTGCTGCTCAAGGCTAAAGCTCGCAAGGAAGCCCCAGATGCCCATGGGAAAAAAGCTTTGTACTACGCCAAGGGGAGCATCCGCGACCTGCTCAAATAAGGCAACATCAGCTATTTTTGTGGTGGATGAGCGCGTAGGCGAAGTCACGCATGCGGGCAAAGAGGGCGTAGAGACCGGGGGTGAGGAAGATTCCGAAGAGTGTAGCGAGCATCATGCCGCAGAAGGTTGTGATGCCTATTTCCTGGCGGCTGGCTGCGCCGGACCCGGTCGCGACTACCATGGGCAGCACACCGAAGATGAAGGAAATAGCTGTCATGAGCACGGCACGGAAACGGAGGCCGGCGCCATTCATTGCGGCTTGCTTGATGGGAGTGTGATTCTGCTCATGATCCTCCTTGCTGAATTCCACCATAAGGATGGCGTTTTTGGCTGATAGGCCGATGAGCATTAAGATACCCAATTGCACATAAATGGAGAGTGATAAACCGAAAAGGTGTACACCCATGAGAGCGCCAAGTGTAGCGACGCTCACCGTGAGCATAACCGGCACCGGGGTTGTCCAACTCTCGTACTGCCCGACCAGGAAAAGGTATGCAAAGAGGATAGCCAAAGCGACCAGCATGCCGATTTTCCCGGTGTTCTGGCGCTCTTGGAAAGAGAGATCCTTCCAAGAGACCATCCACTGACGGTTATTGCCGGCCTGACGCTCTTCTTGGTTGATCTCTTTGATCGTATCTTCAATGAGTTGCATGACTTCTCCGGAACTCACGCCGGGAGCGGGCATCACCGTGATGTCCGCGCTCATGTACTGATTAAAGCGGGCGTACTGAGCCGGTCCCATAGCGTAGGAGAGCGAACACACTGCGGAGAGGGGGACCATAAGCCCTTTCTCATTACGCACCATTTGATTAAGGATGTCATCCGGTGTGCGACGGTCGTGCGTGGCTCCCTGTATCATCACCTTAAAATTGAAGCCGTTAAGAGTATAATCATTTACATAGGAGGAAGCCATCACGCTTTGCAGCGTACTGAAAATTGTGTTCACCGGGATGCCGAGCGATTGCGCCTTGTCGCGGTTGATTTCCAGGCGAATCTGTGGGTTTTCGGCGTTGTATTCACTTCGAGCGAGCGAAACCTTATCGGGGTGTGCCTGCAAGCGCTGTTGAATTTCTTTGACCATGTTGCCCATATCCAGGGTAGTTGCATCGCCGGAAACCTGCAATACCATGGACACGCCGCCCGTGATTCCCAAGCCCATGATCGCAGGTGGCGTGACCGCCATAATGGAGGCCTCCGGGATATCGGCGCAGGCTTCATTCACGCGCTGGGCAATGGCGGAAACGTGAAGATCCGGGGTCGTGCGCTCGCTCCAGTTTTTGAGCTGGATAATCATCATGGCACTGCTCTCTCCGGATCCGGTTGTAAAGCTGTAGCCGCTTTGGGCGCTGACGGCACGGATGCCGGGGATCTTGCTTACGCGTTCTTCAAGCTGTCGCAGCACCTTGTCCGTACGCTGTTTAGCAGTGGCGGTACCCTCCATGGTAATCATCACAAAGAGCGCGCCTTTGTCCTCGGTGGGCACAAACGAGTTTTTGATCATTCCCGGAGCCAGGAAGTCTGCAAAGTGCAGACCGCCGGAATTGGGGGCGGCTCCCTTCATCACGGGGGCTTTTTTCTGCTGCTCTCCATGTATGAGATTTTGCCACCAAATTGGAGAGCCATTGAAATACATGTAGTTGGCTCCCAGAACGGCCAGAAGCACCAGCACCGTGAGCCATGCATGGCGCACCAGGATTCCCGCGCCGAAGAGGTAAATGCGCCTCCCAATCTCCATGAACTTGTTGAATGGCCAGAACAGCAATGTGAAAAAGCGGTTTTCTTTGGAGCCGGCTGGTTTTAGAATGAGTGAGCAAAGGGCAGGGGAGAGCGTGAGGGCATTGAAAGTCGAAATACACAGTGCCACGCACATCGTCACAGAAAATTGAGTGTATATCACTCCCACCATGCCGCCGTAGAAGGCAATGGGAACGTACACGGCCAGTGTCACCAGCGTGGTGGCGATGATAGCTCCGGTAATTTGGCGCATGCTCTTGAGGGTGGCCTCCTTGGGCGACAGCTTCTCCTCTTGGATAAGACGCATCACGTTCTCCACCACCACAATGGCGTCATCCACCAGCGAACCGATCACCAAAATTAAACCGAACATGGTCAACACGTTGATGCTGTAGCCCAGCGCATACATGATCATAAACGCGCCCAGCAGGGAAATCGGAATAGCTAGCGCAGGAATGAGTGTTGCCCTCCAATCCTGAAGGAACAGGTATGTGACCGCGACGACAAGAATGAGAGCCAGTACTAGTGTGAACACAATCTCCTCCATGGTGGCGCTGATAGCCTCCGTAGGATCATAACCCATTGTCCACTCCATGCCATCAGGCATATTCGGCTCAATTTGCTTCATCATCGCCTGCACGGCTTCCACTGTGGCCAAGGCGTTAGCTTCGTTGTTGCGGTGGATGATCATACCGACAGCATCCTTGCCGTTGAGACGGCTGTAGCCGGAGTTCCATTCGGCACCGAGCTCGATGACGGCAATGTCCTTGAGTTTGGTCACGTGTCCGTCCTCGCCGCGCTTCACGATGATGTCTCCGAATTGCTCCGCCGTGCGCAAGCGTCCCGTGGCTGTCACCTTGAAGGTGGCGTAGGACTGCTCATCCTCGGCGCCTACCGAACCTGCCGCTGCTTGGATATTCTGAGAAGAAATGGCATCGTTAACATCCTGCGGGGTGATATTGAGCGCACTCATGCGGGTGCTGTTCATCCAGACGCGCATGGCGTAGTAGCGGAGCGGGATGATATCCACCTCCGACACGCCGTCCACCTGACCGATACGGTCGCGCACGTTCATGCGCATCCAGTTGGCGAGTTCCAGCGTGCTCATCTTGTTTTCATCGCACATGAAGTTGATGAAACAGAGCATGTCGCCGGAGCGTTTGCGGATATTGTAGCCCGTCTGCTTGATCTCGGCAGGGAGTTTTGACTCTACTTGCTTGATGGCATTGGACACGTTTACAAAAGCCATGTCGTCATTTGTGCCGGTCTCGAAAATGAGGGTGAGCATGTAGGTGCCATTGTTGGCGCAAGTGGAGTAGAAGTAGAGCAGGTTCTCCATGCCGATGAGCTGCTCTTCTACCGGGGCTGCGACGACTTCGGCCAGCTCCTCGGCGCTGGCGCCGCTGTAAGTCATGCGCACGCTGATGGTAGGCGGGGAGACTTCCGGATACTCTGCAACGGGCATTTTTGTGAGACACAACAGGCCGCCCAGCATCATGAGGATGGAAACAACGAAGGCTAACTTCGGACGGTGAATAAAAAGATCGGAAAACATGGTCGTTTTTTGGGAAAAGATTTCTTATTGCTCGGAAACTACAGGAGTACCATCCTCCAATGCAGCGAGATTCGTCGTGATGACCTGATCACCTTGCTGCACTCCGTCATAAACTGGGATAAGACCATCGTCAGTGGCAGTGCCGCAATGAATACGCGTGAGCTTGGCACGGCCATTGTGTAGCACGTAGGCATAATGTCCTCGGGTATCGGTAAGGACAGCAGCAGACGGGATGGCGGGCACAGATTGTTCGCTGCGACGGCCGACACGGATGGTAACCACACCGCCGGGTTGCAGGATGTGTTCTTTATTTTCAAAAACACCCCAGATATTGATAGTATCCGTAGAAGCTTGCACTAAATTATCGCAGAAAGCCACGCGGCCTTTTTCTGGTAGCACCTTGCCGGTGGCAGTTACGAGCGAGATATCTGCATCCGCCACCAGTTTATCCACTGTGCCGAAATGAGAGAGAATAGCGCTTTCACTTAGTGAAAATCGCACGTAGATGGGGCTGAGTTGCACGAGCGTGGCTAGCGGTGACTTCATGTCGGCAATGTAATTTCCTTTGGAGAAGTTTACACGACCGATGCGCCCATCCATCCAAGCGCGTATCGTGCAGCGCGACAGGTTGTCCTTTGCAATAATCAGAGCCGCTTCAGCGCCGGATTTGAGGGCTAGAAGCTCATTGAGTGCGGCCTCAGCACTCTCCAGTTCATCGCGACTGGTGGCGTTTCGTTTCACGAGTTCCTCTTGTCGTGCCAACTTGGTGCGAGCATCGGCAATACGCACATCCAACACACTGATAGCAGATTGCTGGGCATCTACCGTAGCTTGGTAGCGAGTGGGGTCGATGGAGAAAAGAATATCCCCTTTCTGCACGCGGTCGCCCTCCTTGAAAGCAGGCTCTGCGAGGATACCCTGCACAAGCGGACGGATGTTCACACGGTTGATGGCTTCTACACGCGCGCCATTGCATTCCAGCACCGTGGGGTCGGCAATGAGTTTGGCTGTGGCCACTTGCACGGGCAAGGCGGGTTCTGCTTGCGATGCGCTTTCAGCTGCAGGTTTCGAGCTGCGCATACTCTTCTGTTCCGGGAACACCGGAACCACTTTCGCCCCCTGGCGCGTCTTGTGGGCTCCATCAGTAATCACCGTCTCACCCGGATTGAGCCCTTCATAAATAGATTGCAGACGCCCCCGGATGGCGCCGGACACCACATCGCGTCGTGCCACCGTTCCATCTTCAGCCACGGTATACACGAAGGAGCCGGCAGCATCGTGTTGCACCGCGGTGAGCGGCACTGTCGTCACCTCCATCGTATCGGTGAGGGAAATCAACAAAGCCCCAATACCGCGGGGAATTAGCGTATGTTCCTTGTTCGGAAAATTGGCCCACAAGGTGTAGGAATCTGTGCTACCGGATACCTGATTATCGACGATTTCTATTGTACCGGAAGAAGGATATTGGGCGCCGCTGGCGGTAATGAGCCGCACATCTGCCACAGAGCCAATGCGCCGTGGACCGCCGAATGCACCATTTACGTCCGATTGACTGAGTGGGAAGCGGACGTAGATGGGATCTATTTGGGTGATCGTGGCCAACTGTTCACCGGCGGTAATGTAGTTACCATCGGAGAACTCGACACGCCCGATGCGACCGGAGATTTCGGCGCGGATGGTGCAGTCTTCCAAGTCCTTTTTGGCTTTGGCAAGGTCAGCTTGAGCGCCGGAGCGGCTCGCTTTGAGCTCCTCCAACTTGGCCAGAGCGGTTTCCATTTCCTCTCTGGATGTTGCAAAATCTTCTGCGAGTTTAGAAAGACGCTTGTGATTATTGGTAGCGTATATAATTTGAGCATCAATACGCGCAAGGTCGGCCTCAGCTTGCTGCACAGCGGCTTGGTAGCGCAGAGGGTCGATGCGGAAAAGCACGTCTCCTTCCTTCACCAGCGCTCCCTCCTTGCAGTCCGTTGCAATGAGAAAGCCCTCCACTGCCGCGCGCACATGAACCGTACGAATAGCTTCCACATGACCAATGCTGCGGCGCGCCACATAGTCGCGTCCTGTTGTTGCCTTTTCCACCTGTACGTGCTCCGGCTTCCCGAGTACGGGCAAAGCCTGTGCCACACCCACAATCGAAAGGGCACCTATCAAGAAAACACACTTCATACACTCGTATATACGTAATTTCTCCACCATTTTTTACCACCCATGTGTAACTTTCCTGCTCTGTATTCGTCTTTTTGATGAGATAGACCACCTTTCAAGGCGAAATTGTTTGCGCAAAAGATTGAAATTAAATGAAAATCAGAAAAAATAACTCTGCGCTGGGGCAAACGCATTTGGATGAAGAGGAAAAGCAGAGAAACCTCTCCAAACGGTTGATCCCATGCCTAGTTCCGAATCAAAAATCATGATAACCAGCGGTCATCATGATGATGGCTCCAAAGGGATTCCATCATACATTAATGATCCGAAAAAATCTGTGCAACGCGCACACTATTAATAAATCGTACCTCGAAAATCGTACATCGTACATAGGCAAACGCATTTTCTAATGCGTTTGCTTGTGTCTTGACAGAGTCGGGAGGATGTGCTATAAAGCGGCGCAGAGCGTATGCAGCAGGAATATTTTTCAGCATTAGTTCAGTTATTGGCCGGTTTTGGCTTTGCGGGGATGATCCTTATACTAAGCGTGATATTTGGTCGGAGGGCGAAGTTGCGCAGGGCACAGGATATCCCCTACGAGTGTGGTAATGTGCCGGAAGGGGATGGAGCGCCGGGATTTTTCTCGATTAAGTACTACTTGGTGGCGGTACTGTTTCTCGTGTTTGATTTGGAGGTGATATTGCTCTATCCATGGGCAGTGAACTTCAAGGGCGCCGTACAGGAAAATGGTTCTGCACTCGCTTCGATGGGGATCTTCATCGGTGTTCTTTTGGCAGTATTCCTCTACGCTGTTGGGAAAGGAGTGATCGTGTGGCACAAGAACCCGACGCCTCCGGAGCGCTAACCCACGCTCTCATGACAACGCGCAATGCCCCGCACTGAGCAACTCCGAGACCTGCTGCGCGAGCGCATATTGATTTTGGATGGCGCCATGGGCACCATGGTGCAGAAGCATCGCCTGACGGAGGAGGACTACCGCGGCGCGTCCTTTGCAGACACGAAGAAGTATCCGCACGACCTGCGCAACAACAATGATGTGCTGGTGCTTACTCAGCCTCAAATTATAGCAGGAATCCACCGTGACTACTTGCAAGCCGGGGCTGATATCATTACCACCTGCACCTTTGCGTCCACCTGCATCGGCCAGCATGAGTTTTTTCACACTGCTCCCCCGGGACCTCGTGACCAGGCTTATTTCGATGGAGTGTTGGAAGATGCAGCTTTGGCCGAATTGGTGCGCCAAATGAATGGAGCTGCCTGTAGGCTGGCACGCGCTGCTGCGGATGAAGCGCAGGAAAAGGATGGACGACCGCGTTTCGTGGCGGGATCCATCGGGCCGCTGTCCGTTACCGCCTCCCTCTCGCCGGATGTGAATGATCCGGGCTTTCGTGCGGTACATTTTCACCAGCTGCGCCGTGCTTACCGCGAGCAAGTGAAGGCTCTCGTGGAGGGAGAGGTGGATATGCTGCTGCTCGAGACGATTTTCGACACTCTGAATGCCAAGGCTTGCCTTTTTGCCATTGATGAACTGCGCGAAGAAACGAATGCGGAGCTCCCGCCGGTTGTGATCAGCTTTACCGTGACTGACCGCGCCGGGCGCACTCTCTCCGGGCAGACCGTAGAGGCATTTTGGAACTCCATACGGCACGCGCGGCCACTGGCAGTGGGCATCAACTGTGCGCTGGGGGCGGACCTGATGCTGCCATTTGCCCGGGAATTGAGCGCGCTGGCAGACTGCGCCGTCAGTATGTATCCGAACGCGGGCATGCCCGACCCACTGGCGCCCGGCGGTTATGAGCATACGGCAGAGCACATGGCCGGCATTCTGCGTGAGTACGCCCGAGAGGGCTTGTTGAATATTGTCGGCGGCTGTTGTGGCACCACGCCGGAATATATACGCGCCATTCGCGAGGCTGTGCAGGATTTTCCACCGCGTACGCCGGCTGCTCATGCTCCGGCAGGGCAAATGCGTCTCTCCGGATTGGAAGCCTACAACCACGACCGCGCGCGCAACACACTTTTCGTGGGAGAACGATGCAATGTGGCTGGCTCTCCCAAGTTTGCCCGCCTTATCCGTGAAGCGCAGTACGAAGAGGCTCTCTCCATTGCCCGCAAGCAGGTGGAAAATGGGGCGACTGTGCTGGACTTTTGCTTCGATGACGGTATGCTCGATGGCCCGGAGGTAATGACAAAATTTTTGAATCTGGTGGTCGCTGAGCCTGACATCGCTCGCGTACCTTTCATGATCGATTCCTCCAAGTGGGAGGTGATAGAAGCCGGACTGAGTTGCATACAAGGCAAGGGAATTGTGAACTCCATCTCGTTAAAAAATGGGGAGGAGGAATTTTTGCGTCGTGCGCGCCTTATCCGTCGTTATGGTGCAGCTGTAGTGGTCATGGGATTTGACGAGCAGGGGCAGGCAACCTCTGTCGAAGATCGCGTTCGCATCGCCGGCCGTGCGCACAAATTGCTCACGGAATGCATCGGCTTCCCGGAAGAGGACATCATTTTCGACCCCAATGTGCTGACGGTGGGCACCGGCATTGCAGAGCACGCCAATTACGCGCGCGATTTCTTTATAGCGTCAGCGGAAATACACCGTCTTTTCCCGGCTTGCCATATCTCCGGCGGCATCTCCAATGTCTCTTTTGCATTCCGCGGCATAAATCCCGTGCGCGAAGCCATGCACTCCGCTTTCCTCTATCACGCGCAGAAAGGCGGATTGGACGTGTGCATCGTAAATGCGGGGATGCTCGATGTGTATGATGACATACCGAGAGATCGTTTGGAACTCGTGGAGGACGTGCTGCTCAACCGCCGCGAGGACGCCACCGAACGGCTTACCGACTACGCACACCGGCTTGTCGCACAGAAGGAGCAGAAGTGCGATCAAAGTACAGCAGATGTTGCTGCGTGGCGCAAGTGGCCCGTGCAGCAGCGCTTGGCTCACGCCCTTGTAAAGGGCATCACCGACTTTATCGACACGGATACGCTGGAGGCCATGCAAGCCTGTGGAAGTGCACTCGCAGTCATTGAAGGTCCGTTGATGGAAGGGATGAAACAGGTGGGGGAGCAGTTCGGTGCAGGCAAAATGTTCTTGCCCCAAGTGGTGAAGAGCGCGCGCGTTATGAAAAAAAGTGTAGGCGTGCTCACTCCCTTCATTGAGCAGGACAAAGCCGGCGCTTCTGCCGTGGGCACGGTCGTATTGGCCACGGTGAAGGGAGATGTCCACGACATTGGCAAGAACATTGTGGGCGTGGTACTTGCGTGCAATGGTTTTCGCGTGGTGGATTTGGGGGTGATGGTGCCCTGTGAAAAGATATTGGAAGCCGTGCAACGCGAGAAGGCTGATCTGGTGGCGCTTTCAGGATTGATTACCCCCTCGCTGGAGGAGATGGGACACGTGGCAAGTGAGCTGGAGAAGGCGGGACAGAGCGTGCCGCTGCTCGTGGGAGGCGCAACGACAAGCCCTCTGCACACTGCGCTTAAGCTTGCTCCGTTCTACCCGCACGGCGTGGTAGTGCATACGGCGGATGCCTCTACCGTGGCGCCGGTGGCGGCCTCGCTCATAGGGCAGGGGCGCTCGGCAGCGTTGGCGACCATCCGCCGGCAGCAAGAAGAGCTGCGCACGGGCTATGCCGGCCAGGAGAAAAAGCCGCTGATGACGCTTGCGTGCGCCCGCGCGGCTGCACTGAAAACAGATTGGGCAAACACGTGTATCCCAATGCCGCAGCGTACAGGTGTGTTTACCGCAGGTGTACCGTGCGGGTGCGCATGCTGCACGCCGCGATTGGATTATGAAATCGGTTGGGAGGAACTGGAAAGCGTGGCTGACTGGAGTATTCTATTGCGTGTCTTCGGACTACAAGAGACTTGGAATCCCACTCGTCGTGCCCTGCGCGTCGACGTCGCTTCCCAGCAGGCAGAGCAGGTGAAAGAACTGCTCACCGATGCCCGCGCTCTGATGCGCACTGCCGGGGAGAGACAACTCTTGCACGCCCGCGGCTGCTTCGGCATATGGCGTGCCAACAGTACGGGGGATGATATTCAGATCGTTGAAAGCCGTTATCTGCTGCATACCATGCGCTGTCAGCAAATGAGCGACAAACCGCGCCTCGCTCTGGCCGACTTTGTGCCGCCTGAGCCGTACGAGGGTTACGTGGGCGCCATGCAGGTGAGTATCCTCGGTGCAGATCGATGGGGTGCGCAATTGGATGAGCAAGGGGATACCTACTCCTCCCTGTTGGTACGTGCTCTGTCCAATGTGCTGGCAGAGGCCATGGCAGAAAATGTCCACCGTATTGTTGACAACGTGTGGCCAACGGACGGGGTGCAGAGCATTCGACCTGCTTGTGGCTACCCGAGTCAACCGGATCACGCGGAGAAGCGCACAGTATTTGCGCTGCTTGATGCATCGATGCACACGGGCGCTTCGCTCACGGAGTCGTTCATGATGCAGCCTCAGGCCTCCGTCTGTGCCCTCATTTTTCACCATCCGGAGGCACGCTATTTTGCCGTTGGATCCATTGGCGATGACCAGCGAACCGACTACGAGAAGAGATGCCGTCCACGCGTGTCCCAATAAAATCTTCTCTAGGCTCATTCAACCCATCCCTCATGCGTTTCCCATGGATAAAGAAGTAAGCCGGCAAGAAGGCAAACTTCGCCAATCTCGCGCATGGCGCGCCAGCATTCAAATCGTACATCGTACATAGGCAACATTTTGCCGCCTACGGCTCGGCAATCTCGCGCGTAGCACGCTAGCATCCAAATCGTACATCGTACCTCGTACCTCGTACATAGGCAACCGCATTTTCTAATGCGGTTGCCTTGTCCTCTTGCCAAGACGGGGCAAAGTGTGGTAAAATGAACGCGCATGGATGAGATAGAACAGTTGCGCGGACAAATCGACCGAGTGGATGCTTCCATCGTCGAGTTGCTCAAGGAGCGTATGCGATATGTGCACCGCGTGGGAGAAATAAAAGCTGCCGATGGGGGCGACCTTTTTGTGCCGGAGCGCGAGAGCGCTCAGCGTGAAAAGCTGGCACGGCTCAACGCAGGCGTGTTGCCGGATGAGGCGCTGTTGAGCATCTACCGTCAGATCATCAGTTGTGGTTACTTGCTGGAAGGTGGATTACGTGTGGGCTATTTAGGACCGGAAGGCACATGGAGCCATCAGGCGGCACTGGCACGCTTTGGGGAAAGTGTAACGTTGCTGCCCTTCCCATCATTTTCGCACCTGTTTGATGCGGCAGAGCGCAGAGAGGTGGATTATGCGGTGGCGCCTATCGAAAACAATACCGCCGGCTTTGTGACGCAGACAATGGACTTACTCATGGACAGCGCCGATCTGCGCATCTGCGCGCAACACATGCAGGGTGTGCAGAATTGTTTACTGGCGAATTGCAAGAAGGAGAAAATACGCACAATCTACTCGCATCCCCAGGTTCTCGGGCAGTGCAGACTGTGGTTGCAGCAGAATTTCCCGAACGCGGAGCAGATTTCTTCTGCCTCAACCGCCGCAGCGGCAAAATTAGCAAATGCTGAATCTGCCAAAGGCGCGGCAGCGTTGGGGAGCCGGCTCGTTGGTGAGCTTAATAACCTGAGCGTGCTCGAAGCTAATATCCAGGACAACGTTACGAACACAACGCGCTTTGCGGTAATCGGCAGGCAACGTACCAGCCCTACTGGTAAGGATCGCACCACCATTTGCTTCGGCGTGCCTCATGTGCCGGGTTCGCTGGCAGATGTGCTGATACGTTTCAAGAAACATGGTATCAATATCTACTGCATCGATTCGCGCCCGGCGCGGCACATATCGTGGGAATACCTGTTCTATATCGATGTGGAGGGGCACGAAGCGACCGAGCCTCTGCAGGGGTGCTTGGATGACTTGCGCCACGGGAGCCCCATGGTGAAAGTGCTCGGCTCATACCCGGAATTATAACGCCATGCCTTTCACAACGAACCAGGCATTTGAATTGCTGAAGCATGCCCACGCTAATGGGCGCATGCCTCACGCGCTTCTTGTCACCGGCGCTCCGGAATGCGGCACGAATCACTTGGCTCTGCAACTCGCTGCCTTGTTATGCGGCGCTAAAGCGGACAAGCTGGAAGACCTGATGCACCCAAACTGTCGTGTGATTCGCCCAGGTTCCAAAATTCGAACCATCACCATCGACGCTATCCGCAGCGTAGAGCCTTTTCTCACTCTCTGTCTGCCGGAGGGAGAAACAAAACTCGTCATCATTTGCGAGGCTGATCGTCTGTCAGCCGAATCGTCTAATTCCTTTTTAAAAACACTGGAAGAGCCGCCTCCGCAGACGCTGATTGTACTCATCACTGAGCTGCCGAGCCGCCTGTTGCCCACCATTCGTTCACGGTGCATCCGCTTAGATATCGCTGAGTTCGCTTTAGGAGAGCATGTGAGTGAGACTCAGCAGTGCTTTTTGCCTGCCGTGCGTACGGCTCTTGCGAACTTGGGATCGGATGTGGCTGCTCTTGCTCTACGTTGTGATTTTCAAAAGCTTTTGGCGGATGATCGCGAAGAAATATCGGATCGCATCACTTCTGCGGTCAAAGCAGAGGCGAAGAGTATCGCTGAAGGAACAGATGTGCGAGATTGGGAGGCTCAACAAAAAGATACCATGGCGGCTATGATCGAAACGGAGTATCTGGCTCGTCGCACACAGATGCTGGAGCTCCTCACGCTATGCCTGGGGCAGGCAGTACTGGTGGCGTCACATGCGCCGGATGTGAAACCGGTAGCGCCGGAAATCGAAGCGGTGGCACATAAGTTTCCCGTGTCAAATTTAATCGCTCGCATGCGCATGGTGGATGAACTTCAAGAAGACCTTAATTACAATGTCCAAGAGGCTCTCACTCTCGATGCTCGCTTTACTCAGATAATTGGCTCTTCCCCCTTATGAACAGTATGACCGGATTCGGGGCGGCTTCCGTTCCCTTTTGTGGTGCTTCCCTGCGTGTGGAAATCAGTGGTACCAACCGTAAACAACTTGAATGCGCTGTCAATCTGCCGCATGCTTGGGCTGAGCTGGAGCCCCGGGTGCGCAGCTTTGTCGCTCAACGGATTTCACGCGGTCGGTTGAATATCGGTGTTTTGCTTCAATCGGCTGATGATTCGGGCAGAGGAAACTTTCGCCTTCATTTAAATAAGCTTAAGGCTCTCAATGAGCAGCTGGAAGAGGTAAGCGCCGTCTGTGGTCGGGATTTGGAGCTTTCTGTGGACACTCTGTTGAGGTTGGGGGTGCTCACCGATTCCATAGAGGAAGAAACGACACCTGAACGCGTATGGGAAAATGCTCTGCAGTCCGCTCTTCAGCAGGCAATGGATCAGTTCTTGGCAATGCGGGCGCAGGAGGGCAAGAATCTGGCGGCAGATTTGCTCATTCGCACGGAGGGTCTGCGCGAACTCCGGACGCAAATGATAGAAGCGGCAGCAGACGTGCCGACTCACTACCGGGAAATGCTGTTACGTCGTCTCAGAGACCAAGGTCTCGTGCTCGAAGAGCCGGACGAACGTCTGGCGAAGGAGTTGGCATTGTTTGCCGACAAGTGTGACGTGAGTGAAGAAATGACTCGTCTCAATTCCCATCTCCAGCAGTTTGAAAAGTTCATTTCCAGCACGGGTGAAGCGGTGGGTAGACCTCTGGATTTTCTTTGTCAGGAAATTTTCCGCGAACTCAACACCACGGGGTCAAAGGCGAACAGTGCTAAGCTCGCTCAGCTCGTCGTGACGGCAAAAACTGAACTCGAAAAAATACGCGAACAAATCCAAAATGTCGAATAAACCTCTTGGTTCATTATTGATTGTGTCTGGCCCTAGTGGCTCGGGCAAAACGACCCTCTGCCGCCGGGCTGAGGCAGATGGGCTTGCGGCCTATTCAATTTCCTGCACCACTCGCACCCCCAGAAGTGGAGAAGTCGACGGAAAAGACTACTATTTCCTGACACAAAGCGACTTTGATGCAAAAGTGGCTTCCGGGGAATTCCTGGAACACGCCTGCGTGCATGGCAACAGCTATGGAACCCTGATCAGTGAGGTTATCCGTCACTTGGAACAGGGTGAAAATGTCGTTATGGACATTGATGTCCAAGGCGCTGCATCTATACGATCCTGCCAGGATCCCATCATCCGTCGCACGTACGCGGATGTTTACATTTACTTGCCCCGCACCGAGGTAGAGGCACGTTTGCGCGGACGTTCCACTGACAACGAGGACACCATTTGCTTGCGCCTGCGTAACGCCGATATCGAAGATGCTCGCCGCACGGAATACCAGTTTATTCTTCCCTCTGCGTCTCGTGAGCACGACTATACCCTCTTCAAGACACTCCTCACTTCTCTTTCTCTCCGCACGACGCTGTACGACTCACATGCAGAGCAACCGCATTTGAGAGAAGTCAATTAGCAGAAAAAAGCTCTTATTGACGGATGTCATCGTATATACGTATTGAAAAATCTGTGCAACGCGTACGTTATCAATAAATCGTACCTCGTACAAAATTGCCGACGGCCCCAAGCAGCCACAGGGCGACTGTAAGTCATCGTACGTAAGTGACCGCATTTTCTAATGCAGTCGCATGTGTTTGCCGTACTCAAAACGAATAGATTGACAAACGGGCGTTGTGCAGGGTATGATGGGGACGTGCTCAGGAGAAAAAAAGAAGAGGCGAGAACTGAGAGACGAAAAGCTTCTGTGGCGAGGGTGTCATCAGTGCGGCGGGAGAGGGAGGCGGCGCCGGTTGGAAGTGAGAGTTGGCTCACTCCTTGGGTACAGCTCAAGTATTTTACATACAACCCTGCGGTGTACCCTCGTATGTTGGGAGCGGTGAGTTCCGGGGCTCAACCGGGCTGTCTTATTCACGTGTACGACAAGAACGGAGCGTATTTTGGCACCGGGTTTTGGAACCCAAAGTCGCGCACGCCGCTGCGCATGCTTCACCATGGGGTGGATCCCATCGGTGAGGAACACTTGCAGAACGCTCTTAAAACGGCAGTGGAATGGCGCAAACAGTGGTTGCCGGGGGATACAAATGCCTGTCGCCTGGTACACGGGGATTCGGACGGGGTAGGAGGGTTAGTAGTGGATCGGTACAATGACGTACTGAGCGTGGAGGTGAGTGTGCTGGGAGTGTGGCAGAGGCTGGAACACTGGTTGCCTTTGTTGCACGGTTTATGCGGTACCACACGGCATGTGGTGCAGGTGGACCCCGAGGTCGCACGTATGGAGGGAATTGACCCCACGACAGCACCGACGGGTGAGCCCGTACACCGTGTGCGTATTCTTGAGCACGGCGTAAACTTTGAGGTGGATTTTGAGCATGGGCATAAAACGGGATTTTTCTGCGATCAGCGGGAAAACCGTTTTAAGCTTTCGCACATGGTGCGGGACAAAACGCTTCTGGATTTATGCTGCTATTCCGGCGGTTTTTCCATTTATGCCAAGCTGTTGGGCGGAGCGGCGGAAGTGACGGCGGTTGATTTGGATGAAAACGCCATAGCCATGGCCAAAAGAAACGCCAATATCAATTTGCGGCGAGGACCGCTTCGCATTGATTTCGTGCACGCTGACGCCTTTACCTACGCGCGCCAAATGATCCGTAACGGGCGGCAGTTCGATGTAGTGTTGCTCGATCCGCCGAAGCTGGTGCTGGGACGCGATGAAGCGCGTGAGGAGGGCATCAGAAAGTACCGCGACCTCAACATGCTGGGCATGCAATGTGCGAAGGTGGGAGGGTTGTTTGTAACGTGCTCGTGCTCCGGTTTGTTGAGCGTGCCCGATTTCGAGAATATCGTGATTCATACAGCGCAAAGGCTCGGTCGGCGGTTGCAGATCATGGAGACCAGCGGTCCTGGCTGGGATCATCCGTATTTATCTACTTATCCTGAGGGACGATACCTGAAAGTGCTCTGGGCACGCGTTATGTCATGATTACCACATTGGCCATAGGTCTGTCATTAGCGCTTCTGCTCGGTATGGCAGCGCAGAAGCTTAAGCTTTCTCCACTGGTGGGGTACTTGGTTGCCGGCATGCTTGTCGGAGCTCTCTTTGTGACATCTGAACCGGACGGTGGTGGTACTTTGTGGGGCATCGCCGTAGACACTGCTACGGTGAATGATTTTTCGCACATCGGAGTGGTGTTGCTATTGTTTGGTGTGGGATTGCAATTTCACTTCAAGGATTTGCTGGCGGTACAAGCCGTCGCGTTGCCGGGAGCCATTGTGTGCATGGTAACGCGCGCATTGCTTGGCGCTGTGTTTTACTATTGGTTGGTGCAGGATTCCGGATGGTTGTCCGCTACGCTCTTTGGCGCGTGCATGTGTGTGAGCAGCACTGTGGTGCTTACTCGTGTGCTGGCAGACAACAAAGTGCTTTCCACACCTGCTGGGCACACCGCGTTGGGCTGGCTTGTGGTGGAAGATATCTTCACAATTGTCTTGCTGGTTCTTATACCGGTCTTTTTTGGGGGAGAATCTCTGGGACCGGCACTGGGTTGGCTTGTAGTGAAGTTGGCTCTGCTGGTGTTTTGCGTTGCCTTTTTGGGGAAGCGTATCATTGAAAAAACGCTTACGTACGTGGCGCACAGCACGAGTGATGAGCTTTTCACGCTCTCGGTGCTGGTGATTGCGTTGGGCATTGCGGTGCTTTCCTCTACCGCTTTCAACATCTCGCTGGAGTTCGGCGCTTTTCTCTCCGGCATGGTAGTAGGACAAAGCAAATTTGCGGCACGAGCCGCATCAGATGCTCTGCCCATGCGCGATGCATTTGCAGTACTCTTCTTCGTATCGGTGGGCATGGAGTTCCGCGGTGGCGAGCTTATCGAGCACTGGCCACTTGCGCTCAGCGCTCTCATGCTTACGCTTTTTGCCAAACCGATTGTGGCTTATGCCATGGTGCGTATGTTGCGCAGATCGAGCCGCATGGCGCTTATGATAGGGACATCGCTCTCGCAGGTAGGTGAGTTCTCCTTCATCTTGGCTTCACTCATTGCCGGTACCTACGGCTTGTTGCCCGATTATGCGGTAAACGTCATTACCGGTACGGCTATTATTACTATAACGCTCAACGCTGCCCTCTATCGCTATGTACCGCATCTCGTCAAATATTTCGAAGATCGTGGTATCGGGGTGAAACAGAGCTCCGGTGAACTCCCCTCACCGGCGGAGGACGTCAACCGTGTGATTATGGTGGGCTATGGTCCCTGCGGAAAAATTCTTACCGATATTTTATCCTCCTACCATGTAGAGGTTGTGATCATTGAGATGAATATCGATACTGTTTCGCAGCTTACCAAACAGGGGCGACTTGTACTGCATGGCGATGCTCGCCAGCGCACCATCCTGAAGCTGGCCGGTGTGGAAAAATCGCGCGCCATCATGATTACCTCTTTCACGGCTCCCACGGCAGAGATTACGGCCGCTGCACGCAGTATCTCCCCTGACATTGCAGTGATGGCTTATACTGCCTACCACCAGACAGCTTTTGCTTTGCGCAAAGAGATGCCTAAGGGAGATGAAAATTCGCTTTTCTTCTCCGGAGAAGAAGAAGTAGCCTTGGCCATGACAAGTACTCTGCTCACCTATTTTGGCGCCACTGATGAGCAAATTGCGCGAGAAACTGCTCACGCCAGGGATAGTTTCACGCGTACCGCCATTCGTAAAATGAGGAAGTAAAGGAGCTACAGGGCAAACGCATTTCCTAATGCGTTTGCCTATGTACGATGTTGGATGTACGATTTGATTCATTTACGATTTGAATGCTAGCGCGCGTTGTGCGGAGACAAGTGGCGTGTCTCGCATCCCACACGCGAAGAAATGGGTTGGATGAGCCTGGAGAAGATTTTATGGGGACACGCGTGGGCAACCGCATTAAAATGCGGTTGCCTATGTACGAAGTCAACTATAATTTTGAGACGGGGTAAATTTTTATTTTTGCTTAATCCATCAGAGCAATGCAGAGCTTGTGGGGGGGCTTTCAGCCTCCCCACTCCCCTCTGACCAGGGAGAGAGCTACGCACTCTCTCCCTTGGATCC
>CANPYO010000006.1 GCA_947588645.1 uncultured Akkermansia sp. | reverse complement strand
AGAACAAAATGTCCGGGGATCAGGTATCATGGACTGCCCCTGTGTCAAAAATCTTGAGTTTTTAGAGGTGCCAGAATCAATTTTCCCTGCAACACCACATCCGTCCCAAGAAAAAACGATCCCAACACGCAAGTCATTTACGATTTACGATTTGGAAAGTGAGCGCGCGCTGCGCGGATTTTTTCGGATCATGAACGCATGAGGAATGGGGTGAATGAGCCCGGAGGAAATTTTATTGGGACACATGTGCTGCAGCGAACTATTTCAGGGTTACGACGAATTCGGTCGAGTTTTTTTCGCTTTTCATCCGGGGGGCACGTGTTATAATGTGCGCAGTCATGCTGGAAAACACACGCCGCAGAAAGAGCCGCCGTGCAGAGGATCGGGAGTCTCCGTGGGGGAGCTTGTTGCAATCCGAAAATGGAGGGGAAGTCATGACTGATCTCGGTGGGGAGGATGAAGCGACTGAATCTGCCACAGCGTCGGAAGAAGGTCTCCGCGCTGTGTGGATCCACCTCAATGTATGGTCTATCCTGGCATCCCTGCTGTTTTTACTGTTCACGGGAGGCATGGCGTATGCGGTGGTGCAAATGTGGCGCCCGCAAGAGCTGGGAGACATAGCAGGCTACGAGGACCGTGGCAATCCAAAAGATCTGACACTTGCACTCAAGAATGCGGGAGGAGCGGAGATCAGTTTTACTGAGGGGGAAATCAACCGTTACCTGCGCGACACCTGCCGCATGCGCCAGGGCGGTATTTTCTCGCTCATTGCCCATGAGAACGGTCTGGCTGTGCGCCTGCACGATGGCTACGCGGAGCTCATTATCGACCGAGTGCTCAGCACCCACCTGCACCAAACAACCGCCGTCAACTTGAGCTTCGCGCGTGAACAGGTGAATGGAACACCACGTCTGCGTGTCGATTTTCGGGGTGGGAAGCCTTTGCTCAACTCCCTGCCGCGAGGCGGGGAAATCGGTCATGTAGGTCTGCCACAGCGTTACATGGAGATGCTGCGCCCGGCTCTGCGCACGCTCATGGAAAGCTACACCGAATTCGTATCCCTGGTGCAGCAGCACGGTTACTATCCGGAGTTTACACGCAGTCGCAACGGTGTGGAGGGGCACATGCGGCTCATCCCTATGCAAAATACAGATCTTTCAAAATAGGACAATGGAGGCAAGCACAGACCATAAAAAGCGGGCCGGGGTTCTGGATCATATTTCCTATCTTCTCTACAAGTTCATCTGCATACTCATCAAAATGACGGACGTGAGAGCAGTGGCGCTGATCGGACGTGCGGTGGGTTATGTGGTATGGGTCTTTGCGGCACGTCGACGCCGCATTGTGGCTCGAAATCTGAGAATCGTCATTGACCCCACGCTGCGCGCCGATAAGCTGAGCTCCATGATTCGCCGCAACATGGTGCGCACCATCATGAACTTGGCATGTTCCATGAAAACGGGGCTCATGAAGGAGCGCGAGTTCAAGCGTTTCATTCATGTGGAAGGGGCCGACCATTTCGAACGTTGCGGTTCAAATGGTCACACCGTCGTCTCTTGCATCCCGCACGCAGGCAACTGGGAGGCCCTGGCGCGCATACGCCCAATTTTCTCTCGCGTACCTCGTTTTGCCTCGATGTATCGCAGACTTTCCAATCCCTTGCTCGAAGACTTCATATACAAATCGCGCACACGGCACGGTTGCGAGATGTACAGCAAGGAAGACGGGTTGAGAGAGGTACTCAAGTTGGCGAGAGGTGGAGGATTGTTGGGTGTGCTGAGTGATCAGTTTACGGCAGAGGGTGTCTATTTGCCCTATTTTGGAAAAGTGACGGGCGTGACCCCCCTGCCCGCCATCATTTACAAGCGTTGCAAAGGCAAAGGGCATCTGTTTTCTGTGTTCACCCGCAATACCGCGCTGGGACACTGGGACACTGTGTTGGGGCGCGAGATTCACCTGCCGGAGGGTTGCACGAGCCTGCCGGAGATTACGATGCAAGTGAATCTCGCTTTGGAAAAATGCCAAAATGAGCATATCTTGGACGGATTTTGGATGCACCATCGATGGAAAACCTATGAACAATTCGCTCCGGAGATGGATGAGGATACCTGCGCGCTTATACGCCAGTACGTTCGCCTGCCTTTCCGTATGATCGTGGTTAGTCCCGACAATTTTGAAGAAGCGAAGCTTCTCGACCACGCCGTGCATGCACTGAGCACTTGCCGCCCGGATGCTCAAGTAATCATCATCTGCCCCGCCGAACAGGAATCCTTCTGGCACGGTGTGGGGGGCGTGAACCGCGTCGTGCTCAGGGGAATAAAAACGAGTGTACGCGAGCAGCTGGAAGCGGAAGAAATCTACAAAGACGGTCCTTTCGACGTCCTCTTCATGTTCGGCGGCGGCAGAGCATTGTGGCGGCAGTTACAAAGCATCTTCCCTGTCTTTACAATAGGATGGGAAGACCACCCGCTCGCAAGGCATTTTCGCTTGAATTACAAGAGAAAAGAGTCAACTTCTCCCCGCTCTCTGCATACGCGTGCGGAGTATGCCGACTGCCTCAAGACATTTCACAATATCGAATCGTAAGCAAAGCGTATGCGATTCGCAATAAATCATTTACTATTTGTGATTTAAGGAATTTGTACCGTTAGCGCGCATTCTTCCCAAATCGTACATCGTGCATCGTAAATGGCAACTGCATTTTCCAATGCGGTTGCCCCGTTCCGGCACTAATAAAGCTTGAAAACAGAGTAGTATTCCGCTACCATGAGGACATGTCCGCTGCTCCGCACAGGATCCCTTTTTTTCGTAAACTCTTCTACGCGCTCATCTGTATGGGAGCAGTGGGGTTGTGCTGGTGGCTAAGTGTGCGCAGCATCCAACAAGGAAGGGCCTCCGTTTCTCCCGCTCTTCCCGCTCAACAGACGGTGGCTCAAGTGCTCGGAGGCCTTATTTTGCTCAGTCCTGAGCAGATGGTCATCGCGCCCGAAGTCGATGGTTTCCAGTGGCCATGCGGAGCTCCCACAGGCGCCATGATCTACGATGCGCAGCCATTCGGCGCCCTGAATGAAAAACGCCATGGGCACCACACCGGTAAGGATCTCAACGGCATCGGAGGACAGAACACGGATTTGGGCGAGCCGGTGTGCGCTGCCGGGCGCGGGTTGGTGGTGTACAGTGGGGTGCCCTCGGACGAGTGGGGGCATGTGGTGGTGTTGGCGCACCGCATCCCGGGTGAAAAAGGGATTGTGCAGACGCTCTACGCACACCTCAACACGAGGGAGGCTCGCGTTGGTCAGCTTGTGGACCGAGGGCAGCGTATTGGCACCATCGGGACTGCCAATGGAAAATATCTCGCTCACCTGCATTTTGAGACCATATGTTCGCTGAGCACCGAAGCGGGCATGCGCGGGTATCATCCTTCCGGAGTCATGAACCGCATGAATCCCACAGAACTTATCCGCAACTACCCTGCACCGCCAACGCCGGATCCTTACGCAGAGGTGCGGCGAGTGCGTGCCCGAGAAGCCCTGATGCAAGATCCCTCTCCCACGCCTGCCCAAATACCGGGCGAACATGGCGTGGTTCCCGTGAGGCCACAAGAATTTACCACATTATGAAGCAACATCCTTTTCTCACACTCTTTATCATTATTCTGCTGATTATTGCAGGAATCACCGGAATTTTTCGCGGCAAGCGTGAGCCTGAAGCTCCGCCACCACCGCCGGTGGAACAACCCAAACCGCAAGTTGCGCCCACAGAGCAGCCCAAGCTGACTCCTCCTGCTCCGAAACCCCAACCCGTTCCACCTGCGCCCCCGGTTCAACGAGCCCATTCAGCAGAGCATGCTGCGGCCTTGCAAGTGGCACAAGCTCTGCAACTTCCGCAGGAACAAAAAAATGCAGAACTGGAAAAGATAGCCGGCGATGCTCAGCTTACCCCGGAGGCAAGAGAAGCTCTTAGCAACTGGGCGCCGGGAGAGGGGAAGGTGAACGTAGAGGAAATCGGCACCATTATCCCGAAAGAAGGCTCCGGCAAATTGACCCGCTATCGCATTTCCTCCGAGGGTGGAAGAGAGGATTTGCTGCTCACCATCTCGACCCCGGAAAAAGGAACTCCGCGTCTCCAAAGTGTGGAAAAGACGCCCACGGACAAAATGCAACTTAAGCCGGAAAGCGATGCCCTCAGTGTGGTAGAGGGGTTTGTGGAGGCACTCAAGCGCGGGGACATGGACACGGCACGCCGACTCATTACCGGCGGCGAGGTGACGGATGCCACGCTGGCGGGTCTGTGCATGATGTTTGAGGAAGGCGATCTTAAACTACGTGAGCGACTTCCCATGCGCAACATGTACCACAATGAAAAGAATGCCGGTTACCTCATCTACCTTTCCCCGAAGGAAAATGAGGCCATGCCCGGCAAGCGTTCCGGCAATGTGGGCATTGAGCTGACGCACGATGAGAAGGAAGGTTGGCGCGTGAAAGCCGTGGCGCTTGATAACCTGCTCACCCATTATGAACAGGCCGCCGAACAAGAAGGCGGCGTGTATTTCCCCATTGTCAAAAACCCACAGGGGGGAGATTCGCTCGTACTCTATTTTGCCTTCGATGATGATAAGCTCAGCCCACGATCTGTGAGTCAATTGCACATCGTGGCACAGATTCTCAGGCGCAGCAATGGCGAGCTCAATATCTCCGGCCATACCGATGATGTCGGCAATGCGGCATACAATATGGATCTCTCGCGGCGGCGCGCGGAGGCGGTGAAGCAGGCGCTGATTGCCGATGGAGTGCAAGCCGAACGCATCTCCACCCACGGCATGGGGAAAACCCAGCCACGCCGCTCATACAAAGCCGGTGATTCGCGACAGACGATCTCCACGATCCGCAGTGAGAATCGCCGGGCAGAAATATACCTCGACTTCTGACGCTACGTGCATACAGGCTCGTCAAACGCCGCTGTCGGCATCAATTTTTCTGCTCTGCTCAATGATCAGCAGCTCGCAGCTGTGACGACTGAGTCTCGGCACGCTCTTGTCATCGCCGGCGCAGGAAGTGGGAAAACGCGAACGCTTACCTACCGCGTGGCTTGGCTGCTTTCGCAGGGTGTGCCCGGGTGGCGAATTCTTCTGCTCACTTTCACAAACAAGGCTGCACGCGAAATGCTGGAACGCGTGCAAAAGCTGGTGGGAGTGCAAGCCGCCTCCATCTGGGGCGGTACCTTTCATTCCATTGCCAACCGCATCCTGCGCTCCCACGCTGAACGCCTCGGCTACCGCCCTGGCTTCACCATCATTGATACCGATGACCAAAAGGCTCTCATGCGGGCACTTGTCAAACAACACGCCGGCAAGCAAAATAAAAATGATCCCTTTCCTAAACCGGAACTGCTGCTCAATATCCTGAGCCTGGCTACCAACACCGGGCGCAACTGGGAGGAGCTACTGCGCACAAACTATCCCACTCTCAAAAAACATGTGCAAACCATTGCCTCCATCTACACAGACTACGCGCGACGCAAGCGGGAGGCCAATACCATGGACTTTGATGACCTGCTGGTCAATCTGCTGGATCTGTTGAAGCGGCATGAGGAAGTACTCACGATGCTGCAAGGGCGCTTTCTGCACGTTCTGGTGGATGAGTACCAGGATACCAATGTGCTGCAGGAGCGCCTTATCAGCCTGCTGAGCGGCGGAGAGCGCTCCTGTCTGGAGGTAGTGGGAGACGACGCGCAGAGCATCTATTCCTGGCGTGGAGCAGAAGTGGATCACATCTTCGGGTTCACCGAGCGTTACCCGGATGCTGAGGTGCACAAAATCGAGACCAACTACCGCAGTCTGCCCGCCATCTTAAAGATAGCCAATGCAGCCATAGCCAGCAATGAACGGCAGTTTCACAAAGTGCTGCTCCCCGCCCGCCAGGGAGATGGACAATTGCCCGCCATCTATCCTGCACCCGACAACCGAACCGAAGCCCTCTACGTAGCACAGCGCATCGAAGAACTCATCGACCGGGGTGAAAAACCGGCTGAAATCGCCGTGCTCTACCGTGCGCATTTCCATAGCTTGGACATTCAAATGGAACTGACGCGTCGCCATATTCCCTACCGCATTACCAGCGGTCTGCGCTTCTTTGAACAAGCGCACGTGAAAGATGTGGTGGCCTATCTGCGTCTGCTCGCCAACCCAAGCGACGAAACAGCATTCCGTCGAATTGTCTCTACCTTCCCGAAGGTGGGTGAAGTGAGCGCCGGCAAAATGTGGGACGGCTGGCAAAAGGCTTGGCAGAATCTCGTGAAGGAGACCCCTCAAACCCCACACCGACGGCACACTGACATTGCAAAAGAGGTAAGCGTGCCCGTCGCCGCTCAGCCGCAGTGGCTCGCCATGCTCGACACGCTCGATGCTCTGCAGCCCGAAGATCACGAGCTGCCCCCGGCAGAAATGGTGGTGGGTGTGCTGCGAAACATAGAGCCTTTCCTGCGGGCACAATACGAGAATGCCGAGGAACGGATGGAAGACATCGAACAGCTTGCGCGCTCACTTTCCGATGTGGAAAATCTCGATGATTTTCTCTCCCAAGTAGCCCTGCTCAGCGAAACCGATCGCGACCCATCCTTGCAGGAAGACGACAAAGTGACCCTAAGCACCATCCACCAGGCCAAGGGTCTGGAGTGGAATCACGTGTTCATCATTTTTCTAGGGGAAGGTTTGTTCCCTCACTACCGAATTATCAACGGCTGCGACCCCGCCGAGATGGAAGAAGAAAACCGCCTCTTTTACGTGGCTGTCACTCGTGCGAAGGACAGCCTTTCGCTCTCATACCCGCGCTACAACGGTCACAGCTACGAAGGTCAATTCTGCCCTCCCTCCAGATTCCTCACCTCCCTGCCGCCAGAGCTCTATGAAGTCGCACAGGGCTAGAGCCAGGGCAAACGCATTAGAAAATGCGTTTGCCTATGTACGATTTACGATTTACGATGTACGATTTATTGATAACGTGCGCGTTGCGCAGATATGTTTTGGATGGCAGATGTACTCAAAAAAGAGAGAGGAACAACATCATTTGCATCGAGGAATGTGCTGCCATTGCGATTTTTGTATTCGGAAATAGGCACGTGATCAATCGTTTGGAGAGTCTTTTCTGTTGATTAACTTCCCTCAAGTGCGGTTGCCGTGAGGAAAATCAAGCGTGGTCATGCCCACAATGGCAATCGCCGTCACAGTGGTCATGCCCGCAGTGGCAATTATCGCTGTGGTGACCACAATTGCAGTGTTCTTCATGCGTGTGCTCAGCAGGTGGGGAGAGCAATGCTCTCATTTCCGGCTCATTCGCCAATTCAATGGCCAGTTGACCGCGTGAGTTATGTCGCCTGGGGTCTGCTCCAGCCAGAAGCAACATCTGCGCAATGTTGACGTACCCGTACTTGGAAGCCAAATGCAGCGGCGGCTCACCGTAAGCATTCGACGCATCAGGATCAGCCCCCATCGCCAGCAATACAGCGATCAACTTCTCGTCCGGCTGCACATCCATCTCCTTGAGTTCAGGCGACAAGTCCACCTCATCCTGCAGCAGCAGCGTAGCCGCGCGCTTCAGGTTCTCCGAGCTCTCGCCGCGCTCAAATTCCTCCAAAAAATGCTGCACGGCCTCGTCGTAATCATCGGGGTCAAGCCGATGCACCATGGCGAGCAGGTCCTGCTGCATCACCTGAGGACGCTCTTCCTTTCCTAACACGATCGTATTCCAGCCGTTTTCTTGCATGCAGCCATTTTACCGAAGGAAACAGTAAAAGGCCAGTTAATTTTCTTCAGTGAACGTAAATGGCAAGCGCGAACTTTCCAAATCGTCCATCGTACATAGGCGCCGCCAAGCGCCATGTGCTGTCTGTTTTTCCTTGCGCGCGTGGGCGCGAGGTGGTATGATGGGGCGCATGAAAGTTATCACGATTTACGGCAGCAAGAGCGACCTGCCCTTCATGGAGCCTGCACGTCAGTATTTTACGGAGCAGAATGTAGAGAATGAGGAAGTTATATACTCTGCTCATCGGGATTTAGATGGCCTGCTGCATTATTTACGCAAACTGGATGCCGATGGCACACAGGCGGTGCTGCTTTGCGTGGCCGGACTTTCTGCGGCTCTCCCGGGCGTCGTGGTTATGAACACAAAGTTACCTGTCATTGGGGTGCCGGTGCCGTGCGGACCACTCAACGGAATGGATGCCCTGCTGGCCATCAGCCAACTGCCTGGCGGAGTGCCGGCCACCACGGTGGGGCTGCACAAGAAAACACCGTTGAATGCCGCCATGGCGGCCCACCGCATTCTCCAATTTGCGCAAATGTAGTCTGCCATGCCTCAGCTAACCTCCACCGACATTGCATCTGCCCTCGAGCACTGGGCGGACCATATCGCCGCTTGCGGTGAGAGCGAGCCGCCGGGGCTGGTGGGTCTCATCAGTCACGGGGACGTGCTTGCCCGACGCCTCGTTACAGCATTGCAAAAACGTGGTGTGCAAGCCCAGTACGGCGCCATTGACATCACTCTCTACCGCGACGATTTGGACCTGCGCAAAGAACGTCCGGCGCTACGCAGTTCCTACCTGCCTTTTTCAACAGATGGTATGCGCTTGATTTTGGTGGATGATGTGTTGCAGAGCGGACGCACGGCGCGAGCAGCGCTGGAAACTCTTTTCGAATACGGCAGACCGGCTCGCGTCGAATTGCACTGTTTGGTAGACCGCGGGCGGCGTGAACTGCCGATACATGCGGATTATGCTGCTTTCACTCTGGAAAGCGCAGAGAAAGTACACGTGCACCTGCTGGAAACCGACGGTGAGGATGCCGTGCTCTACTGACCCCCATATATCCCTGTCATGAAACCCAGAAAAGACCTCATCACGATTGAATCGCTCAGCGACGAGGATATCCACACTATCTTGGACAGCGCTGTAGCGATGAAGGAAATTTTCACCAAAAGTGTGAAAAAGGTGCCCGCGCTGAAGGGAAAATCCGTGCTCACCCTCTTTTACGAACCGAGCACTCGCACACGATCCTCATTCGAGGTAGCTGCCCACCGTCTCTCAGCGGATGTCACTACCTTCACACTTGCGACATCCTCTGTGGTAAAAGGCGAAAGCGTACATGACACCATCGACACACTCATGAGCATGAAGATGGACTACATCATTGTGCGGCATAAAAACAGTGGCATACCCGCTGTCATCGCCCGACATTGCAATGCCTCCGTCATCAACGCCGGCGATGGCGCTCATGCTCACCCCAGCCAGGCTTTCCTGGATGCCTTTACCATCCGCGAAAAATACGGCGAAATCGCCGGGCGACGTGTAGTGATTGTCGGTGACATACGACACAGCCGCGTGGCGCGCTCTACCAGTCTCATCTTACGGAGACTCGGAGCACAGGTCGCTTTCATGGGGCCCGGTTCATTGGTGCCTCCCAAGGAGCATACCGGTGTTGCACGATTGCACACATGGGATGAAATCTTCACATGGAAACCGGACGTCATCTACCTGCTGCGCGTGCAAAACGAACGCATTGACAGTCCCTTCTTCCCGGCGGCGGATTATCACCAAGCTTTCGGCGTAACGGAAGAGCGGCTACGTCGCATTGAGGCCCAAGGCATGAGCATCATGCACCCCGGTCCTGTGAATCGTGGAGTCGAACTTTGCGATGCCGCCATGGACTATGAAAACTGTCTTGTCTGCAACCAAGTTGAAAATGGAATCGCCGCTCGCATGAGCATCCTTTACCATCTTACTCCAGGCACTTTGTCCCATGACTAATACCTACATTACCAACGCCACTTGGGCCATCACCGGTCAGCACATTGACCTATGTCTTTGCCCGGCTGCAGAGAGCATCTCCACCGTCTTTCTCGACGAAATTCCTCTTCCTGATGTCAAGCAAGCTGAGGCAGAAGGTAAGATGGAAATACCGGAACACGCTCGCGTCATTGATGCCTCCAGCAAACTGCTCATGCCTGCCCTGTATGACCTGCACTCACACATCGAAATACCCGGGCGCAGCAAACGCGAGTGCATCATGCGCGCCGGAGAGGCTGCTATCCGCGGTGGTGTGTGGGGTATGTTGGTGTTGCCTTCCCCGGCTTTCTGCTTTGACAATGGCGCCACGCTGGATAGTTTCCGCGAAGCTGCCACCGTGCGATCCGTGGCCGATATGACACCTGCAGGCTGTATATCGTTGGGCATGCGTGGGCTGGAACAAGCTCCCTACAACACACTGGCTACCATGCGCGGTGTACGCATTCTAAGCGATGGGGAGGACTTTCCCTCCAACATTCTCATGCTCTACCGTGCCATGCAATACGCGGAGGATTTGGGGCTCATCTTTGCCGTGCGAGCCGATGTGCCGGCACTCACCGAACACACCTACGCGCATCCGAGCGTCACCGCCTACAATCTGGGGCTGCACCCCTGTCCCCCCTGCGCTGAAGAAATCGGCACGGAAACACTGATTCGCCTGGCGGAAGCTACCGGCGCTCGTCTGCACCTGCAACTGGTGAGCACCGCTGAATCTGTGCGCATCATTCGCCGCGCCAAAGAGCGAGGGGTCCATGTTACCGCCGAAGTTGCCCTGCACCACCTGCTCTTCACCCATGCGCAGATCGGCGACTACGACACTGTTTTCAAAACGATTCCGCCACTGCGCGACCAAGCCGACTGCGAGGCATTGCTGGAAGGGGTAAAGGACGGCACAATCGACTGCATTGTGAGTGCGCATACGCCGTGCAGTCCCTTCTCTAAAAAGCAGGACTTCGTCAGCGCACCTGCGGGCATGGTCATGCTGGATACCATGCTGCCTGCGCTCTACACAAAACTGGTAAAACCGGGACTTCTCAGTTGGGGAGAACTGATACGTGCATGTTGCCTGAAACCGGCAGAAATTGCCAACCCACGGGAACAAGACGAAGGCACGCCACACGCGGCTCCTCTTCTGCTCTTCGATCCACAGGTCAGCAACCTGGTAACCGAAGAAACGCTCACATGCGGCACCCTGAATACTCCCTTCCTTGGGCAGGAGCTGCATGGCGCAGTCACCTTGCCTCTCCGCTAACTTATTCCCATGGTTATCTGCATCGTCAGCGACGGTAAAACTGGTCACCTTTCGCAAACACGCGGTCTGACCAACGCGCTGATACGTCTTGCCAGCGAACAGTCCCCCGGCAGCAAGCATGACGTACACGAGTTGGATGTGACGCACTTGAGCCTGCTTGAAAAAATGCGCTATACCGCCAAGGGCATGGGACTACCGAAGCCTGATCTGGTACTCTGCGCCGGGCACGGCACCCACCTGGCCGCCCTGAGCCTGGCTCGCAGTAAGCACTGCCCATGCATCGTGTGCATGAAACCCAGCCTGCCTGTCTCTTGGTTCGACCTGTGCATCACGCCACGCCACGACTACACCAATGAGAAACGAGTTCCGGCCAATGTACTGCTCACCCGCGGCGCTGTGAACAACATTGTGCCTTCTCCGGATACTGAAAAGCGCGATACATTGGTGCTCATCGGCGGCCCCAGCAGGGACTTCGGGTGGGATGAGGATCACCTTATCACCCAGCTTTCTACTCTGGTGCGCTACAACAATGGTCAGATCACTCTCACAACCTCACGTCGTACGCCGGGCGATTTTGTGGATATGTTGCTTACCTCTTGCCCCAGCATCCGCGTGGTTCCCGTGGCTGCAACCGGTCAGGATTGGGTGGCAGAGCATTTGTCCACAGCCAAAGATGTGTGGGTCACGCAGGATAGTGTGTCGATGGTGTATGAGGCGCTTACCAGCGGTGCACCGGTAGGTATTTTGGAGATGCCTGTACACCCTAAACGCGTCGGTAAAGCCCCCGGACGTGTAACACGCGGACTGGCTCAGCTCGTGGAAGAAGAGCGGGTGACGACTTTTACTCAGTGGCTCACAACACACCAACTAAAGTCTTCATCTCCTCTGCGTGAGGCAGATCGAGTCGCATCCTTCATTCTCAAACGATTTCCAAAAATTATCTCATGAAGATTATGCACCTGCTACCGGCGCTTTCCTCCGGCGGGGTGGAGCAAGTTGTACTGGAGCTCTGCCGCGGCATGGTGCAATGTGGCGAGGAGTGTACAGTGGTGTCGGCCGGAGGGCGCATGGTGGAGCAGGTGTTGGCTGCCGGCGCCGGGCATATCCGCCGTTCGATAGAGAAAAAGAATCCGCACCTGTTGGTAGAGGTATGGCGCATGGCCAAACTGCTAAAAGAGGAAGGACCGCAGATTGTGCACGTGCACTCGCGCGTGCCCGCGTGGGTGCTCCATTTTGCATACAGACTACTCCCCGCCCGGCAACGCCCGATACTAATCTCGAGTTTTCACGGATTTCACTCGGTAAATGCTTACTCGCGCATCATGACGCGTGGAGATGCGGTAGTGGCGGTCTCGCAGTGCATGCGCGAGCACATCCTGCAAAATTATCCGAGCACACCGCCCGAACGTATCCACGTCATCCCCAACAGTGTGGATACTTCCCTCTTCTTCCCCGACTTTCGCCCGAGCGAAGAATGGCTGAAACAGTGGCGTGACGAGCACCCGGAATTGACGGGGCGATACGTACTCTGTCTTCCGGGTCGTATTTCACGCATCAAGGGACAGAGCCAGGTAGCGCCGCTGCTCAACCGCCTGCTCTCTGATGGGGTACCCGCTCATGTTCTGATCATCGGTGAAACCAAACGGGGTAAAGAAAAACTAGCGGCAGAACTGGACGCGCAACTATGCGCCGCAGGAGTTCAAAACCATGTATCCCGACTCAACCACCGCAGTGACCTGCGCGAGATTATGACCGTGAGCGACGCTGTACTCAACCTCTCGCTGCAACCGGAAAGTTTCGGTAAAGTAACGTTGGAAGCGCTTGCTCTTGGCCGTCCCGTGGTGGGTTACGACCACGGCGGGGTAAGTGAGCAACTCCGCCAATTTCTCCCCGAAGGCCTGGTTCCTGTCGGTGACCCACAAGCCGCCGCTGAACGACTGGCAAGTTGGTACCGCAACCCGCCGCAACTGCGAGAGCCCGTTGCAAGCCCCTACCTGCGTGAGGACATGATACAAACTCACCTCAACCTCTACCGTTCCCTGCTATGAAAGTACTGCATTTTGTACCTCATCTGAGCACCGGCAGTCCAAACGCACTGGCTGTAGAGTTGGCTTATGCGCTGCAAGCTTTCGGAGAGACGAGCATTGTAGCAGCGCCGAACCGGGAGCTGCTCACCCCTGTCATCAACGAGAAATTCAAGTTTATACGCTTCAACAAGGGGAATTTGGCGGGACGGTGGAGTAAGGTGATGCGTCTGCGTTCAATTATTCGCTCACAGCGTGTGGATATAGTACAGGCATACGGGTACGAAGCCGTGGCTATCGCCACACGCGCCTGCTCCGGTTTGTCGAACGAGCAACGCCCCAAATTAGTGGGCTCACTGAGTACTTACCCCCGGTACTCGGACGACATTGACTACTCGCGCCTGCTGAGCTGCGATGCCATCAGCATCATCCACACCAATCTGCGCAACTTTCTTAAGAACATTCAGCCCTCGCTCATCAAATCATGGATTATCCCGTATGGTGTAAATGAACTGCAATACTACCCCGGCTACATGCCAAGCGCTGATGAGTTTTACCAACTGCGCGCCAACTATCCGCAACTCGGAGGGCGTTTTGTCATTTGCTTGCCCGCTCCTATCGGCGAACCGTGGTGCACACAAGACGTCATCCCCATTCTGAGCATTCTGCATAGCCAGGATATCCCTGCACATGCCTTGCTGGTGGGAACCACCCGCTTTGCCGAACCGGACTACCTCAAATCTTTGCGCCGTGAAATACGCGCCGCCGGACTGGAGCAGCACATTACCCGCATGAATCCACCGGAGGATTTGCGAGGTGTACTCTGCGCGGCTGATGCCGTGATGTGCCTTACTGCGAAGCCCACCACTTACAGCGCTCCTGCGCTGCAAGCGTTGGCTCTTGGGCGTCCTACGGTGGGCTATGGACATGGCGCCGTGCAAGATTATTTGGAGGCGATGCAGCCGATGGGAGTACTTCCTGTTGGCGATCCTGACAGCGCTGCGGATATACTCTCGCAATGGTACAGCGCGCCCCCTGACCCTCCGGAGGAAATCCCTTACCCGTACAAACTGAGCGATACGGCTAAAAAATACCACGAACTCTATACCAACCTCACTCAAGCATCATGAAAATACACTTTTGCGGCGCTGCCGGCACCACAACCGGCTCTCAGCACCTTTTGGAAATCAACGGCAAAAAAATCTTGTTGGATTGTGGTCTCTACCAAGGGCACCGGGCTGATGAGCTGCGCATCAACCGCGACTTCCCGCTCTTCAACCCAGAAGAAATCGACCATGTCATTCTCTCCCATGCACACATTGACCACTCGGGCAACATTCCTAACCTCGTGAAACGCGGTTTCAAGGGCAATGTTTATTGCACACACGCCACGCGCTCGCTCTGCGCCATCATGCTGGTGGACGCCGCTCGCATTCAGGAGCACGACTGTGCTTTCCTCACCAAAATGCATAGGCGCGCGGGTGGTACTGACACTGTGGCCGAGGTCATCTACACCGAGGAGGATGCGCGCAAGAGTCTGGATTCCTTTGTAGCTACCAGCTATGAACGCCGTATGGTTATTGACGATGGAATCGCGCTCACTTTTTACGATGCGGGGCATATTCTCGGCTCTGCCCAGGTAGTGCTGGACATCGATGACCACGAAGATGGCAAGCGCAAGCGTCTGCTCTTCTCCGGCGATGTGGGCAGAGGAGACAATGAGCTACTGCGCGATCCGGCAGCGGTGGAAAATGTGGATATCATGATTATGGAAAGCACGTATGGCGGGAGGCGACACGAAGCGCCCAGTCGTGATGACGAGAGCTTTTACCGCGAAATCCGCGAAGCATTGGCACGCGAAGGGAAGATATATATTCCGGCTTTTGCCGTGGAGCGCACGCAACAGCTCCTCTTCCTGCTCAATCGCGCCTTTGAAGAAGGAATGCTGGGTAAAACGCAGGTGTACGTGGACAGCCCGATGGCCATCAGCGCCACAGAACTTTTCCGGGCACATTCCGAGTGCCTGAACCAAGATGTTTATGCTTCCCTCTTCGCCAGCAAAGATCCATTCTCCTTCGCCAATCTGCACATGTGCCGCACGGTGTCGGAATCCCAAGCGCTCAATGATATTAAAAAATCGCTGATCATCATCTCCGCCTCCGGCATGTGCGAAGCCGGGCGTATCCTTCATCACCTCAAGCTCGGCATAGGCAATCCGAAAAACACCGTCCTCTTCGTTGGTTTCTGCGCCGCTAATACCCTGGGTCGTCGCATCATGGACGGCGCAAAGGATGTGCCTATTTTGGGCGGTCACTATCCGGTACGGGCACAAATTCGCAATCTGGATTCCTTCTCGGGTCATGCCGATCATGGCGAACTGCTGCAATATTTCCGCAATACGAAGGGGACAAAGTCGAGCGTGTTTCTCGTACACGGTGAGCCAGAATGTGCGCAAGCCCTGCAACATGCCTTGGAAAATGAGGGAACACCGGGTGTGCATATTGCGTTGAAAGACGAGATTGTGAGTTGCTGAAAATCATGAAAAAGCCCCTTGTCCTTCTCGTCATCCTTGTGCTGTGCTGCTGCACAACTTTCGCGCAACTGCCTGCCAACTGCTCCCAAGCCGTCGTCGGCATAGCGGACAGCTGGGATTCCTCCGTAGTCTCCCTTTCCTTAGTAGAAAAACAGGCAAACGGGCGCTGGATGCGCGTACTCGGTCCTGTACAGGGGCGTCTCGGGCGTTCCGGGTTGGTCTGGGGACTTGGGTTGCACGCCAATCCTCGCGGAGCTACTACCAAACGCGAGGGCGATGGGCGATCCCCCGCCGGCATTTTCCGCATCGGCGGCCTGTGGACAACCCATAAAACCCCGGTGAAACACCACCGCAGCATCCCCGAGGTGAGAGTTGGGCCGCGCGACCTCTGGGTCTCCGACCCATCCCAACCGCAACTGTATAATCGCCACATCCGCCTGAACCATCCCGCTTCCACTCCGTGGGAGCTCAAGGAGCAAATGCGCCAAACGGACTACGCGCACAGCATCAAATTGCTCATCTGCCATAACACGCAGGAAACCCCGGGACGCCCTGTTGTGGGTGCTGGTTCGTCCATTTTCTTCCACATTTGGCGGCACGACGGCGCGGCGCCCACGGCGGGCTGCACATCGATGGCTGAGTCGAATCTGCGTTCCATGATTGAGCGTCTCAACCCAACGCGCAACCCAGTGTACATTCTGCTACCACGTGCGGAATACACACGATTACGCAGTCCTTGGCGCCTTCCCTAACCTTTCTCTGTTATCTATGCCCACATACTACATCTGGAATGCTACTATCATCATCGCAGCCGTGCTTTTGTGCTGGCTGCCAGTTGTGTTTGGCGGTTTGAAGCAAATCCAGCAACGCTGCAAGGATGTCGAACCCAGGCTGCCAAGCATTCCGCTTTTCCCTGGATCCTCCTTTCCCAACATATTTGACACACTCGGTGCTCTTCTCGCGTTCATGCTCATAGCGTGCGCCTCTTTTTTCAATGACGACGGAAACGGGACGTCCACCATCTCCGTGAGCGTTATGGTGATCTCATGCCTCGGAATGTTGGTCTTTTACCTGCCCTTCATCATCCGACTAACCTATGTAACCGGATGTACGAACGAGATGGGATTGCACCGCCCGACTCCTATGCGTAGCAGGCTGCTGCCGGCAATACCCGTTGTTTTCCTGACCATTGCATTCAATGTATTTTTCGAAGAATCCGGGTGTTTAAAAGCCATTGCCGAGTCGAGTGGCAGTGAACTCATCCAAGATTCGGTGAAAATGGTCATGATGGGTGATTGGACAACGCGCAGCTATGTCATCATCCAAGCTCTCATCATTGCACCCATTGGTGAGGAGTGTCTCTTCCGCGGATTTCTCTTCAACATCATTCGTGACAAATGGGGAACCATCGCCGGAGCCGCCATCTCCTCCTTGGCATTCGCCTCCGTCCATTTCTCTCTGCCGCAGTTCATTCCCCTTTTCATACTTGCGCTGCTGCAGTGCAGGCTCTACATGAAAACGCGCACGCTCGTAGCCCCCATCCTGGTGCATTTCATCTTCAACGCCATTTCTGTGATGGCGGCCATTCTCCTTTCGTAGCACCCTCTCCTGCATGAACCCTGTACCTACCCCCATCTGCATGCTTGGCGAGCAGGCGCTGCTGCACCGATTACTTGCCCTCCTGCCGAAAATCGCACAGACAAGTCTCATCCTCGGTCCGGGGGATGACTGCGCAGTGACATGCAGAGATACTCAGTGGGATACCCTCCTTAAAACGGACGTTGTGGTAGAGGGAATCCATTTTACGGCCGACACTGCGCCCCGACTTATGGGTCGCAAAGCGTTGGCACGTGCTCTTTCCGATATTGCAGCCATGGGAGGCATCCCGGAGCATGCGCTCATTACCCTGTTGATACACCCGCAACGCAATGTGGAGTTTGTAGAAGAACTTTACGCGGGTCTGGCCGATCTGGCGGTCTCTTATGGTGTGTCCATCGCCGGCGGTGAAACCTCTTCGCTCCCTCAACCGGGTCTGATTATCAGTGTAGCCCTTATCGGACGAGTGGAACGCGGACAGGCTATTTTGCGCAGTGGTGGAAAACCGGGCGATATTCTCTGCGTCTCCGGTCCCCTTGGTGGTTCTTTTGCGAGCAACCGCCATCTCGCTTTCTCCCCGCGCATCGAATTAGGTAGAGCGCTCCAAACTGCGCAACCGCACCCGCACGCCATGATGGATCTTTCCGACGGTCTTGCGGCGGATCTGCCGCGCCTGGCTGAAACGAGCCATTGCGGCTATGAAATTGATGAAGCGAAACTGCCGCTCCATGCGGGTTGCACGCTTTCAGAAGCATTAAACGATGGCGAAGACTACGAGCTTCTCTGCGCCCTTGCTCCCGAAACGGCTTCTGAAACATGTGCGCAGTTCGGACTCTTTCCCATCGGCAAACTGACGGAGAAGACTCAAACTGTCCTCTCCGGCGGTTGGCAACATTTCGCATCCTCCCCGCACGCATGAATGCATCTCAAATCCGCAGTGTACTGGAGCAATACGGCGTCTGTCCCTCCAAAGCTCTTGGCCAAAATTTTCTGGTGGATGAAAACATCGCCAAGCGTATCGTGGAATTGCTAGAGGTTGAACCGAACGACTGTGTGGTGGAGGTGGGTCCCGGCGCGGGAGCTCTCACAGAGCACGTAGCGCCACTGTGCCGCAAACTTATCCTCGTGGAGTTCGATGCCCGCTTGGCGGAGTACCAGAAGACGCGTTGGGCAAATGCCCCGCACGTAGAGGTGCATCACGCTGATGCTGTCAAGTGGGATCCTCGATGTCTATTCGCCGAACAGCCGGTCAAATTTTTGGGTAATTTGCCCTATTCTGCCGGCGGCGCTATTCTCGCTAATTTTTTGCACGGGGAAAGCCCCTTCAGCCGCGCGGTCATTATGTTGCAAAAGGAATTAGTAGAACGCATACTTGCCCAGCCGGGGGATGAGGCATACGGCCTGCTCTCGCTGCGCATGCAAATGAATTGGGAGGGACGACTCATGCGCATCGTACCTCCCTCAGCATTCCGACCGCAACCGAAAGTTGACTCCGCCGTGATGCTGCTCACCCCGCGGGACGCACGCAGTCTACCGGTGTACGACCACCGGCTCATGGATGAGCTGATGAGACGCTGTTTTGCCTGCCGACGCAAGCAGATGCACAAGCAACTGCCCACCGAGCCACCGTGGTCGGTCGTGTCTGCTCAACTGGGCATTTCTCCCACCGCGCGCGCGGAAGAGTTGGATCTGCTGCAGTGGATTCACCTCACCCGCACCTACGATACCAACCCCTTGGCAATGCTGCCCCAAAAGGGGTCTGAGCTTTTCGATGTAGCGGATGAGGAGGACCATACCCTACGTCAAGCTACCCGAAGCGAAGTGCATGAGCAGGGGCTCATCCACCGAGCTGTACACATCCTCGTGTTCAACAAGCGCGGAGATCTGCTGCTGCAAAAACGATCCCTGCTCAAAGACCGTCACCCGGGAGTGTGGGATTCTTCTGCCGCCGGACATTTGGACGCCGGGGAGGACTATGAACATGCTGCCCGCCGCGAACTGGCTGAAGAGCTTGGCATATCCGACACTGTCCCTCTGCATCCTGTCGCTAAGCTTACCCCTTCCCCTGCCACAGGCATGGAACACGTCATGCTCTACATCGCTCGGTATGATGGCAAGATTCGCTTCCCGGCTGCGGAAATATCCGCCGTCATTCCCTTCCCGACTATCCTGGTAGAAGCATGGCTGGCGAGACGCCCCCAAGACTTTGCAGATTCCTTTGCCGTGTGCCTGACTCGGGCTGCAGAGGTCGGCGCGTTACCGTCTCGATAATTCACTGCTCAGCAGGCGGCTCAACGGAAGATTCGGTTGATTCAGCAGGAGTCTTGGTCTCAGCATTCCCTTTCTCCAATTCCGCAGTCAGCCGCTCGTATTCGCGACGCATAATCTCGGACTGCGGCGATTCCGGGTAGGCATCCGCTGCTTTTAACAAGTATGGCAGAGCTTCTTTCGGCTTGTTTTCCTGAAAATAGCTCACGACAATACTTTGGTAAATGAACTGGCGAACCATTGGCGCCCAAGTATCCTCCTTCAAAAGCTCGAGCACACTCTCTCTCCACATCTTCATCGATTCCTGAGGTTTCAGCTTGCTCACATCACCCAATTGTTCAGCAAGTTGCTTGTTGAAAAGCGTCATCTGCTCCTGAAATTGCTGCGCATCAGCAATGCGTTTTTGAAACCCCGTTTTGTCCTGTGGATCACTCTTGATAATCGCGTCGATGAGGCCGGGATAAGCATCGCGGCGATCCTCCGGAAGAAGTTCACGCGCCGACATGAGTCTCTGCACACGTTCATCCCCTTGCAAACTCGCTGCCTCAGCCATTTTTGCGGCAAATTTTTTCCGCTGCTCCACCCCGCTGCGCAGCGTCGATATCACTTGCTTCAGGTCGGTACTCGAGAAGGAAACGAAGGGATAACCCGTGCTGTCAGCCAGCGCCAACGTGGGATAGCGTCGCACACCACTTTTAACAATAATCTCCTGCAACCGATTTGCCACATCCGGTTTCACCCCTTTACCCCTTGGATTCGGAATGACTGCCTCCACAAGTCGCAAGCGATGTTCTTTGACAAAGTCAATGAACTCAGGAGCCTTGAGTACACCGCGGTGTAACTCGTCACTGGGTGCGTTCCAGCCGGGTCCATCCACCAACACGAGCACCAAGCTACCTTCCGCTGCCGCTTTCTTCATCTCTCCCGCATAGTCTTCGCTCCACTTTGGCGAGGCTGGTTTGCACCCGGTCTGCGTCATAGCCAGCGCTCCCGCCAGCAAAGCCATCCATCTGAAAAAAGCATGCTTCATGCACCTATCCTAATCAGTATTTCATCCGATGTCAACGAAGTTTCTAAACGCATGGATCAACCACGGCGCTGGCGAGCTTGCTGCTCGGCCATGGCCGCTTTCTGGGCATCCATCATACGCTCCATGAAACTTTTGCGCTTGGGACCCTTCTGCTTGGGCATCTTGCGAAGCTCTGGCTGGGGCAAACGACGAATAATCCACGTCTGGATGATGGAGATTATATTTGTCGTAGTCCAATAGAGAGCCAAGGCGCTCGGGTAGTAATAGCAAAAGGCAAAGAAGAAGAGCGGCATGAGTCTCATGATTCGCTGCTGCATGGGGTCTCCGCCTACCTGCGGGGTCATGCGCATCTGCAGCAGCATCGTAATGACCATCACAACCGGCAGCACATTGATCGGCAGGTCGTACCCGAAGATTGGCAGTGTACATACAGTGTCCATCTGCGAAAGATCATGTACCCACCCAATGAAGGGAGCGCCACGGAACTCTGCAGCTGTTTGCAACACATAGAAAAAGGAGAAGAAAATCGGAATTTGCAGGAACATAGGCAGGCATCCACCCAAGGGGGACACGCCATAATCGCGGTACAAATTCATCATCTCCATGCTCGCCTTCTGCTGGTCATTGGCATATTTTTCTCGGATTTCCTTCACCTTGGGCTGCAGAAGGCTCATACTCTTCATGCTCATGTAGCTCCTGCGGTAAAGCGGCCAAATAAGCAAACGCACCACAAATGTCATCGCCACGATAGCCCATCCCCAGTTGCCGAACCAGCCATAAAACACATTGATGAGCCAGTTCATGGGGTAGCTGATAATATGGAAGATCCCGTAGTCCATGATATGGTCAATCTTCGGAATTTCCTTAGTCATATCGCTGAGCATGAGATTGAGCTTCGGTCCGGCAAAAATGGTGTAGGATAGAGTTTGCACCCCACCGGCAGAGCCCTGAGTGGCGGCAGCCAACGTAAACTCCGGCACTCCCACAGCACTCTCCACACCCTCAGCAGTTTTGTGCTCCTTTCCCGGCAGAGTGATGTTGGTCAGAGGCGCGGCATAGTAAGTATTTACTCCCTGCCCGTCGCTGGGCTGCACCAACGTGGCGTAATACTGATTCATCACGCCCACCCAAGATACAGGCTCTTCTCCGCTCTCCACCACGCGTTCTTTTGCGCTTCCAAACCACGGGCGGAAACTTCCGACGCTCTCTTTTCGGAATGCCTTGTTCTCATTGCGGATGTAATAGGTGAACTGCGTCCACTCTGTAGGCGAAATTGGTCCGGCACCACCTGCATACACGCCCCAATTCTTGGCGCGGCGCGTCTTGTCCCCCATATTCTGCACCTGCACGGTGAGCCTCAGGCAGTACGCATTACCCGCCACCGTTTCGCTACCCACCTGCTGGGGTACGAGAGCATAGGTTTTGACGATACGCAGGTCGTTGAGCCGCCCCTCCAGCGTCACCTGCTTATCATTTGTCTCAGCAGGTACCACTCGATAATCCGTGCTATCAAACACCGGATCTTTGTCCGCAGTCAAACCGAACATGAGCGTGCCGATACCCTGCTGTGCCTGCGAATTAAGTTTCACGGCGTCCAAGAGGTCAGTCTTGGTACTGTTGATAGCCTTTCCTACCATCTCCACGCATCGAATGGAACCGCCGATGTTCTGAAACTCAAACTTGGCGACATCCTGCCCTTGGGCATTTCGAGAGACGAGGGTAGCCACCATTTGAGGATCAGGAGCTGCGGGAGCAACCTGAGCAGCGGCGGGCGACGTTTCCTGGGTCACCTCCTCTGCGACAGCCGCAGAGGCAGGTGCCGCAACTGTATCTGCTGAGCTTGTCTGCTGCGCCATGGGTTGCACGGCAGACGCGGGTTCCGGGGTGGAATAATACCAGTTGATCCCAAGCAGGATCGCACAAATTGTCACAACAAACCAACCTGTTTTGTCCATAATGTAATGTATTAATGTGTTTTTTGAATTTTCGGAGGTACCGGATCATACCCACAACCGCCCCATGGATTGCACCGCAGGATGCGCCATATCCCCAATGCCGCTCCCTTGAACGCTCCATGTACCTCTACCGCCTCAATAAAATACGCTGAGCAGCTCGGTCTGAATCGACAGCCCGACATCGGTCCGCACACCGCATGCAGCGGTCTACTAAGATAACGCTGATAAAATCGCACCGGCAATATGAGGATTTTCTTCATCTTGTCTCTTCTATCGCGCTCTGGCTGTGGCAGGCTATCAACTTCTTCATCTCTCTGCGCAGATCATCATAATCAGCTCCAACCGCGCTCTGGCGCACCACGACTACCACGTAGCTCCCTTTCCCCAGAGCATCTCCCTGCTCGCGCAGCAGTGAGCGCACCTGTCGGCGGAGCTTATTGCGCACCACGGCGTGACCTATTCGTCTGGTCGTAATGATGCCGAAGCGAGATGACTGCTCATCCTCCTCCCGTGGAGAAGGCGCCGTGTTCATCACAAAATAGCGCCCGGTGCGCGGATGTCCCTGCGCACGCACGTATGCGAACTCCCCGGCTCGCTTGATGGTATGCTGGCGCTTCAATTGCATCTCCGGCGGGGTATTTGCTTTCCCCGGCTCCGCGGGTCACCCCGAGTTCACCGGGATATCACACGCCGTGCTGGACGGTGTGACGCTTATAGTGTACCTCTGCCCCCTTCGGCAACAGACGCTTGCGACCTTTGGCTCGACGCCGAGCCAGCAGGGCACGCCCATTCTTGGAAGCCATACGTGCGCGGAATCCGAACTGGCGCTTACGGCAACGCTTGGAAGGCTGATAGGTTCTCTTGCTCATAGTTTTATTATTTACAGGTGTTAAAAAGTCTCCGCGCCCGGCGCGCGAGCGCACATAATACGCTATTACCAGAACATGTCAAGTACAATTTTTCCCCCATACGCCAAAATTCCACATCTGTCCCAAGAAAAAAGCTCTCCCAACACGCAGCCGTAGGCGCCTGACGGCGTCTATGTACGATGTACGATTTGAGGAATTCGTGCGCGGGCGTGGTTAGAAGGGCGCGGGCAATGGCGCCTAAACGCTGCCTATGGACAAGATGCTCCATCGGCGCCTGCTTCGGAGGCGCCTCACAACTCTTGACTCAAACTCGCCTCACGAGTTTTCGCCCCTGCGGGGCAGCGCTTTCGCGCTGTCCAACCGCTCTCACTGCCCGCTGACGCGAGCACCCTAAACGGGGCTGTCGGGCGTCTTGTAAATGAGCAGCCGCAGGGCGGCTGCTTGGGGCCGTCGACCGCCTTGCCGAATCATCAATGGTTTGGCATTTTGTCGGGCTTACTTCTTTTGTCTGTTGGAAACGCATGGGAAATGGGCTGAATGGGCCCGGAGAAAATTATATTGGGACACGTGTGGCTTTTGCCCGAAAGAGCTTTTCTCGACGCTTTACAAAATGAAGCAGCGTGGTATAATCGGCGTTTCTTCAAGAATGCTCATGAAAAATCTGCTATCCATCGAGGAACTCACCGGCGAACAAATTAAGGAATTACTGGCTCTTGGGCACAAGCTGAAAGCGGAACGCGGACACCACACTACGCAATCATTGGCGGGGCAAACATGGGCTCTTATCTTTTCCAAATCCTCCACGCGCACACGCGTGTCGTTCGAGGTGGGCGTGAGCGAACTGGGCGGACGCCCCATGTTTCTCTCCACGCATGATACGCAGCTGGGGCGCGGCGAGCCGGTGAAAGACACAGCGCGCGTGCTGGGACGCATGGTACACGGAGCAATTATCCGCACCTACGCCCAGAGCGATGTGGTAGATTTTGCCGCATACTCCGGCATACCGACCATCAACGCACTCACAGACCAGGAACACCCGTGCCAGATACTGGCAGATCTGCTTACACTGGAAGAGCTGTACGGCGTAGGCGCATGGAAAGACATGAAAATTGCATTTATGGGCGACACGGACAACAATATGGGGCGCTCGTGGATGTGGGCAGCCAAGCGTCTGGGGTTCACACTGGCGTTGGGCGGCCCACAGCAGGCCCTGCCAAATGCGGATGTGCTCGCCCAGATTGACTATTCCGGTATCATCTGCACCACCGACCCTGCAGAAGCCGTGCGTGACGCTACCGTCATCAACACCGACACGTGGATTTCCATGGGTCAAGAAAGCGAGAAAGGCACGAAAGAAAAGGCCTTCTTCCCCTACCAGGTAAACCGCGAATTGCTGACCCATGCTGCGGCAGGGCACAGCGTATTCCACTGCTTACCCGCCTATCGGGGCTACGAAATCACCGATGAAGTTCTGGAGATGCATGCCGGTGCCATTTTCACCGAGGCTGAAAACCGCTTGCACGCTCAGAAGGCCGTCCTCCATACCTTGGCACAATCATGAGCTACACAGGACGTATTGAAGAACTGCTGGACGACCTGTCCGTTTTTGAGGACTGGCAGGAACGCTATGAATACATCATCTCGTTGGGACGCCGTCTGCTTCCCATGCCGGAACAGTACCGCCGCCCGGAAAATCTCATCCAAGGGTGCCAGAGTCAGGTGTGGGTTGGCACAGAGGTGGTGGATGGAGCTTTCATCATCCACGCTGATAGCGACTCGTTAATTACAAAGGGGCTCATCGCCATTTTCGTTCGCTTGCTTTCCGGGCTCACTCCGCAGGAGGTGCTGGCTGCAGATCTGAGCAAGCTGGACACCGCCGGGTTGAAGGAGCATTTAGCTTCTACCCGAGCAAATGCCCTTGCCACCATGGCTAATACTCTGCGCCACGCCGCAGCTGAACACGTCTGAGCCCATGTTTGAGCGCCTGGACCAACTGTTGGCAAACCGCCGTGCAGCCTTGGAACCGACGACCAATGCTTACCGGGTATTGCCGGAGGGGCTGCTTTTTGCGGGGGTGAGTATCGATGCGCTCGCCGGACGTTTCATGGTGTCACTGCGAGATACGGAATTGCCTCCGAAGTTACGCGAGTGGCTTCTTGCAAGCGGAGCCGATGTATTTGTGAAGCACCTGTCGACAGGAGACAAAAACGCGCCTGAACCACTGCGACTGCCGCAGCAGCCGTTACAGTTTACCGTACGGGAAAATGGCGTCCGATACTGGTTGGATATGCAAAGCGGATATTCTCAAGGACTCTTCATCGACCAGCGAGACAACCGGGTTCGGCTGCGCCGCCTATGCCATCCGGACACGACCGTTCTGAATCTCTTTGCCTACACCGGCGCTTTTTCCGTGTGTGCCGCACTGGAGGGAGCCGTGACAACAACGCTGGACCTCGCGCGGCCATGCCTTGAACGCTGCCGCGAGAACATGCGCGCAAATGACATTGACCCCGAAAAGCACTACTTCTGCAGAGGAGATGCTATGCACTGGTTGAACACCTTCGCACGGCAAAGAAGAAATTTCCATATCATTGTGCTGGATCCGCCAACTTTTTCGCGCGATGCGAGGGGGCACGTGTGGCGCGCCGACCGAGATTACACGGAACTCGTGCACCGAGCGACACTCTGCCTGAAACCTCGCGGGCATATCCTGTGCACGACTAACTGTCGAAGTATGGGTGCAACGGATTTTCGGCAAATGGTGAGCACCGCAACGCCCACAACGGCATGCTTGGAAGAAGCCCCCATGCCCTTCGACTTTTCTCCGGAAACTTATCTGAAAACGCTATGGATACACAGCTGACCCCCATCGAGCAAAAAGCCCTCTCCATCTTCCGCCAACCGCCACGACACCTCAACTGCGCGCAAACGGTGTGCGCTACCATGGGACGCGAGGATCTCGTTCCTGCTATGCAAAATTGCAATGTAGGCAAAGCTCCCGGCGGAACATGCGGAGCTCTCTACGCAGCCATCGCCATGGCTCCAGGACGGGAATCTGAGTTGCGCGAGCTCTTCACTCGCACCCTCGGAGCAGACAAATGCGCGCTACTGAAACGCGACGGACACGTGCCTTGCCCCCGATGCGTGCGCACCGCTGTGCGAGCACTGAGCGAAGAGTGATGCACCTTAATCCCTGGAGGATTTTGGGTCGAAGGCATCCCTCAACCCATCGCCTAGAAAATTCAGGGCGAGCAGAGTGAGACAGAAGAAAACGGCCGGGTAAATCAGTAGCTCCGGCGCCACTTCCATTCGATCCGCACCCTCTTTGATGAGCGTGCCCCATGAAGAATTAGGGGCTTTCACCCCCAGGCCAATGAAGGAAAGAGTGGACTCTGTAAGAATGATACCCGGCACAGCCAGCGTGGTGTAAACGATGACAGGTCCAAGCAAATTCGGCGCGATATGACGGAATAGGATGGCAACGTGACTCAGCCCAAGCGATCGGGCAGCGAGTACGAATTCCTGTTCCCGCAACACGAGGGTTTGGGTGCGCACAATGCGCGCCAGCGTGAGCCAGCCGAGCGCGCCAATTGCCAAAAAAATGGGAACCAGCCCGAAAACGGGCGCCACTGCATCCCGACTCCACCCTGTGAGCTTCACCACATAATCCGTCATTTGCCGGCATGGATCCTCAATACTCAGCGAAAATACAACCACCACCACAATGAATGGCAAGGCGAAAAGCACATCCACAATACGCATCATCACCGCATCTGTACGCCCGCCTACGTAGCCGGACACCATCCCGTACACTACCCCCAATACCACGGCCACTGCCGTGGCCAGCATACCTACCAACAGTGAGATACGCCCGCCGTACAGCACACGCGCCAGCATGTCGCGGCCAAGATGATCCGTGCCCAACCAATGACGCCAACTGCTCGCCGCAGCAATATGATCGAGGTCCGTGAGATTTGGGTTAGCGATGCAGGGGAAAAGAGGCAGGACGAAACACAACAGCGCCATGAACACCAAAAAAACAGCCGATCCCACAGCCATGCGATTGGACATCAGTCGCTGCAGAGCTCCCTGCAGCGGCAAACGACCAGAAGATTTTTTTTGGGGAAAAATCATGAGCGGAGACGTGGGTTAAGCCAGGCTTGGCAAATATCAACAACGAGGTTCGCTGCTACGATGAGGACTCCATAGCAGAAAACAAGCCCTTGGATGAGGAAGTAGTCGCGATCTGTGGTGGCATTCACGAAGTGCAGTCCCATCCCCGGCACCTGAAAACAGGACTCCACCACAAAGGAACCCGTAATGAGCGCCGCAAAAGCCGGTCCCATGTACGACACTGCCGGCAGCAAACCACTGCGCAGCGCGTGCACCCACAGAATACGCCTAGAGCCTGCCCCTTTTGCCCGAGCTGTACGCACAAAGTCAGAAGCCAATGTCTCAACCATGCCCGCCCGAGTGAGGCGCGCCACATACGCAGCATTCACCAAGCCAAGCGTAATAGCCGGTAGCAAAATGCACAGTGAGTTATCCCAACCGGCCACGCTCAATCCCGGCACATGCGAACCTAGTGTGATGCCAAGCACTGGCGCCAGCACAAAGGAGGGAATGCAGACGCCTGCTACGGCTGAGAGCATCAGTAATATGTCTGTGTATGTATTGCAACGGTAGGCCGCCACCATACCGGCGGGAATGCCCACCACCACAGCCAACAGCATGGCGAGGCACCCCAGTTCAAGTGACACGGGAAAGGCCTGCGCAATAATCTCTGACACCTGTACCCCCTCGCGTACCAGCGAGGGACCGAAATCGCCGTGCAGCAAAATAGCTTTCCAATAGCGGAAAAATTGTTCCCAAAGACCAGCATCAAGCCCGTACAACGAATTGAGCTGGCTGAGCACGTGCTCCGGCAACTTGCGCTCACCTAAAAACGGGTTGCCCGGCAGAGCGCGCACCAAAAAGAAGGTGAGTGATTCCAAAACAAAAAGCACCAGCAGTCCCTGCCCTACACGTCTGGCAATATAACGCATCATGGCTTCACCTCCACGGCATCTAGAGGATGATTATCCAGCAAAAGCGGATACCAACCACTCACCCGGGCAGACTTCATATAGGTTCGCTCGCTCCAGTAAAGTGGGATAATGGGACATGCACGCAGCATCTCGCGCTCCGCAGCGGCCAAATGGTCAAGCCGATCTTGAGGGTTCGCAGCCTGACGAGCGGCGGCAAGCTGCGCATCGCAGGTTGGGCTGCCCCAGCCAGTACAGTTATTTCCGGCGTCGCTCTGCCAGAGCTCCACAAAGGTTGCAGGATCCAAAAAATCGCCGCTCCATGAACAGGAGGATATATCGTACTCTCCGTTCTGTTGTGCAGCCTTGTAGGCGGTCCACTCACACGAGCGTATCTCGACCCGCACACCAAGGACGCGAGCCCACATCGCCTGAATACTCTCGGCCATCACCCTCTGCACGTCCCGCGAAGTCGTCATAATTTGCAGCGTCGGGAACCCTTGCCCTTCCGGGAAGCCGGCCTGAGCCAACAAATCCTGCGCCATCTGTTCGCGCTGCGATTGGGTCATATTCTGCACATCGGCATCTGCTGCACCGGCGTAATCTGCCGTTGGTTGGGTAAAACCGTACGCCACCCTGCCTGCACCGCGCACCACGCGCTGCACCAAGGCTTCGCGATCCACCGCAAGAGATAAAGCTCGGCGCACGCGCGCATCGTCCAGCGGTGGTCGGGCTGCGTTGAGACGATAAAAAATCGTACAATAATAAGCATCCCGGCAAAACTCCTGCGGCGAGCGCCTACGAGCGTAGTCTAGCATCTCCGGCGGCACATTGTTGGAAATGTGCAGCTTGCCGCCAAAGAACATGCGCGTCTCGGTGTAACCGTTTACAATGGGCAGAAAGTGGATGCCTCGGTTACGCACCTCGTTCGCACGCCAGTAGCGCGAGTTAGGCACCACACTCAAAAAATCATTCAGGCGATGCTCGTGAAGCACATAGGCTCCGTTACCTACCCAATTTTCCACGCGCGACCACAGACTGCGGCGATCAAGCATCCCTCCCATTTTTTCTACATGGTGCGCCGGCAGCGGAAACCAAGTGAAGTGCAAAAGGCGACGCAAAAACTGAGGTTCAGGCGCCTCAAGCTCCAGCACGAGTGTGCGGTCATCCGGCGTGCGAACACCCACTTGCTCCCACTCTACCTCACCACGGTTGAATGAACGCGCCCCATGAAGCGGGAAAAGCATCTCGGCATAACGTCCTCCAAATCTTGGGTGCAGCAAGCGATGGTAAGCATACGCAAAATCACGGGAAGTGACGGGATGTCCATCGCTCCACACAGATTCACGCAGGTGAAACACCCACACCCGCGCATCCGAACTTTTTTCCCACGTTTCCGCCACGCCAGGCATCACAGCTCCGGAATCGCGTGCATCCGGCCTCACCAATCCCTCCAACAGAGTCGAGATGACTTTGCCATCGGCCACAGCCGTTGCCTTGTGCGGATCAAGACTCTGTATCTCCGTATTGTTGCCAAGGAGGAGAATCCCCTGCCTCGCCGCAATAGCCGCACTACTGTCACGATCCCCACAGGCTGCAAGCCCCCCCAGCAAAACACCGAGCATGACGCGCACAAACCACCTGCTCAGCACGGCGTGCCGACTGGGCTGCGGATTACTCATCATCCGATTCGTCGGGCTCCTTGGTCACATCCGAGTCATCCTCTCCGCCATGAGCCAAGATGAATTGCAGATCCTTCAGATCCAAACTAGAGGCAAAGCCGTCATCACCAAGCACATTGGTAACAAGCTGGCTCTTGAGGATTTGGAGCTTTCTGATCTTCTCCTCGACAGAATCACGAGTAATGAGGCGATAAGCTATGACCTTGTTCTTCTGACCTATACGGTGAGTACGGTCAATGGCCTGGCTCTCCACGGCAGGATTCCACCAAGGATCGTAGAGCACGACGTAAGACGCAGAAGTGAGGTTCAAGCCTGCGCCACCGGCCTTCAGAGAAAGCAGGAATACACTCGGTTCCTTCGTTGTCTGGAAACTCTCGATGACCCCCTTACGATCCTTCACCTGGCCGGTCAGGTAGTGGAAAGTGCGATTTTCCTCCACCAAGCGATCTTTGATGATATCGAGCATCTTGACGAATTGCGAGAACACCAACACCTTGTGTCCTTCCTCACGCAACTGGTCGAGCAGGTAAAAGAGCGCGTTGAGCTTAGCACTGCTCACATCACGGTAATTGAGCTCAGCCGTGCCGAGATCAGCTTTCAATCCCCGCTTTTCCACGATATCCTTGAAATCAGGTAACAATGCGGGATGGCAGCATATTTGGCGCAGCTTCATGAGGCCTTGGAGAATAGCAAAGGAGTTCTTCTTCACCTCTTCGTTGGAGTCAAGCCGCAGCAGAGCCTTCTGAATCTGGCGCAACTCGTGACGGTACAGCTGGAGCTGAATACCCTCCATACGCGCGAGCACCACCTCTTCCGTGCGCGGCGGCAGGTCTTTGGCCACTTGTTGCTTTGTACGGCGAAGGAGGAAGGGTTTGAGACGCGCTGCTAAACGATTTTGACTCTGTGAATCCTTGCGTTTGTCAAAACGCTTCTTGAAATAGGCGCGGCTGCCAAGCACACCGGGCATTGCAAACGCCATGAGCGACCACATATCGAGCAAGCGATTCTCAATCGGGGTGCCGGAAAGCACCAAACGATTGTACGCAATAATCTCTCGCGCGGCCTTGGCAGCCTTGGAATCCGGGTTCTTAATTTGTTGCCCCTCATCCAAAATGACGGTGAGCCATTTGATGGAATTGATCTGATCGCCGCACACGCGCAGCTGGGCATAGTTGATGACCACCATATCCACCTCGGAAAGGATATGCTTCACATCTGCCTGTTCCTTGTTGCGGATGACCATCACACGTACACCGGGGGCAAACTTTTCCGTCTCTCCGGCCCACACATCTAATACAGACTTAGGACATACGATAAGCACCGGCGGCGTGGGTTCCTTTTTCTTGCCCTTTCCTTTGCCAGAGTGATTGCGTGCCCACTCCTCACGTAACCAAAGAACGTAGGTGATAGACTGGATGGTCTTACCCAAGCCCATATCGTCTGCCAAGATACCGCCAAAGCCATTCACCGCCAGGTAGGCGAGGAAGTGGAACCCTTCCACCTGGTAGGGTCTCAGCGTGGCTTGCAGAGTACTCGGAACATCTGGCTGAACATCAATCTGAATCTCTGCCGTGCGTTCCTTGATTTTTGCCCATGCTTGCGGGTCAAAAACTTCCGCAGCCCGCGGATCCGCCAGCTGTAAGGCATGCATGCGGTGGGTCTCTCCAGACAAGTCGTAAGGATCCAGTCCCAACTTGGTTACAGCATCGCGCTCATCATCGTTGAGTTTAATTTCCAAGCGCATCCATGTTCCATCATCCATACGCACGTAGCCGCCGCGAGCCGCAACCAGTGAGCGAATTTGCTCCTTGGAGAGAGTGAGCCCCTCCACATCGAAGACGACGCGCAGGTCAAACCAGTCGATTTCCTGCTTCACCACCTCGAAACGGATGGAGGCAGCAACCGGGTCTGCCAGCAGGGATTGCAAGCCTTTATCCATCTCCACATGAACAGTGTCGGGTATTCCTTTCACCCACTCGGCAAACTTTTCGGGAAATTGTTTAGTGATTCGAGTTTTGAAAACGCTGTTGGGCAAATCTGCCTTGCCATCATACACCTCTTTGAGCCATCTTTCTATCTCTTGAGTGAAATGCTTACTGCCCGATTCATCCGTGAGATCATCCTCCTTGGTGCGCGGCAAACCATACGTGAAGGTCATTTCCTCAATCATGGAGGGGATGGGGTAGAGATAATCGCGGATGAAGCGCAGCAGGGTGCCATCCTTCACGCGTACCTGTTCGAGAACCTCCCAATCATCCTTGCCGAGGCGCTCTTTCCGACGACCGGGTTTGTCCTGGGCCGTCACTTCCAGCAATACATGTTCGGTGTCCAGACTGGTGAGTCCCTTGGCAATCTTCATGTGGAAAGTGGGGATCATTTCGATATCCACAACGCGCTCCTCCATGCTGGGCGGTAATGTAGCGCCAATTTTGCGCAAAAACTCTACACCGTCCAAACTGTCAATAACGGCTTTCGGAATGGAATAGCGGGGCTCCACCTCCGTACCCTCCATCCAACGAGGCGGACCGGGAAACACGGTTTCATCAGACTGGTAGAGTTCCTCCTGTCCGGGCAGCTGACGCACAGAGTGAGTGACATGCACCCCGGCGGCGGTAACCAGCTGCAAACCGTAGCAATCCGGTACAATAGGATCATCAATACATATCCATTTCAGTGGCTCCTTGACCACTTTGAAGTAGCAATCATCCAAATTGAGCAGATAGCCCTTCAGCGCCGGTTGATGAAAGAGTCTATTCATCACACGGCACGCCTCATCCTTATCCAGATCCAACATCACTGCCCCTTCACGCTCGCTGTAGTCGTTCAGAACGTTGAGCAAAATATCCGACTGGGGATCCATCTTATACGAGCCGCGTATGAAGCCGCTCATCAGCTCATCCAACTGAGCTTTCTCTCGGATGGTCTGCCACGCATCAGCATCCAAATGGCGATATTCGAAATGAGCCTCATTGATGGTGGAAATGAGGCGCATGTGGAGCGTAACGCGCGGAGGCTGAGGCGGCCGCTCGTTGATATTGCGAATGCGCTCATACCACGTGTTAATCTCCTTCTCATGCTCCCACTCACGCATACGAGCCTGCACCTTACCGAGGTCGGTAACGACGCTCATGAAGGTGGGGAAGCTGATGCGTTTTTTAGCGAAGGCGTAGGCGATGTAATTCCAGAACTCCAAGATATTGCGCGGTGGAGTGGGCCACAGTTCCAATGCCTCGTAACCGGAAATCTCCCAACGCGGGTTAAGTCGGACGAGGTCATGGTCGTGTATCTCCTGCTCAATCGAAAAACGACGGTAGCGTTTTTCCAGGCGGTTCACGTAATCCTCTTCTCGGGCATCCAAATCGCGTCCCAATTTCTCCTCCAACACGTCGGTAAGAGGTATCTCATTGAGCTCGTTAGGACTCTCCGGCATGCTGGTGCCACGGTACAAACGCTCAATCATGGTGGCGACCAGACACACGCCCGCCGTTTCCTCATCCTCAGCTGTGCATGAACCATACCATCGGTTACCCTGGAGACGAAGACTTGTACGAAACACACCGCTCTTCGTCTCCACACGTCCCTGAATGAAGAGGTGATTTCCAAAGATCTGGGTCACAGCACCCTCTTTTTGCAGTTTTTCACCCTCAGCGCGTACGCCTTCTGTGTATGCGTTGAGAAAATTAAGAGTGGCTCGATCCGGATTAAGTGACGAGTTTAACATGTTACACCTGCCTTGCTGATTTTATTCGGAGCCCATTCGCCCCAAACCCCGCTTTCTATACTGCGGCTTGACTCCAGTGTAGCACGTTTTCTGGAATATTTCAAGATGCGCTTGATTCTTTTTTCATTTTTTTTGCGGCGGAGAGAGGAGATACCTCTGTCCATATTATCACAAACACATCAACTCATCCATGGCGCTCAACTTCTTGGATCCGTAGAAAGACGTCTCAATCAACCGTGCTCGCAACTCGTTTAATTTTTGTTCAACCGGGTAAACAAATTGCTGATAACCTGGAATATCTGTAGAATGCTTCCGTCCAATCATGAGTCGCAAATGAGCAGTCTTTTGCAACAGAGGCAGACTCCCCAGCAAAGCATCGGCAGCGGCATCTGCACTCGCACGATTCACAACCTTAGCGTACTCCTGCTGCATGTGTTCAAAAAGATCCCGCAAGGATTGCAACTCGCTTACGTAGTCGTTTGGCGTGAATTTCACCATCGGTACCCGATCGAAAACATACTGCACGGGTAGCCACTCGGCAAATTCACGGGCCTGCTGCTCATCACAATGCACGCGCTCTGCCAGCAACCGCGCTGAAAGCTCATCTACCTTGTATACGCGCATCAACTCAGCCATGAGTTTGTTATGCTCGTAATAGGCACGCCCGGACAAGGAGAGGGGAGCAGCGGCAAGCTCTTCCTCCAACAAGTTTACGTATGCAGAGGGAGCCTGCAAACGGCGCGCCATAGCTAAGCATTCCGCACCGTGCTCCGGGGTGTTGCGATGGCGAGCATGCACCAAGAACATCATTCGCAACAGATGCACGCGTTTGATGGCGCTGCGAGCGGCCTCCACCTGCTCCACCGACATGGCTTTCACCTGCTCCTCAATACCCTCAACAGAGACTGGAGGCTTAGGTTGCTGCTGTGCTCCAGCAGAGTATCCCAACAAAAAGGTGAGCAGCAAAGCGTATTTCATTCCAAGGTTCCCAAGTAAAACTTTTTCTTACCACGCCGCAAAATGAAAAGCTCGCCATGCAACGCTTTCTCCGACGTAAAAGTGTAAGCTGCATCGGTAACTGCCGTTCCGTTCACCGTAATTGCTCCGTTCCCCACGAACTCCCGCGCTTCACGCTTGGAAGCACAGATGCCTGTCGCCACCAGTGCGTCCACAATTCCCATACCAACGGATATTTTCACTTGGGGAGCACCGCGCAATCCGGTGCGGATATCCCGCAAACTCATGCTTGCGTATTCCCCGGCAAAAAGCCTAGCACTAATCTGCACGGCATTGTCAAACTCTGCCGCCCCGTGTAAATCGGTGATGATTTCTCGCGCCAGAGCCTTCTGGGCCGTACGCTGCTCCGGGTGAGCAGTGTGCTCGGCCTCAATGGCCATGATTTCCTCGGGCGTGAGGAAAGTAAGACGTTTGAGATAGCTGATCACTTGCGAATCTTCCGTATTCACGAGAAATTGATAAAGCTCATACGGGCTTGTTTTCTCTTTGTCCAGCCACAGAGCATTCCCCTCACTTTTGCCAAACTTGTTGCCTTGACTGTCCGTCACCAACGGCATCGTGAGCCCGTATACTTCATCACCCGTGGTCTTGCGTATGAGTTCGATGCCGGTGGTGATATTGCCCCATTGATCACTGCCGGCCACCTGAAGATCCACACCTCGCGTCTCGTGCAAGTGCTTAAAGTCGATAGCTTGGATGAGCATGTAGGAGAACTCGGCATAAGAGATTCCCGTTTCCATCTGGCGACGCACATGATCCTTGCTGAGCATATAGCCCACGTTGATATACTTGCCATAGTTGCGGAAGTAGTCGATAACGTTCAAATCCTTGATCCAATCGTAATTATTGACCACCTCAAATCCAAATACTCTTTCCACCTGTTCCCGCAAACTCTCGTAATTGCTCATCACGAGTTCCTTCTGCTGTAATTCGCGTTCTACCGTGCCCCGCGGATCACCTATGAGCCCTGTGGCCAATCCCACCAACAGCAGAGGATGATGCCCCGCGCGTTGCAACCGTTTCGTGATAAGAAAGCTCGAATAATGCCCCAAATGCAAGCTTCCTGCCGTCGGATCCGTGCCTATGTAACACGTCATCCCCCCCGCATTCAGCTTATCAATCAGCTTCTCATCCGAAATCTGATTGACTAGTCCGCGCCATTGCAGTTCCTCGTAGAATGTCATCATCGAGACGCATTGTACCACGACTCCTCGTCTCTGGCAAGAGTGAGCAGTTCGTGCCCAGGGCAAACGCATTTGAGAGAAGTCAATCAACAGAGAAATTGCTCATATTGACTGATATCACCGTTTATTCGTATCAAAAAACCGTGATAACCAGCGGTCATCATGATGATGGCTCTAAAGGAATCTCTGCATACATTAATGATCCGAAAAAATCTTCGCAACGCGCACGTTATTAATAAATCGTACATCGTACATAGGCAAACGCATTTTCTAACGCGTTTGCCCTGAGTTCGTGCCCACACGTGTCCCAATAAAATTTTCTCTGGGCTCATTCACCCCATTCCTCATGCGTTGTCTATGGATGAAGCAAGTAGGCCAGCAAGATGGAAAACTTCGCCAAATTCGCGCGCATGCGCGGGAATTTCTTAAATCGTACATCGTACATCGCACTTCGTACATAGGCAACCGCATTATCTAATGCGGTTGCCCTGTCCCGTTGTTTTGCAGCCTTGACAATGGGAGGTCTCCTGCGGTATAGTAGCGACGAACTTATGAGATACTCAGGTCTTTATACCGCGATCATAACTCCATTCCGTGACGGGGTGGTGGATGTTCAAGCTTTCCGCGCACTGATCGAAGCGCAAATCGCCGCAGGGGTCACAGGTATTGTCCCGGTGGGAACCACGGGAGAATCCCCTACCCTCTCTCACGCCGAACACATGGAGGTCATTGGCTTCGCTATCGAGAGCGTAGCCGGACGCTGCCAGGTGATTGCCGGGACCGGATCAAACTCCACTGCCGAGGCCATTACCATGACTAAAGAGGCGGCAGCCATGGGAGCGGACGGCACGCTGCAGGTCTGTCCTTACTACAATAAGCCCAGCCAAGAAGGTCTCTACCGTCATTTCAAAGCCATTGCCGAGTGTTCCGACCTTCCTGTGCTGCTTTACAGCATTCCCGGGCGTAGCGGCATTGAGATTGCTGTGGAAACCGTGGCGCGGCTTGCCGCAGATTGCCCCACCGTTGTTGCTATCAAGGAGGCGGGTGGCAGTGTGGATCGCGTCAATCGACTCGTGCAAGCGGTGCCGGAAGATTTTGCCGTACTCTGCGGGGATGACGGACTCACGGTGCCCTTCATCGCATGCGGAGCAGTGGGGCTGGTGTCGGTGACATCCAATGTGGCACCGGCTCAGATGAAAGAACTCGTGGATGCCGCTCTGAATGGCGATGGCAAGAAAGCGCTTGTCCTGCAGAAGAAGTATTACCCGCTCATGAAAGGGCTGATGAGCCTGGATGTCAATCCCGTACCCATCAAAGCGGCTCTGGCGCTGCGTGGAGACATCTCTTGGGAACTGCGTCTGCCGCTTGCTCCATTGGCTGAGGAGAAAAAAGCTGTGCTGGCTGACTTGCTTCGCCGCTTTGGTTTACTCGCATAATCCCGTACCTTAACTCGTCATGAACATTCTTGTCACCGGTATCTCAGGTCGCATGGGGCAAGCCGTAAAGCAGGCTGTCGAACTTTGCTCCGATACAACATTGACCTCCACCCATGACGTGGGGCAAGATATTGCTGCCGCGCTTTCCCAAGCCGACCTCGCCATCGATTTCTCCTTTCACGGCTTCACGCCGGAGCTGCTCGCTGCGGCGGTGGAGCAGAAGAAGCCACTCGTCATTGGTACAACCGGTCACACGGATGAAGAACGAGCTGCTATTACTGATGCCGCCAAGAGCATTCCTATTGTCTTTGCTTCCAACTACTCCGTGGGCGTGAACACGCTTTTCTGGCTCACCCGCAAGGCCACTCGTATCCTGCAAGGTTATGATGTGGAAATTGTGGAAATGCACCACCACCATAAGCTGGATGCTCCCAGTGGAACCGCCCGTTCCTTGGCCGAAGTCGTGTGTGAAGAAACAGGAATGGAATACAAGAAGGATGTGATGCATGGTCGCGAGGGCATGGTGGGCGCGCGTCCCCAGCGGCAGATAGGTATGCATTCCTTGCGCGGTGGCGATGTGGTTGGAGATCATACCGTCATCTTCGCTGCCGATGGTGAGCGCGTGGAACTCGCGCACAAAGCTTCCAGCCGCATGACCTTTGCTTCCGGCGCCGTTCGGGCGGCTCTGTGGCTGGCAAATCAGCCGGCCGGTCTCTACAGCATGCAAGATGTGCTCGGCTTCAAAGACTGATGCCTGCGACGCACGCCGCACAGGATTTTCCCTCGGTTCGAACAGCGGTAATCGCTTGGCGATCCTCGAACGCGCCTGCGACCACCTCACACAGATCTTCGGTGATTTGCGCCTTTCGCAGGTGTATGAGACGGAGCCGGTAAATTGCCCGCCCGGCAGTCCGGCTTTTCTGAATGCCTGTGTGGAGGTGGCCACAACGATGCCTCCGCAGGAGATTTTATACCGCTGTCAGGAAATTGAGAAAGCACTTGGGCGTATTCGTACCGGTGTTTACGGCGAAGCTCGCACCTGCGATATCGACCTCATCTATTCCGGTGATCTTCAGGTAGACACATCCCAGCTCACACTACCTCACCCGCGCGCCACGCAGCGGCGTTTCGTACTGCAGCCTCTTTGCGACATCGACCCCGCGCTCATTCTCCCCGGGCAAACCGCCACCGTGCAGGAGCTTCTAGCGCGCCTTCCGGAATTACCTTCCGTCACTCTCTTCGATCTGTAAACCGCTATGACTACCGAAGAAAAAATCCGACTCATTCAAGCCTGTAAGGGGGTGCGTCCGGTCTCGCAACTCACGGCCTACGATTACCCCACCGCACGGCTGCTGGATGAAGCAGGTGTGGACATACTGCTGGTGGGCGATTCTCTGGGGATGATGGTGCTGGGCTTCCCGGACACGACAAGTGTGACCCTGCAGCACATGGTGCATCACACTGCGGCCGTATCTCGTGCGAAAACCAATGCCCTGCTCGTGAGCGATATGCCCATCCACACATACGACACGCTGGAACAAGCCTTAGAAAGCGCACGCGCACTCATTGACGCGGGAGCCGAAGCCGTCAAGCTGGAAGGTGGCTGCACGGTGGAACCCATGATTCATGCCCTGGTGCAGGCCGGTATTCCCGTGCAAGCACATATCGGTCTGCTGCCTCAACACATCAAGGAAGACGGCGGCTACCGCATGCGTGGCAAGTCAGACGCAGAGGTTGCTGCCCTCACGGCCGACCTACAAGCTGTCACCCGAGCCGGCGCCTTTTCCGTGGTCATCGAATGCACGCGGACAGAAGTAGCCGCGCAGCTCACGGCCTCATCTTCTATCATTACCATCGGCATAGGCTCCGGACACGGCACTTGCGATGGCGAAGTGCAAGTATTCCATGACCTGGTGCGCTATTTTCCCTGGTTCACCCCACGCTTCGCGGTACAGCATGCTGATGTGGCGGGCAGCATCACTTCCGCCGCAAAAAAGTGGGCTTCCGACCTCCTTCTCCCACGGGAAAAGTAAAGACGATACCTTTCGGGAAGTCTCCACGTGTCATGCCTTTCCACTGCCACCGCACTGGGGGCATGGAAATCCGTTCGGTAGCTTTCCTTCTCCGTGGCAGAGCGAACAAGAAACAGACTGTTGCGGTGTGGGGTTCTCGGGATGAGAAAACACGTTGACTGGTTCTTCGTCATCTGACGGCTCTTCATCATCACCGATGGCGTCACCTTCATCGTCCTTCACACTCTCGATGCAGCACATCATCGCGAAAATAAGTAATCCGATGCCCGGAATGAAGGCAATGAGCGCATACCATCCCGATTTGCCAATATCATGCATTCTGCGAACGGCTGCACTCACAGCCACAATCAACAGCCACGCGATAAAAAGATAAAGTAAGGTGTACCCGATGCTCACACATGCCACTCGAAAACCATGCAGGACGAACTTCAGCAAATCTTCGAGCAACCCTCCCACCATCAATTCCACGATGTTCAATAGCTGGACGCCCACCCATAACGTTATGCGCACCGCGACCAGAGCCGCCAATGCCATCAACGCGAGTCCGATGATCGTGAGCCAGAATGTCTGCCGCGGCATGCGCCCCGTGAAACGTACATTAAACTCTACCGCCTCCGAGTCGCGCATGATTCCATTTTGCGCGTAATTCGCCAATTTTCCAGCATACCTGGCGACGTGCGGGTGCCTCCCTGCAAAACTCCGCCAACGCTCGCAAATTGTCTTGAAATGTTCGCTGTTCATGGCTTTGTTCTTCAAACTCTGGCAATGAGCCCCCTCAATCTTGCCTGGACATCGTCCTGCACGCATGGATAGCGGCAAGCAGCCTCACGGGATCTTTCAGCCCCGGAGCAAGCTCAACACCGGAGTTCAAATCAATGCCATCCGGTGAACAGTGAGCAAGAAGTTGCGGGATGTTTTGGGCGTTGATTCCCCCGGCAAGAATCCATGGGTGCGGAAAGTTTACATGCGTAAACTGCTCCACATCAAGCGACCTTCCCGTACCGCCGGAACCGACATCTCTCCCGGCATCCAACAGGTACATCGTGCAAAAGGGAGCCCAATCGTCCAGCTCCTTTTGCAGAGCAGTCACGCTTTCACAATGTTCTGGCCAGATAGTGCGGATGACTCGATCTACTCCAACTTTTTCGGCGTCCTCCCTGGTCTGCGCGCCGTGCAGTTGAGCATAATCGAGATGGGCAATTTGCATGATACGCACAATCTCTTCCGCCTGTTGACGTACAAAAACGCCCACACGCGAGGCAAAGCGGGTGTGGATGGCAGCCGCGCGCTCTGCCGTGATGCTACGCGGGCTGCTGCGATGAAAAATAAAACCGACATAGCGCGCTCCCAAGGCGAGCGAAGCATCCACGGTGCCGGCATGCGTCTGCCCGCACACTTTGATGAAAGGGAGTTTCTTATTCATGGAGGAGTTGGTGTAATGTTTGTTGCGGATCGGGGGAAGTCATGAGAGCCGTGCCGACCAGCGCAGCATCGTACCCGGCGGCGGCGGCATCTTGCAGGTGACTACGCTCGCTCATGGCGCTTGCGGCTATCCATATTTCTTCCGGTGCGCGCAGTGAAGCCAAATGCAGACCCGCCGTACGGTCTGTGGAGAACGTTTCAAGGTTACGCGCGTTGACCTGAATGATGCGAGCGCCACTCTGGCGCGCTATAGCAAGCTCCTGTTCAGAAAAAATTTCAACCACGGCGTGGATGCCATGCTGCTCTGCCAATTCCCTCAAACCGCGCAGTTTGCCAGCATCCGGCGTCAGCGCAACGATCAGAAGCAACGCGCTTGCAGGAGTGGCCAAAGTCGCTCGCACTTGCAATTCGTCAAAAATAAAATCCTTTCGCAGCAGGGGAAGTCCGGCTGCATGCGCCGCCTCCAAGTCCTCCACTCCGCCGTGAAAATAGGCTCGCTCGGTGAGTACGCTCATGCACGTAGCTCCACCTGCAGCGTAGGCAGACGCCATCTGCTGCGGCGTCACTCGGTCATTGATCACCCCCGCAGAGGGCGAGCTGCGCTTGTACTCCGCAATCACCCGCAGAACATGTCCGGCGGGAAGCGGCGAACGTAGGGCAGCGCAAAAATCCGGACGCGGGGCGACAAGCGGCTGCGGCATGTGAGCGCGCAGAGCTTGCAGCTCCATCTGCTTGGCATCGATGAAACGTTGCAGATTCATGATACTTTTCCCCACGATTTTACCACTTTCATGCCCACACCGGAAGCCAAAGCTTCGCGTGCACGCTGAAAGCATTCTCGCTCATCAAGTCCCGACTCGAACATGCGAATCCCGAGCGCCACATTGAAAGCGACCATATCCATCATCGCCTGCGGTCCCTGCCCGGTGAGAATGGCACGAAGCGCCGCAGCTGCTTCTTCCTTCGTTTCCACTCGCAACTCATCCGGAGAAGACGGCGGTGTCGTGAATCCCCATTCTCGTGGGTCAAGCGTCACTTCCTCCACACGATCGCCCTGCACCATACAAGCCGTGGCGGGACCGAAAAGCGTAAGTTCATCATACCCCTGCGCGCCGCAGAAAACGTACGCCCGTTTATAACTGCCGCTGACCGCCAGCGTATGTGCCACCAGCGGCACAAACTTGGGAGCCGCTACACCCAGCATCATCAGCGGCGGACGACTCGGATTGATCAGTGGACCGAGCAAATTGAAAAGTGTACGCACGCCCAGCTCACGCCGTATGGGGCCCACATGCTTGAAGCATGGATGGAAATGCGGCGCAAAGGCAAAGGCAAAGTTGCACGAGGCAAGCGACTCGCGAATGCCCGCCGGATCGAGGTCGAGAGGGTAACCGAGTTGCTCCAGCACGTCGCCGGCACCACTGGAGGATGAAGCAGCGCGGTTCCCGTGCTTCACGATGCGATAGCCCATGCCGGCGAGCGTGAGTGCTGTAGCGGTGGAGCAGTTGAAGCTGTGCTTGCCATCGCCACCGGTACCCACCACGTCCGCATAATCACCCTCCACCCCATCCACAAGGCATGCGCGCTGTAAAGCATTTTGCACCGCAGCGTGCATTTCCTCGGCAGTCTCCCCCTTGGCGCGCAGCGTGAGTAAAAACGCACCGGATTGTGAGGGCGTAAGCTGCCCGTCCATAAGTTGGGCAAACGCGTAGTTTGCTTCCTCGGCAGAGAG
>CANPYO010000005.1 GCA_947588645.1 uncultured Akkermansia sp. | reverse complement strand
CTCATCTTGCTCATCTTGCTCATCTTGCTCATCTTGCTCATCTTGCTCATCTTGCTCATCTTGCTCATCTTGCTCATATAGCGCGCCAGAGGCGCGGGTTATACGAAAGGTCTGCCCCGCAGAGGCAAAAGCTCGTGAAGCGAGCTTGAGGCAAGCTTTGGAGCGACGCGTATGCATGAAGCCATGCACGGGCATAGTTACAAAGCGGCAATGGCGCCTGACGCCGCCTATGACGTAGCAAAGCTCGTGCGCCTAGCGGCGCGAATTTGGCGGAGAGGGGGCGGCGGGGTCAAACCTTCCCGGATGTTTTGGACTCCTCGTTATAAAGCTTTTTTACCCTCAGAAAATACAGCAGTATACCTAAAAAGGGAGTTGCTGGATGTTGTGAAGAAAGTTTGTCGATGATCTCCTGATCGGAGAAAGTTTCCCGCAATTTTGGGTACACTTTGATGAAAGCCTCCCATGCGTTCTTTCGATTCAAGATAAGAACAGGAGCATTTAGATTTAAAATCTTGTTAATTTCGATATCCCATTCCTGAGGCACTATCATGGTGCCGTCACGCTCGTAACCAATCTTCTCCTCAACATTTATACCAGATGCGGGATTAGGCAGGGCAGACGCATTAAAAAATGCGTCTGCCATTTACGATTTACGATTTACGATTTACGATTTAGAAATTTGGCGAGCCTCCGGCTCGCGGAACTTTGCGAAGCAGGAGCGGAGGGGGAGGGTGGAGCATGTCGGGTGGTTGGTTCGAAAGGTGCTAGATTATGCAAAGCTGCGTCACCGGCTTGGCTAAAGTTGACTCACCGCCGCCCCACGACTGTTGCTTCGGAGTCGCCCCACGACTCCTCACCCCTACGGGGCAAAAGCTAATGCTTTTGGCCAAACTGACTTACAGCCGTCGTCAGTTTTCACCCTTTGGGCATCGCATGCGCGCTGTTCATACGCACTTACAGCCGTCGTGCGTGTTGTAAATCGTAAATCGTAAATATCCAATGGATTGTGCTGCATGATGAGCCGTTACCGACCTATCGGGGGTGCTTCTTCTAGGGACGGATGTGGTCGCGTTCGGGTGAATAATCCATATTGAGACGTAAGATCTCGCTGCTGGTGAGGCCAATGGTGCAGTTTGGATTCTTAGGGGAAGTGAACTCCGGAGCGAGTAAGCCGACACACTCAGAAGGAAGTTCACTTAGCATTTGCGGCGAATGGGTTGTAATGATGAACTGAACTTCGGGAAAGACTGCGGGGAGGCGGCGGATGGCATCGCGCTGCCATTTTGGGTGGAGATGTAGGTCAAGTTCATCAATGAGTACCACACCGGGCGTGTTCAAAATATCACTCCGCGAAAGATTTAAACCATCAGAAAGACGAGCCATTCGGCAAGCAATATCACCTATGAGAGCCAGATAGCACTTTTCGCCGTCAGAAAGCTGGGATAATTCAAACTCCTTACCGTCCTTTTTTGCGCACATCGCCTGCGGTGCCGGACGGCGGCGAATATGAATATCGGTATATCCTGGAAGCATCCTCCCAATAGCAGAGCGTACAGCCGAAAGCATGGGGTCGTTGTGTTTGCCCCTCTCGTTTTCATAGTCCTCCTGATCGCGGAACCATGCGAAGAACTGACGAAAATTGCCGTGACCGCTCAGCGCATCATCATACCCGCCCAATTGCTCTCCACTCTCGGTCGAACGAACTCGCCTCGGAATGTCAAGAACAGCGCGGTTAACTCCATAGTAGGCAATAATCGGGTAACGGACAGGTGTCTGTTCCGTGCGAGCCTGCCGGTATGATTTTGCCCAAGCGTTCAGCTCTTCGAAGTCACTTCTTTCCATCCGTTCTCGACCAATCTTTGTCCCTGCCAGCTTATATCGCGTTTCTCGATTTTGATCGCTGAAAGTGAGCGAAATGGTTGCTTCCGAACAATTAAGCATGACATCCTCCTGCCGAATTGCATTTCCTTGCCCACCTTCACGACGCATGCGTGCCACAGCATGGGAGAGCATGATGCTCAGCGCATCGAGAATCGTAGATTTACCCGCCCCATTGGGTCCGGCAAGTACGTACAGCTTCGGATCAAATTTGCAATGCAAATTGGCATAGCCACGGAAATTTTTCAATCTCAGTTCTGTTACTCGCATGACTGTGACCATTGTATCTTATCTCGGGATGGGAGTCAAGGCGACTAAACGCTGCCTCAGGGCAAACGCATTAGAAAATGCGTTTGCCTATGTACGATTTACGATGTACGATGTACGATTTGAGGAATTCGCGCGCCTGCGGCGCGGGGAGGCGGGGCAGATGCGGACAGGATGTGATGAAGCCGTGATCGGGCGTGATTAGGAGGGGGCGGCTTTTTAATCTTTTGAAGCGCGTTCGCGGGCTTCTTCGAGCGTTTTATAAGCCACTTTTTCCAGGCGAACAGCTCGTTTATCATCACCGGCACGACGCCAACATTCAGCGATACGGTTCATCACACCGGCCTCCTTTTTAACCGCAAAAAAGTCATCAGATCCGAACGCGGCCTTTGAGAAAAACCCCGCAGCATCTTTAGCGCATGTACGCCATATATTGTTCACGGCCTGATCCTTGTGTTTCTGGTCGAGATCCTCCTTATCGCGAATTTTCTTCTCGCAGGCATCCAGTGAGCTCATGTAGAGCTGCAGCAGCTGATCAAACACGTCAGCATTGTTGACGTAATCACGCATGTATCTCTTAAAGAATGTCGCCATGTCACCATAATCCTCCTCCTTCACAAAGATATCCACCTGCCGCTTCAGCATATCCCGCATCAGATCCAGGCGCCCCTCTTTCACCAACTCTCCCACCCTTTTGCTGCTTTTTTTCAGCTCGTACATGCGCACATTTTGCCTCTTGCCTTCTATCAGATGGTCGTTTTGCACCTGCTGAGCCAAGTCAAGCAACTCCGGGTTCTTTTTGCCTTGCTTGGTGAGGGCAATAAACAAGCGCTGCCACGTCACGCGGTTAATCTCCTCCTGATTGCAGCGCTCCATCACATCCACCAAATTGATCCAGCCGGGAGTAAGCTGCGGGAACATCGTAGTCACGTAACGTGCGCTATTCACCGCTTGCGAGGCGAAACCGCACATGTTCAAGTAGTACGCCAACAGCATGCAGTTGCCGGCTATTTCCATCTTATCCGGAGGCAGCTTCGTATCCTGCCCCAACAACACGGACTCGTGCATGTCCACCCCGGAACATGGATTCTTGTAACGCCCGGAGCTGTATCCTATTGACCCCGCCGAGGTCCACGTCCTGTCAGCTGTCAACAGCCCGACCCATGCATGCGGTCCACGATCACCATCCCCGACAAAGATGACCGACGGTATACCCAGACACTTGGCGGTGTTAGCACAGAAATAGGACTGATCAGCACAAATACCTCCCTCGTTTTCAATTTCCTCAAAGGTGTAGTGATCGTAAGGATCCAGCCCCATGGTCGCGCGCTTCATCAAATACTTGATATGACCATACGCCTGCCCCCATTCCGAACGTTTGTATTTGAGATTCTTCTTGGTCCATTGCACCTCAGAAAGAGGCAAGCGCATATCGACCAAGTACATTAAATCCGAAATGCTGATTTTTTTAATATCTGTCCGCAGAGCATTGATGGCATCCTGTTGACAAAAGTAGTCGAAAATTTCCTGGAGACTCATCAGAGGTTCGTCAATATCACGCAATCTTCCGGGGGAATTCACCACATCTTCGCGCAGCAAAGCACAAGCCGCAGCCAGGTTCATGTACCGCACGCGCTTTTTATCATCTGCGTTCTTCCACAACTCATAGAACGTTTTGAGGACACGAGGGAAATCCTCTTCTTTGCCGTTATTTTCCGCGAAAGCATGCAGCAGACGGTGCAGCGGCTTCGATTTATCCAGAAGCAACCACCGTACAAATTGATCCGGAGAATTTTTCCCACGTTCCCCGCGCCGTCTTCCGGGTTTGACAAAATGATCCAATCTCTCCGCCCCCACCATACGCGCCATGTAGCACAGCTCCACGGCCTCCATCAAGAGCTTTGCATTCCTGTACGACGTGTAAATCAATCGCTGGTCGGTCATCATCCTGGGCATCGCCTCGCGTATCTTCTCCTCCAAAATGGGCGCCAGCACACTCACTTCCCCGCGGTCAAGCATGCGCTCGATCCATGTTGTCCACAAAGCCTGCACCGCCGGGTTTCCGCCTCCCTTGATCAGGTTGAGCTCCTCCGTGTACACATGGTGCCGCTCGACGGGCTTCGGGGGCTCGGGGGTATCCTTCTCCACATGGGAGACGGAATTCTCGTCCTCCGCCGGCTCGAGCGTTTCTTCCTTGGTCGGAGCAGGAACGGTATCCTCCGTTGTGTCCTGCTGATCCGGTGTGTCGGACGGCGGCGAGGGGGACGGTTCCTCTCCCGTTTTCTGATCGTCCGGCTGCTCATCAGACGTTTCACTCTCGTCCTCTTCTACATCCTCTTGATCAGATGGTTGCGTCTGATTTACGGAATTGTGATCCATCTCATCCGTCTTTGTTTCCGAGACCTCAGACGTCTGCGGCTCTTCCTCCACGATTTGGCGCAGCACATAATTCAGCCCGCCAACTAACCCACCGACCGCCAGCAAAGCGCCCCCGATCAGCACGGGAAGCAAACTCCGTGTTTTTTTCCGTTTGCCGAGCTTTCTGATGCGTCGTTTCCTCATACGTGAATGGAGCGAAAAAACATTTACGATTTACGATTTACGATTTGGGAAGTGAGCGCGCGTTGCGCAGATTGTTTTGGGATCATAAACGCATGAGAAATGGGTTGAATGAGATCGGAGAAATTTTGTTGGGATACGTGTGGGGCTATCGTCGATTTTCATCTTTCTGCTTTTCATCTTTTTCCTGTTCAATTTTTTTATCGACGCTTCTCATTCGGCTTTCCTGAAGGCGTTGCTCAGCGTTCATTTCCAGTCGCTGAGCACGCTTGTCATCACCGCCGAGACGCCAACACTCTGCAATATTGTGCATGATATCTGCATCCTTCTGGATCACAAAGAAGTCGTTTTTACTGAAGGCCATCTTGGAGAAGGTACTTTCGGCCTCCTTTGCGCAAGTGCGCCACATGGTGCGGATCGTGTTCTTTTTTGCCTTATCATCGGTTTCCTGATCGCCCTCGAGCTTTTCCGTGCAAATCTCCAGCATGCGTATGTAGAGGTCAAGCATCTCGCCGAAGGTGTAGGAAAGCGAACCGTAATCCTTGAAAGCGCTCTTAAAGAAGGAGGCGAGCCCGCGGTAATCACAGCGATCGGCGTAGATCTTCGTCTGTCGCTCCATGCTTTCAATCGCCAAGTCCGTACGACCGGCTTGTATCAGTTCGCCCAGCTTGCGCGAGCTCTGCTTCAGCGCATTCATCTTCACATTGTCTCTCTTTCCCTCCATCACATGATTCGCCTGCACGTACTGCGCCAAATCCATCAGCTCCATGTTTTTTTTGCTCTGGTGTCCCAACTCCAGATACAAGCGAAGCCACGCGTTTGTGGACACCAGCTTGCTACCGCATTTTTCCATGACCTTTACATAATTCTGCCATGAGGAAGTGAGCTGCGGGAAGGCCAGAGTCACGTATCGCGCACACCCCAAAGCCTCCTGTTTACTGTCAAGAAGGCATAGATAATCTGAGAGCACCATGCAATCCCCGGCCGGTTCCTGTTTCTCAGGCGTCAGTTTCGGGTCTTTATCCAGCAGCACAGATTCGTGCAGCATCAGACCGGAGCATGGGTCTTCAAATCGCCCGGTCTTGTAGCCATACGACCCGGTGATGGTCCATCCTCCCTTATCGGAAGTGTAGAGCGCAACCCAAGCATGGGGGCCGCGTTCGCCGTCGCCTGTGATGATAACGGCAGGCAACCCACGTGTTTTGGCAGACGCGGCGCAAAAATAGGCTCGATCGCGGCAAACGCCGCCCTCCTCTTTAATCTCCTCAAAAGTGTATAATTTGTAGGGATCCACCTTTTGTGTCGCACGCTCCATGATATATTCAATGCTCGAATAGGTCGCCCCCCAATTTTGCCGTTGGTAATCCAGTTTCTTCTTCACCCACTCGAATTCCGACATCGGCAAGCGCACATCCACCACGTGCAGCAGCTCCGTCACGCCCAGCTTCCAGATATTGGTCAGCAGCATATTCGCCACATCCTGGGTACGGTAGTAATCGTATAACTCAGGGATATCCAGGAGATGTTCATCGGGCATTCTGAGCATTCCACGACCGTGCGCCACCTCTGAACGCACGAGCGAGCATGCTATCGCCAGGTTCATGTAGCGTACCCGCTCCCGCTCAGACGCTCGCTCCCACAACACGTAAAACACCTTGAGCGTGCGAGGAAACTCCTCCGCTTTCCCCGAGTTGAAGGCAAACGCGTGGAGCAGCCGGTGCAATGGACGCGACCGATCCGTGAGCAGCCACTGCATAAATTCCTTTGGCGAGGTCCTGGAGGCTTCCCCGCGCACCTTCATGAACGAATCCAATCTCTCCGCCCCCACGAGTTTCGCCATATAACACAGTTCCACGGCGTTCATCAGCAATCGCGAGTTCTTATAGGACGCGTAGTTGAGACGCTCTCCGGTGATGAGTTTCGGGGCAATCTCGCGCACCCTCGCCTCGAGCATCGGAACGAGTTCACTCGCCTTCGCGTCACTAATCATGCGCTCCATCCACCGCTGCCAAATCTCACGTTGCTCCACTGTCTCCGATCCTCCACCATACAACAAAAGCTTTTCCGGGAAATCCGGGGAAGCGACGGGAGCCTCTTTCGGCGTCGGCTCTGCCGGAGGCTCCACCCCATCGCTGTTACCTGTGTCCTCAGAAGACGTCGATTCCTCAGCTGCTGACTGGTCGGTGGATGGCTCCTCCTCCACTGCTTCTGTCGTCCCTTCGACCGGCTCCGTCTCCCCGGTTGGCTCCGCAGTGTCTTCAACAGCCTGTTCGCCGTTTGAAACGGGTTCATCACCGGCAACAGGCTTTTCATCCGTGGGAGAAGGCGAAGGCTGCTCCTCTTCTCCAACGACGGGCTGAGGCGTTTCATCTGCCGGAGGAGCCTCATCTGCCGGAGGCGTTTCTTCTGCCGAAGGGGCTTCATCCGCCGGGGGAACCTCATCCGTCGGAGGGGTTGGTACGGATTCATCATCCGTTTGCAGCTGTTGCTCCCGGCTCTTCTTCTTTCGCTCTTTTTTTGTCCTCTTCGCTTTTTTGACCGTTTTGGCCTTACCCGACACATTTGTGGCACTTGGGCTCGGCTCATCCCCACCGGACACAAAATAGATTCCCACAGCGGCTACCACCAGCGCCAAGCCTCCCAGCAACGCAATGAGCCTAATCCATTTTTTTCTTGGTATGCTTCCTTTTTCATGCCGCTCTTCACTCATGCTGGAATTATAAGGTTTATTCCACGCATTGGAAAGGAAAAAATGGATTATGTACGATTTCACATCCGTCCCAAGAAAGCTTGACCAATTTCCCGCGCGACGCGCGAATTCCTCAATCGTACATGGCAAACGCATTTTCGAATGCGTTTGCCTTGGCGGAATACTCTTGCTGAGAAAGCCGATCTGCGTTAGAATGGCGGCGTTATGAAAAGCGATGAACTGATCCGCGAGAAAATGCAGAAGGAAGGACTGTCGGAAGCCGCCATACGTGCGATGCTGCACGGTGTGACGGAGCTGCGCAGCGGACAAAAAATGACGATCAGTGAGGATGAGATCCAGCCGGTGCCGGAGCTGCCAAACTGGGAAGAATTAGTGGAAAGTACAGAACCGGCTGACGCAGAATTACTACGGAAGATGGTCATCATCAAACTGAATGGAGGGCTGGGAACGAGCATGGGGCTGCAAAAGGCAAAGAGCCTGCTGTCCATCAAGCCAGGCGTCAACTTTCTGGATCTCATCGTGCGGCAAGCGCTCACACTACAACGGGAAGCGGGGTGCACCGTGCAGCTGCTGCTCATGAACTCTTTTTCTACATCTGCAGATACCCTGCAACACCTGCAGCGTTATGCAAGCGCGGGACTCTTTAAGCATGTGAAAGACGTCGAGCTGATGCAGAACAAGGTGCCCAAACTGCTACGCGACACGCTGGAACCGGTGATGCTCCCCGGGCACGAAGAGATGGAATGGTGCCCGCCCGGGCACGGGGATTTGTACGCGGCGTTGGCTGGCAATGAGGGACTGGAAAAACTCCTGCAACGCGGCATCCGTTACGCATTTGTATCGAACTCGGACAATTTGGGAGCGCAGCCGGATGGACGCTTTCTGCGTTGGTTTGCACAGAGTGGCGCGCCTTTTGTGATGGAGGTAACAGAGCGCACTGAGGCCGATAAGAAAGGCGGCCACTTAGCGGTGCGAAAGGCAGACGAACAGCTTATCCTGCGTGAGGTGGCACAGTGCGCCGAACAGGACATCACGAGCTTCCAAGACATCTCACGCCACCGCTTTTTCAATACAAACAACCTATGGATTCGCCTGGATGCACTGTACGACTATATGCGGCAACACGACGGAGTGGTACCCTTGCCCATCATCTGCAATGCAAAAACCGCGGACCCGCGCGACCCACAATCTGCCCCGGTCTATCAACTAGAAACGGCGATGGGGGCGGCGATTCAGTGTTTTTCGGGTGCACGCGCGGTGAATGTGCCTCGCACACGATTTTTCCCGGTAAAAACGACCTCAGACCTTCTTCTGCTGCGTTCGGACGCGGTGGAAATTGACGACACCGGGCGCATGCAGTTGGCGCCGGAATGCCACGGCACAGCGCCCGTCATCAGCCTGAATCACCCATCCTACAAAATGGTAGATTCGCTTGATGCACTCGGAGCGCCGTCACTCAAGCATGTAAAGCACCTTACCATCGACATTCCCTGGCACTTTGAGCCAGGAACGATCCTCCGCGGGGATGTGCACATCAAGGACTAAAAAGATTAGCGCATATCGAGGATGGGAACGAGGAGCGGCTCCTTGGGACCCACGTAGTTGGACAGCGGACGAAAGAGGGTATTGTCTTCGAGCTGTTCAAGGATCTGCGCTACCCAGCCGGCCACACGAGCAATAGCAAAAACCGTGGTGAACATGCGTGTGGGAATGCCCAAGCTGTAGTAGACCGTGGCGGAATAAAAATCCACGTTGGCATTGAGGTTTTTGCGATCGCGAAGGATTTTGGCAATCATATCGCTCATACGAATCCATTTGGGCTCACCAATGGTCTGAGTCAGGCGGATAGCAATGCGACGCAGCTGTGGGGCTCGGGGGTCAAGCGTTTTATACACGCGGTGTCCGATGCCGAAAATTTTCTCGTGTCGGGCAAGTTTGGCATTCACGTAGGCCTCCACATTATCCTCACTGCCGATCTCCTTGAGCATCTCAATAACGGCCTCATTCGCGCCTCCATGCAGCGGACCCTTCAGTGTACCGATAGCTGAAGTGATGCAGGAATACATATCCGAGAGAGTGGACGCGGTGACCCGCGAAGAAAACGTGGACGCATTCATACCGTGGTCAGCGTGCAGGATATAAGCCACATCCATGATATGCGCCTCACTCGCATCCGGCTCCTCTCCCTTGAGCAACCACAGAAAATGAGCAGCTTCATCCAAATCCGTGCGGATGGGCGGCAGCTCCAACCCCTGACACGTGCGGTAGTAGTAGGCTGCCATGACAGGCAGCTTCGCAATGAGGGAGAGACCGATTTCCTTCATCTGCGTGGGATCCTTTGTGCGGTCGTCGTACATACCGAGCATTGATACCGCTGTACGAAGAGCGCTCATTGGTCTCGCCGTTTTAGTAGCCGTCTTAAAGAAATCGAGAATAGGCTGAGGAAGCTCGCGATCCATACGCAACCGCTGGCGAAGTCCCTCCAACTCGCTACGATTGGGGAGGCGTTTGTTAAGCAGCAGGTATATCACCTCCACGAACGAACACAAATCGACCAAGTCCTCTATATCGTACCCACAGTAAAGCAAGCGGCCTTCTTCGCCACGCACATCACTCAATCTTGTCTCATTGGCCACAATGCCTTTGAGCCCCCTGCTGAAAATAGGCTTTGGTGTGTCTTGTTCGTTCATGGGTGTTGTCGTATTTTATTCGCACGTATCATGCCACAGATCCAACAGATCGCTGACATGAACCTCCTCTAAATCACTGCGTTCCAGCAACCACGCACGCACTGCCTCAAGTTGCTGCCCGGTGGTTTTGAGCTCGTGAGCATCATGAGCCACCAGCGTGCACACCCCTTTTTCCTGTCCGAGCAGCGTGCAGCTCAATCCTAATTTGCAGAGGCAATCGGCATCCAACTCACTGAGCATACGGAGTCCATCCTGTGAATACACATCTCCCCCCTGATACCGGAATCGGATGTAAAATCCCAGCTCAACATACTCCCCGATGTGGTATTTCTTGCGCAGTCGCTTTTTCACAGCCCGCGCACTATAGCCGAAAAAGTTCGTGATGTCAAGAGCAGAAAAAACCGCCGCGAGGAAAACCTGCGACGGTTGAAAAACGGATTGTCGAAAGCGACATCACCGACGAAGCGAGAGCCGCTCCAACAAGCTGCGGTAGAGCTCCGGATTGGTGCGCTTGGCATAATCCAGCAGTTTACGCCGCCTGGCTACCATCATCAGCAGCCCGCGCCGCGACGCATGGTCATGCTTATGCTCGGTCAGGTGTTCGGTCAGGTGGGCGATTCGTTTCGTCAACACGGCCACTTGGAACCCGGTGGATCCGGTGTCCTTCTCGTCCGTCTTGAAGTCGCTGACATTAATTTCGCTCATAATAGTGTGACTTGTGTTTGGGTTGATTTTTCGTGGCTGCGGCAAATCGACCTTACAAGGTGGGGAGATTATACATCGGCGCGGCATTCTTGCAAGCATAAATTCACATCCCCCCAAGAAAAAATCCGTTTCTGAGGTCGAGGCAGGCCAAGCAAACCACATCCGGCTCAAGAAAAAGCCTGACCATTTACGATAATTCATTTACGATTTACGATTTACGATTTACGATTTGCAAAATTCGGCGAGCGAAGCTCGCGGGAAGCCGAGCAGGAGCGACGCGGAATTTTGAAGGCGGTGCGCGGACGTGATTAGAAAGGGACGGGGCGCTTGGAGGCGCCTAGCGGCGCCTATGTACGTTAACTCACTGGCACCACCTTGCCAGTTCCTCTGATCTTTGAGCCAGGGCAAACGCATTTGAGAGAAGGTCATCAACAGAGAAAATGCTCTTATTGACTGATATCTCTCTTTATACGCATCAAAAATCATGACAACAAGAGATCATCATGATGATGGCTCCAAAGGGATTTCAGCATACATTAATGATCCGAAAAAATCTGCGCAACGCGCACATTATTAACAAATCGTACAAAACTGCCGACGGCGTAAGGCAGTTTGGACAAAAGCGCAGCTTTTGCCCGAAGGGCTCACTGGCAGGGTGGTGCCAGTGAGTCATCGTACATCGTACCTCGTACATAGGCAAACGCATTTTCTAATGCGTTTGCCCTGGATCTTTGAGCTGGATAAATTAAAGAAACGTGCTTTAATGGGGGAATGAGCAAGGATCAAACGGGAAAACAACCGGAGAAGATACAAGTGCGGGGCGGGAGGGTGCACAACCTAAAAAACATTGATGTGGATGTGCCTCTGCACAAGGTAGTGGGAATTGCGGGGGTTTCAGGATCAGGCAAATCATCACTGGCGTTGGGGATTTTGTATTCGGAGGGCTCACGACGGTATCTGGAATCGCTGTCCACCTACACGCGGCGCCGCATGACGCAGGCAGAAAAGGCGCAGGTCGATGAAGTGCTGTATGTGCCGGCAGCCTTGGCACTGCGGCAGAGGCCAGGAGTGCCGGGCATCCGCAGCACCTTCGGCACGGGCACCGAATTACTCAACGTGCTGCGGCTCATGTTCTCGCGCCTGGCGAGTCACCGTTGCCCGCGAGGTCACTATGTACCGCCCTCGTTGCATGTAGCGGCGGATCAGGAACTGGTGTGTCCGGAATGCGGGGAGCATTTTATGGCACCCGGGGCAGAGGAGCTGGCCTTCAACAGCCAAGGCGCGTGCAAGCGTTGCGATGGCACAGGAATTGTGCTCACCGTGGATGAGAGCACGCTGGTGCCCGATGAATCGCTCTCGATTGATGAAGGTGCCGTAGCGCCGTGGCAAACGCTCATGTGGTCACTGATGAAGGATATTGCGCGCGAGATGGGTGTGCGGACGAATGTGCCCTTCTGCAAGCTCAGCAAGAAGGAGCGCGATATCGTTTTTCACGGTCCTGCGGTAAAGAAAAACATCATCTACCAGAACATGACAAGCGGAGCCGCCGGAGATATGGATTTTACCTATTTTAACGCCACCTACACCGTCGAAAACGCCCTCTCCAAGGTGAAGGATGAAAAGGGGATGAAGCGTGTAGAAAAATTCCTGCGTCGAGATGTATGCCCGGAGTGCAGTGGGACGCGGCTGAGTGACCGCGCGCGAGCCCCGAGACTGCGCGACATTTCTCTGGCGGAAGTGTGCACGTACCCGCTGGCTGAGCTTGACGGATGGGTACAGGGTGTGCCGGCCTCACTGCCGCGCGAGATGCGACCGATGGCGGAGAGCATATGCGCCTCCTTTCACAGTGTATCAAAGCGACTTATGGATCTGGGACTCTCGTATTTGTCCCCGGATCGCGCAGCCTCTACACTCTCAACCGGCGAACGGCAGCGCATGCAGCTGGCGCGGGCCGTGCGCAACCGCACCACAGGCGTGCTTTATGTACTTGATGAGCCCTCCATCGGTCTGCACCCTTCCAACATCGAGGGACTCACCGGAGTGATGCGCGATTTGATGGCAGATGGCAACACGGTCGTACTTGTGGATCACGACACACAAATACTACGAGAGGCGGACTGGCTCATTGAACTTGGGCCTGGAGCAGGATCCGGAGGCGGACATATCATAGCGCAAGGGCCGCTCAAACAGGTCATGCGCGATTCTCACTCGCTCATTGCTCCCTTTCTCACCGGCAAGCAGAGCATCTGCATCAGCACTCCCCCGCCCCTCAAAAAAATGTTTGAACTCGGGCGCATCAGCCTATCCACCGGAGCCATTCATACCGTCAAGCCGCTGAAAGCGGACTTCCCGAAGGGGCGTTTGAGCGTCATTACCGGGGTGTCAGGATCCGGCAAAACGACCATGATTCTCGAGAGTTTAGTGCCCGCGCTGGAGTCCAAGTTGAAGGGACAAAAACTACCGGAGCACGTGCATAGCATCAGCGCAGAAGGAATTGAACAGGTGAAGTTGATTGACGCCACACCCATCGGCATCAATGTGCGCTCCACTGTGGCTACCTACGCGGATGTGCACGACGAACTGCGCAAAGCCTTTGCCCGTACTCCTGCTGCCAAGCAACTCGCGTACAAGGCTGGCGATTTTTCGTACAATACCGGGAGCCTTCGCTGTTCCACCTGCGACGGCACCGGCGTCATCAACCTGGATGTCCAATTCTTACCGGACGTACAGATACCCTGCCCAGACTGCGGAGGCTCACGATACGCGAAGGAAGCCAACAAAATCCGACGTACGCCCAAAAAAGGCGGCCAAGCTAATACCCTGCCCGAACTGATGGATATGAGCATTGATGAAGCCCTGGAAGCCTGTTCAGATTTACCTCATGTGGCACGCAAACTGCAGGTGTTGCACGACCTTGGTTTGGGTTACCTAACCCTGGGGGAAGAGACGCCAGGACTCTCCGGTGGTGAAGCACAACGGCTCAAACTTGCCGGTGAAATGGGACGCGGCCAGGAAGACACACTTTTCGTGTTCGATGAGCCCACCATAGGACTGCACCCATTGGATGTAGAGAGCCTGCTGCGGGTATTCCGTACCCTCATTGCCCATGGGGCAACCGTCGTTATCATTGAACACGACCTAGATGTCATCCGCAACGCTGACTACATTATCGACATGGGACCCGGCGGCGGTGAGCAAGGGGGGAAAATCATCGCCCGCGGTACCCCTGCCGACATTGCTGCATGCAAAAACTCCATCACCGGGAAATATATATACAATGAACATTGACGATAATTCATTTACGATTTACGATTTACGATTTACGATTTACGATTTGCAAAATTCGGCGAGCAAAGCTCGCGGAAAGCCGAGCAGGAGCGACGCGGAATTTTGAAGGCGGTGCGCGGGCATGGTTAGAAAGCGGCGATGGCGCCTGACGGCGCCTATGTACGATGTACGATGTACGATGTACGATTCGGGAAATTCGGCGAGCATAGCTCGCGAAGAAATGGGTTGAATGAGTCTGGAGAAGATTTTATTGGGACAGGTGTGGTATTTTCCAGAATCGTCGAAGGGTAGCGTTTTTCGCGGGACGGAAGTGCCGGAAAAAATGCCCCGACGTCCTAGAGGAAACGTCGGGGCAGAAAGTAGAAGGCCTCGTATAAGACTCAGAGCACCTCAGGGGCGAGAGACACAATCTTCATGAAGCCCTTTTCGCGGAGCTCACGAGCGACAGGTCCGAAAATACGAGTGCCGCGCGGATTGTTGTCCTTGTCAATGCACACGACAGCGTTCGAATCAAAACGCAGCACGGAGCCATCATCGCGACGGATGGGGGCAGAAGTGCGCACCACGACAGCCTTTACGACTGTACCCTTCTTCACCGCAGCGGTGGGGATGGATTCACGGATGTGGCAAGTGATGATGTCGCCGATGTGAGCCTGATCGGTTGCTTTGCCGATGACGCCGATCATCTTGGCAGTGCGGGCTCCGGTGTTATCGGCCACCTGCACGAGAGATTCCATTTGAAGCATAGTTGAACTCCTTTCTTGCGTTTAGTGTTTGATGATCTCCACGAGCTCCCAGCGCTTGAGCGCGGAGAGCGGGCGTGTCTCACGAATGCGGACTGTATCACCAACTTTGGCGCTCTCCTGCTCATCATGCGCATAGTACTTTTTGCTGCGCTTGACGATCTTCTTGAACACCGGGTGAGGGACGCGTGCCACATACTCCACCACAATGGTTTTGGCCATCTTGGTGGAGACAACAACGCCCACGCGGGTCTTGCGCAGTCCCTGGGGTTTGGTTGTAGTAGATTCTTCGCTCATATCAGGATATAAATTCTGCATTAGGGGTGATTAGTTTTCCTGAGCGTCGGCTGCTGGGGCAGAGACGCCTTCTCCCTGCACTGTGAGGGCGCAGGCAAGCTCCTTGCGCAGCAGGCGCAGCTTCTGGTTGTTCTCCAGAGATCCGGCACCGTGCTTGAGACGCAGGTCGAAAAGCTCCTTGCGGAGACTGCGGATGTGGGCGGCCAACTCCTTGGCGTTCATCCCGCGGAAGTCTTTGGCTTTTTTGACAGGCATATTAATGAGATCAGGTTAAAAGTTAACAAGTTTATGCTTGGGGTTCCACACCCTGGCGATAGACGAAACGCGTGCGGATACCCAGCTTGTTGGAAGCGAGGCGCAAGGCCTCTTTCGCAGCAGACTCGGTAACACCGCCGACCTCAAACATGATATTGCCGGGGCGGCAGACAGCCACCCAACCTTCCACAGCGCCTTTACCCTTACCCATACGGGTGTCCGGCGGACGCTTGGTAAAGGATTTCTGCGGGAAGATGCGGATATAAACACGTCCGCGACGGCGCAGGTAACGGTTGATGGCCACACGACAGGCCTCGATCTGGTTGTTGGTGACCCAGCCGCGCGTGAGCACTTGAAGGCCGAAATCACCGAAGGCCACGTAATCCCCGCTCGTTGCGTTGCCGCCGCGATTACCGCGGTGCATCTTGCGCAGATTACCCTTCACTCGTTTTGGCATTAAAGGCATATTATGATTTCCTTTCTATCATTAGGGGTTCAAGGGAACATCAGGCATCGCGGCGATTGTTTTCAGAACGCTCGCGGCGTGGGCGAGGGGCACGGGAACCCGATCGGCCGTTTGCGGCGGCGCCACCGGCATCCGGACGCTTGTTGATCCAGCATTTTACGCCGATGAGCCCGTAGAGAGTCCGAGCCTCGGCAAAACCGTAGTCGATAGGAGCGCGCAGCGTCTGCAGCGGCACTTTACCCTCGCGGTATTGCTCAGCGCGAGCGATGTCCGCACCGCCCAGGCGTCCCGCGCAGCGTACGCGGATACCATCGGCTCCAAAATCCATAGCCACTTGCACAGCACGCTTCATGGCTCGCCGGAAGGAGACGCGGCGTTCCAGCTGGGTCGCTATGTTTTCTGCCACTAACTGAGCATCCAATTCCGGCTGGCGGATCTCGAGAATATCCAGTTTCACCTGAGCCCCCCCACAGAGCTTAGTGAGCTCAGCAGTCATTTCTTCGATGTACTTACCCTTGGGGCCGATGACAAGGCCGGGGCGAGCGGTGGAAATGGTGACTCGGACGCTGTTCCAAGCGCGCTCAATCGTGATGCGCGAGATGGCGGGCGACGTGCCCTTCAGGTCGCTGTTCACCTTCACGGTGTAGTCCCTGATGTACTTGCGGATTCTGAGATCCTCATGCAGCTTGGCGGCGTAGTCCTTGCCGACGGCGTACCATTTGGAACGCCAATCCTTCGTCACGGCAAGACGAAAACCGATAGGATTTACTTTCTGTCCCATATTGTGTAAAAGGTTGGAGTGCTGAGTGATTAATGATCGTCATTGGACACGACCACGGTGATGTGAGCCGTGCGCTTACGAATTACATTTGCGGAGCCACGAGCGCGAGGCATTGTGCGCCGGAAGGTCATCCCCTCGTCCACTTGCACGCTCTTGAGCACAAGCTCATCGGCTGCAAGACCGTTGTTGTTCTCTGCATTCGCTACGGCGGACTTGATCGTTTTATTGATCAGGTAGGCGCCTTTCTTGGGCGAGTAGCTCAGCACATCTATCGCCTTGGAGACAGGCATACCCTGCACTGCCGCGGCTACATCACGCATCTTCTTAGCTGAGATGCGGGCATTTTTGCATATTGCTCTAACTTCCATTGTTGTGGTATTACTGATTGGTTGTGACAGACACACGATCTCCAACGTTGACGGAGAGATTGGGATTGAGGTGCTGCTGCACGAGGAGGCCGGAGACCTTCTTGCGCACATCGGTGACAATGGCGCGCGCAATGGCCTGATCGCCCCTGGATATTTCCATGGGCATGCCCACGCGCACGCGCGCCTCGCGCCCCGCATTGATGACGATGAGCCCGGACTCAGAATCGATGCTGAGAACTTGAGCTTCCTCCGGCGTACCGGAAAGTTCATCTTGCGGAGCCATACGCATACCCAGGGCTACTTCTTGCTCACGCAGAGCCGCCTCCAAGGTCTGGCGAGCGGCAGCGTCTTCCACCAAAGCAACGCTCATGTAGGCATTGATGGCAGAGGCGAGATTCATGGCAGCCTTCCGCAGGGCTTCGAGCTCCGCACGGGTGCTCTCCAGTTGCGCTGCGGTATCGATGATGCGCTCCTCACTCTCCCCGAGAGCAGCGCCGCCCAGAGCTTCCAGACGGGCGCGAATCTCGCTCATCTGCTTTCTCGCCTGGTCGGCATCAGCCCGCGCGAGCGCATAACTCTCGCGCAGGGTGGCCACTTGTTTCTCAAGTTGAGAGATCTTGTGTTGTGTTCCACGATCGGCCTCCGCAGCGCACACCAAGCCGGCCGCTCCGACCAGGAGCAACAAGGATCTGCATGCGCGTTGGGGGAAAATGACCATGGGGTTAGTTATGAATCCTACAAGTTATTTCTTACCGATGCCACCGTGCGCCTTGAAAATGCGCGTGGGGGCAAATTCACCCAACTTGTGGCCCACCATATTCTCCGTCACATACACGGTGGCGAAGTTTTTACCGGCGTGCACCAGAAAGGTGAGACCCACGAAATCCGGCACCACCATTGATGCACGACTCCAGGTCTTAATCGGCTTGCGGTCGCCACTCTGCAGCTGGGCATCTACTTTGTCCAGGAGAGATTGGCTCACGAAGGGTCCTTTTTTGAGGGAACGTCCCATTGTATTCTGATTGGTTAAGTTTTACTATTACTTGCTCTTACGACGTTGCACGATGAAGGTATCGCTGGGTTTGCGGATACGACGAGTCTTCTGACCCTTCACGTGACCCCATGGAGATTTGAGGTGCTGACGTCCACCGCCGGATTTTGACTTTCCTTCACCACCGCCATTGGGGTGATCCACCGGGTTCATGCACATACCGCGCACGGTTGGGCGGATGCCCATCCAGCGGGTACGACCGGCTTTACCGGAAGACTCATTCATGTGCTGCGTGTTACCCACCTGACCGATGGTGCAGTAGCAATCCACACGGAAGCGACGCACCTCGCCGGAGGGCATCTTCACGAGTGCATACTCGCCATCGCGGTTGGAAAGCACGGCTTGTTGCCCAGCCGAGCGAGCCACCTTTCCTCCGGAACCGGGACGAATCTCGATGTTGTGGATGGCCGTTCCCAGCGGCACGTTTTTGAGGGGCATTGCGTTACCCACCTTTGGAGCGACGCCTTCACCGCTCTGTACAGTCATGCCCGGTCCGAGCCCGACGGGAGCCAGGATGTAGCTCTTCGTGCCGTCCTGATACTGCAACAAAGCGATGCGACAGGTACGGTTCGGATCATACTCCACGGCGATCACTTTGGCAGCCTCGTGGCGGTTGCGGTGGAAATCCACCAAGCGGTAATGGCGCTTGTGGCCACCGCCGATGTGGCGCGTGGTGATGCGTCCGTTGTTGTTGCGACCACCGCTCTTGCGGAGCGGCTCGAGCAGCTTCTTTTCCGGGGCGCTCTTGGTGATCTCATCAAAGGAGGGAAGCACCTTGTAGCGGTTGGAAGGGGTGGTAGGCTTGAATGACTTAAGTGACATGATAGCTTACTTCGTTAGAGGTTTATGCCGACATCAGATCAGCTCGAGCGACTCGCCCGGGGCGAGCTTCACATAGGCCTTCTTCCAAGCGGGGCTCACACCATAATTTTTGGTGCGCTTGCGGCGCTCCTTGCCATCATAATTGGCTGTGCGCACCGCGACTACCTTCTTGCCAAGTAGTTTTTCAACCGCTTGCCGAATCTCAATTTTGGTCGCTTTCACGGCCACCTCGAGCACAACTTCACCGCTCTTCTCGTGCAGCAGGGTCGCTTTTTCGGAAATGCGCGGCTTTTTGATTACATCATGAATGTCGTTCATATTACTTGGTGCGGTTGGCTATAGTTTCCAGAGCAGAATCAACGATTACCACCTTGCTCGCATTGAGCAGGTGCTCGATGTTCACCTCTGCCGCGCTCATGAGCAACACGTCGGCCACATTGCGACCGGCTCGCTTTGTCAGCTCATCAAATTCAGCGGCCACGATGAGCACTTTGCGTGCATCACCGGCGATATCCTTCACCGCAGCCACAAAGCTCTTCGTCTTGCCGTCGCCGATATTGAAGCTCGGGACACTGAGCACCTTGCCCCCACTCAAAATATCACCCAGCACACGGCGCAACGCAAGCTTGCGCACACTCTGATTCACCTTTTTGCTGAAATCGCGCGGCTTGGGGCCGAAAACGACACCGCCGCCCACGAAGATGGGGCTGCGCTTGTCGCCATGGCGGGCGTTGCCAGTGCCTTTCTGACGGTAAATCTTGCGGTTGTTACCACTCACCTCAGCGCGAGTTTTAGTGCAGGCGCTGCCTTGGCGGCGGTTAGCCTGGTAAGCCACGATGAGGTCATGCACGGCCTGATCGCCCTTTTCAGGGCCTACGGTCACGATGTTTGCCTCATGCGCGGCGTCAATGGTCATTTCTTTTGCGGACATAGATAGGTTCTCCTAGGTTCGTCTTACTTATTTAGCCGATTTTTTCTTGGCGGGGCGAATTATGACTACGCTGCCCTTAGCGCCGGGAACAGGCCCGGACACCAAGATAACCTGGTCTTCTTTGCGCACCTGCACTACCTTCAAATTCTGCACGGTTCTGCGCGCATTACCCATGCGACCGGGCATTTTCTGTCCCTTCCACACACGGGAAGGAGTGGCGCAAGCGCCCACACCACCCGTACGGCGGTGCATCATACTGCCGTGGGTCATGGGTGAGCCGTGGAAGTTGTGGCGACGCATCACGCCCTGGAAGCCTTTGCCCTTGCTGGTGCCGATAACATCCACCCAAGCCCCCTCAGCGAAGAGATCACAACCGGGATGAGCGGCACCCTCCTGGGGAAGATCAGCGGCATCCACGCGGAATTCGCGAAGCAGCTCCGCCGGTTCCAGCCCCAGCTTTTTGTAGTGTCCGGCCACCGGACGACTCAAACGGCTTTCCTTCTTGGAGCCGTAGGCCACCTGCACAGCGGCGTATCCGTCCTTTTCGGGGGTTTTTACTTGAGCAAAAGCATTGCCGGTCACATCAATCACGGTGACAGGCACCATAGCACCTGTTTCCTTATTGAAGACGCGGGTCATGCCCACCTTTTTTCCGATAAGTCCTAAAGACATGTCAATGAATCAAGGTTAGAACGTTAAATCTTGATGGCGATGTCCACGCCAGCCGGCAGATTGAGTTTCTTGAGCTCTTCTACCGTGCGCGATGTGGGTTCCACAATGTCGAGCAAGCGCTTATGAGTGCGGATCTCGAACTGATCAGCTGATTTCTTATTGACACGAACCGAGCGGTTCACAGAGAACTTCTCGATGCGAGTCGGCAAAGGAATCGGCCCGGCTACTTTCGCCCCAGTGCGCTTAGCAGTCTCCACGATCTCAGTAGCAGATCGGTCGATTGCACGGCTGTCGAAGGCGCGAAGTCGAATGCGGATTTTAGGACTTTGCATGAACGTGCGGTTATGTTAGTTGTTAATAATACAGATTAAAGAAGCTTATTTTGCATTGCCTCCGCGGGCCTTGACGATTTGAGCGACAAGGTTGGGAGGCACCTGCTCGAAATGCGAGGGCTCCATGGAATAGGAAGCCAAGCCTTTGGACAGGGTGCGGATGTCGGTGGAGTAGCCGAACATTTCTGCGAGCGGCACAGCAGCAGTGAGCACGCACTCGCTGCCCTTATGCTCCATGCTGTTCACCTGGGCACGGCGACGGTTGAGGTCACCCATAATATCGCCCTGATTTTCGGCCGGGGTGACCACCTCCACGCTCATGATGGGCTCCAAGAGCACCGGAGCGCACTTGGCAAAGGCGTTCTTCATGGCGAAGATGGCAGCCATCTTGAAAGCGTTTTCATTGGAGTCCACTTCGTGGTAGGAACCATCCACCACATCTACCTCCACATCTTCCACGGGGTAGCCGGCCACGATACCAGAGTTCATGGCCTCGTTCAATCCGGCATACACAGCATTCATGTATTCCTTCGGAATGGCGCCACCCACAACTTTGTTGGCAATCTTGAGACCGCTTCCGCGTTCGCCCGGGCGCATGTCGATGATCACATCACCGTACTGACCGCGACCACCGCTCTGCTTGACCAACTTGCCCTGAACATGGTCAACGGACTTAGTGATCGTCTCGCGGTACGCAATCTGGGGCTTGCCCGTGTTAGCTTCCACCTTGAATTCGCGCTTCAAGCGATCCACGATGATGTCCAAGTGGAGCTCACCCATGCCGGCAATAATGGTCTGACCCGTTTCCTCATCAGTCTTCACGCGGAAGGTAGGATCCTCAGCAGAGAGGCGCTGGAGGGCGTTACTCATCTTCTCCTGGTCGGCCTTAGTGAGAGGTTCCACAGCCATGGAAATCACAGTATCCGGGAACGTAGGAGGTTCGAGTGTGTAGTCGTAGTCATCGCTCGCGAGAGTATCGCCTGTGGTTGCATTCTTCAGCCCCACGATGGCAGCAATATCTCCAGAGAACACCTCATCTACATCCGTATGCACGTTGGCCTGAATCTGGAGCAAGCGACCTACGCGCTCGCGTTTGCGGGTGCGGGGGTTGTAAACGGTGTCGCCCTTGCGAATCACGCCGGTGTACACACGGATGAACACCAGAGAGCCCACAAACTTGTCCGCCCATAACTTGAAAGCAAGCGCCACAGGCTTATCGTCATCGGAGGGGACGATTTCCTTTTTCTCAAAAATCTCGTAGCCATTCTCATCCACGCCGGAGGAGATGGTGGAAGTTACCGTGGCAGCCTTGGCCTCCAGCGGGCTGGGCAGATAATCCACCACGGCATCCAGAAGAGCCTGTACACCTTTGTTCTTGAAAGCTGAACCACCAGCCACCGGCACAAACTCGTTCGCAATAGTTGCGCGACGGATAGCAGCTTTCAGCGTGGGGGCATCAATAGGCTCCTCCATCAGGAAGAGCTCGCCGAGCTCTTCGTCCACGTTGGCCACACGCTCCTTGAGGTCATCCAACGCAGCGGCAGCCACCTCCTTCAAATCATCCGGTATTTCCTCCACAGTGTAAGTGGAACCCAGACGATCAGAGTCGGCGTAAATGATGGCCTTCTGGTTTACCACGTCGATCTGCCCACGCAGACTATCCTCTGCCCCGATAGGCATGAGAACCGGCGCAGCATTGGCTCCCAACTTGGTGCGAATGTCGTTGAGGACGTTTTCGAAATTGGCGCCCGTCCGATCCATCTTGTTCACAAAGCAGATGCGCGGCACATTGTACTTGCTCGCCTGTCTCCACACTGTTTGAGTCTGCGGCTGCACACCAGCCACACCGCAGAACACCACGATCGCACCGTCCAGCACACGCAAACTGCGTTCCACCTCGGCGGTGAAGTCAACGTGCCCCGGGGTGTCGATGACGTTGAGCTGGAAGTTTTGTCCCTCAAACAGCTTGTAGCAACCCTCGGCCGGCAGCTGCTTCCAGTTGGTTGTCACGGCGGCAGAAGTAATCGTGATGCCGCGTTCCTGTTCCTGTTCCATCCAGTCGGTCGTAGCGGCGCCATCATGCACCTCACCGATCTTGTGGATCATGCCAGTGTAGAAGAGAATGCGCTCGGAGAGCGTGGTTTTGCCGCCATCAATGTGCGCCGCAATGCCGAAGTTGCGGTAACGTTCCAAAGGCTCCTTGCGGTCGGGACTGCTTACACTTGCCATTTTTGATTTTGAGGGGGTTGATTTTTATTCGTTCGGTTTGAGAGCAAAAAAAGCTTCCGTCGGCATTACCAGCGGAAGTGAGCAAAGGCGCGGTTAGCCTGGGCCATTTTATGCACATCATCGCGCTTACGCACGGCGGCTCCTTGGTTGGCGGCTGCTTCCTTGATTTCATTGGCCAGAGCCTTTGCCATGGGCACGCCCTTGCGATTACGCGCATAGCCGATAATCCAGCGCATTGCCAGAGCCTCAGAGCGTTCCGGGGCTACTTCCAACGGCACCTGGTAGGTAGCGCCACCCACGCGGCGGCTCTTCACCTCTACGCGCGGCTTGGCATTCTCAACAGCACGGGTCAATACCTCCAGAGGGCTCACCATCTCCGTGCCCTCGTTAGCGATGTCAATCGCCTTGTACACGATGCGCTCTGCCAGCGAACGCTTGCCGGAAAGCATCACCTTGCCGATAAACCGCCCCACCAGCGCGGAATCGTACCGCGAATCGTGGTGCTCCATCTTCTTATAGACGCGTTTGCGACGTGCCATAGCTCAATATTGTGTTTAGGGTTAAAACTTACTTCTTCTTAGCGGGGGCTGCTGCACCTTCTTTGGGTCGCTTCGCACCGTACTTCGAGCGACCGCGGCGGCGTTTCTCTACGCCCAGACAATCCAATGCCCCACGAACAATGTGGTAACGCACACCCGGCAAGTCCTTCACACGGCCACCACGCACCAGCACAATGGAGTGCTCTTGCAAGTTATGTCCCTCGCCGCCGATGTAGGCGATGACTTCTTCCCCATTGGTCAATCTCACCTTGGCCACTTTACGCAAGGCGGAATTCGGTTTCTTCGGCGTACGGGTCATCACTCGAAGACAAACCCCGCGACGCTGCGGACAGCTGTGAAGAGCGCGTGACTTCGACTTCTCTTCCGGTACGGTGCGTCCCTTGCGGACGAGCTGATTGATGGTCGGCATGTTTCCTGCTAGTTGATTGTTTTCCAGGCTATGCCGTCAATACTCCGACTTTCACTCCTTCGAGAGAAACTGGCCGTTTTTCCGGCGGCTTGCCCGATAGTCCCCTCGTTTTCCGCAATGCTGATGCGCCCTAAGGGGAGCCCAAGTTTACCATTTTCTGCCTGCTTGGCAAGTCTTTTTTTCGTCTTCGTGGCAATTTTTTGCAAATATTTCAAAAAAACAAATTAAAAAACAAGGGAAACCGCGTGGCGGACGCATCAGGAAAGGCGTTTACCAATTTACGATTGACGCCTTTGAGAAGCTCCCGCGGTCGCGCGTGGATCTTGCGGCGCAGGCAGAATACCGCCGGCTGCATCAAGGTAATCAACCACCTGGTTCAGCGCCTTGAAGCGATGAGAGATAGCATTTTTCTGCTCGGCAGGGAGTTCGGCGAGCGTACAAGAAAAACCGTCCGGCACGAATAGGGGGTCATAGCCGAAACCGTTGGCTCCCCGTGGAGAGAGCGTAATGCGCCCCGACAGGCAACCTGTGAAATTGGCAAGCACCTGCCCGCTTCTCGCCAGGCACATGGCACAGACAAATTTAGCGCGGAAGGGGGCCAGCACCGGCAGTACCGCCAACTCAGCAAGCAACTTGCGGTTGTTCGCATCATCGTTCCCGTGTTCCCCGGCATAGCGAGCGGAGAGAACACCGGGCATCCCGGAAAGCGCCTCCACACACAACCCGGAGTCATCCGCCAGCACTGTTCCGTCGACGCGAGCAGAAATCTGCTGTGCTTTGAGAGCAGCATTCTCGGCGAAGGAATGCCCATTTTCCTCCACCTCCGGCAGATCCGGGAAATCCGCCAGAGTGCGGACACGGCACGCGGGCAACATGGCGGTAATTTCCTGGGCTTTGTGGGTGTTACGAGTGGCTATTATCAATTCAGAAATCATTGTTTGCGATTAATTGTTAAGAGACTCATCAGCTGAGACATCCAGCGTGGCATTGTAGCGCGGGAAGACGCGATGCAAGAAGGTAAGCAGCACGGCAAAACCAAGGAAAGCTGAAAGGAAATCTGCCGTTGTTTGAGAGAGCCACACTCCCGGCTCCCCCAACCATTGCGGCAACAACCAAAGCGCCGGTATCAGGAAGATCAACTGACGTGTAAGATTCAGGAAAATACTCATCACCGGACGTCCGATAGCTTGGAAAAAATTGCCAATGACGATTTGCGAACCCACAAAAACGAAGCAAATGCCCATGAGACGCGTGCCCAATGTTGCGAGTTCAATGAGACGCACAGAATCCCCATCTTCGGCGCTCACAAAGAGTCGCACCACCTGTTCCGCAAATATCTCCATGGTCGCCGCGCCCAAAAAAGTGATAACCGTAGCCCAGCAGATAGCCAGAAAAAGCACCCGGCGCACGCGGCAATAGTTGCCAATACCCAGATTGTACCCGGCAATGGGTTGCAAGCCTTGAGTGATACCAAGAACAACCATGACGAAGAGAAAGAGAACGCGGTTCACCACGCCATAGGCTCCCACACCCATCTCGCCGTCAAATTGCAGGAAGCGCTGGTTAAAGAACATCACCACCACGCAGCCCACAATATTGAGCAAACAAGGTGGCAACCCCACCGTGCAGATTCGGCGCACCAACCGCGCCTGAAGAGCGTATATGCCACGGCGAAAATGCAGCACATGCCCTGCTCCTGCAAAATGCCTCAACACCCAAATCATTCCTACTGCCTGAGCTACAATTGTGGCCAGAGCCGCTCCCGTCATGCCCCAATCCCACCAGCAAATCAATATGGGCGCCACTGCCACATTGACCACCATTGAGATGATGAGGCTCACCATCGCTTTGCGCGGATAACCGCTGGCGCGCATCAGATGATTGAGATTCATGAAGGTACTGCTCACCGGGAACCCCCACATGATGATTAACATGAAATCGTAAGCCGGTTCCAACGCTCGTCCCTCTGCACCAAAGACCATCAATATCTCCCGCAGCCAAGGAATCGGCAGCCACCCCACTGTGACTCCCAACAGAGTGCTGAGCATGACACAATGCCCCAACACCCGGTGAGCGCGGTCAAACTTTCCCTGTCCCAGCGCAATGGATGCTGAAGCTGCACTGCCAAGCCCCACCAGCGTTCCCACTGCCACCGTCAAGTTCATCACAGGAAACACTAGCGCCATGCCAGCTATCGCCAATGCTCCGCACCACTGTCCCACGTAAATGGCATCCACAATGTTATACATCGAGGTTGCCACCATTCCTACAATTGCAGGCAGAGAGTAACTGAGCAACAGCGAACCCATGCTGCGCCTCTCCAATTCCTCAAGCTTTGCATCTTTTGCCATCGCGAACCGCACTCCATTCTACTCGCACCCACCTCCTTTGTCAATGGACAGGAGCAAACGCAAGGCAACCGCATTAGAAAATGCGGTTGCCTATGTACGAGGTACGATGGACGATGGACGATTTGGATGCCAGCGCGTTACGCGCGGAGTTGCCGAGCAAGAGCGACGCGGAATTTGAAAGCCGTGTACGGGCGTGGTTAGAAAGCGGCGGGGGCGGGGCGCCTGGCGGCGCCTAGGTACGATTTATTAATAATGTACGCGTTGCGCAGATTTTTCGGATCATTGACGTATGCAGAGATTCCTTTAGAGCCGTCATCATGATGACGGCTGTTGTCATGAATTTTGATATGTATCAACGACGGTATCAGTCAATAAGATTGTTGTCTCTGATGATTACCTTCTCTCAAATGCGTTTGTCCTGTGGGTAAGACGTACTTTCACCTTGAGTTGGTAATGACAAAGGGTATAGTGACCAAGATAGAGTACGCATGGAAGCAGGCAACATGAAGAAGAGAATCTTCGTCCTCCTGACCGCTCTGGCGATCGGCAGTTGTGTGGCGTACCGACCGCAAACGATAGACCTCCGGCGAGATACGGAGCAGTGGCTGACGATTTCGAAGGAGGTATTGCCGACGGGGAGTGTGCTCGGTCAGCAGCGTATGCGACTCATTGGACTGCTTTTCAACCCGCAACTGACGGAAGCAAGGCTCGGCTGGTTAAACAAACGGAAGGCGGCACGCTATGCGGGATTGTGGGAAGATCCGAGTTTCGAGTTGGGTGGCGAGAGAGACATCACCGAGCGCCTGTACAACTTCTCCCTCTCTCCAACGCTTAGTCTGCCTGTGACAGGCGTGCCGCGGCTTGCCAAACGGGTGGCAGAGCTGTATAGCATCAAAGATTTGCAGGAACTCAGCGCCATGGAGCAGGACTACCTCGTGCGCCTTGACACCTTGGCGAATCTCATCCGAACCGCGCATGCCAAACTGGCTATCATGCGGCAGAGAGAGAAAATGGTGGCAACGGAATTGGAGAGCCTCAAGCGCTTGCAGGAGATGGGAGAGATTTCCCCCGCTGATCTCTATGAGGCGGAGCAGCGCTCTATCTCTGTTGTCAAAGAACGGCAGGAGGAGGAAACGAATCATCAGCAACGACATTTGGAACTCATTTCTATGCTGGGGCTGCACCCGGCCGTTGGCGAAATCGAAATTGGAGGCGAACTGCCCGCCACTCCGCCCGAACCCATGCCGACGCCGAGTGAAGATGAACTGCTGCGGCATCCACGCATCTGCGCGGCTCTTGTGGCGCACAAAGCGACTGAAGAGGAACTGCGCATGGAAATCCGAAAGCAATACCCCAATCTCGAGATTTCTCCGGGGTACGCGAGGGAAGACGGAGACAAAAAGCTCACTTTATCGGTTGGTTTTACCCTGCCTCTCTGGAACAGAAACCGCGAAGCGGTTGCTCGTGCGGCCGGTGGACGCCAATTGGCCGCAGTAAGCGCCGTTCGGCAGTGGCACGAATTGCTGCAGGAAGCGCATGCTCTCACTGCGCGGCAAAAGCTGCTCACCGAGCATTGCCGCGCTGTGTATGCACGTTTGTTGAGCTTGCAGCGGAGTGCGGAAAACCAGGAAAAATTATACACACTCGGGGAAGTTGCCCTGACCGTTCTGGCTGCCACGCGACATGAGACCTACATGAGCCGGCTCGCTTACCTGGATTGTCTTGCTCAGCTGCTGGAAGTGCGTACCGCCCTGTTTTTCCTCCGCATTGGCTCTCCTTGGGTGCAGTCACCCGTACCTCTAAACCATGAAAGCGGGAATTTGCCCTCTAAAACATAACTCGCCACGTGGGAACCCGGCATAACGACGCATAAAAATGAGTAACCTCATCTTCACATCTTCTCTGATGAAGACAGCCCACGGTTGCCTTCCTCTGCTGTGCTCTTACCTTGTACTGGCCACACCGATTCTCCACGGGCAAGATCCCGCCCCAAGCGGGCACGACCATACCGCCGAGGCAAAAGTAGTCGAAGTGGATTCGTACTCCCGCTACATTGTGAACCTGCAGGTGGAGACAATCCCGGAAACGACACTTTCCCTCTCGCGCTCGCTCTACGGCTATCTCACGGCGCCGGCGCATGCTATGCAGACATATTCCCTTCCGTGCAGCGGCAAAATTCACCTCTTGGTGAAGAGTGCACAAGCTGTGAAGAAGGGAGATGTGCTCTACAAGCTTACTTCACCGATCTACGCGGATCAAGCGGCAGCAGTAGAGAGTGCGGAAGCCGATCTAAAACGCTGCAAAATGGAACTTTCTGCCCTGAGGGAGCGTACTTTGAAACTTTCTGAAGTCGGTGCGAAAAACAGCGAATTGGAAGCACAATTCTCTTTTAAGTTAGCGGAAACAGCCCGGGCGGAACGCGAACTCTCCATCGCACAAACGCGCCTTCGCTCCCTCGCTCCGGATGCCGAACAAACCACGGAGAACGGACTCCCCGTCCTCCTCATCCGGGCGCAAACCGACGGCATTGTCAACGACATTGCTGCCACCCAGAATAGCTGGGGAGAACAGGGGGCGTCGGTCATCACCATGAGTGATCCTGCCGCCATGGAAATTGTCGGTTCCCTCTACGCCGCCGACACCCCGCGCATCGCGGAGGTACACGCCTTTTTGCCCATAGGGCGCGAGAATGTACAGCTCACGGGCACGTGGCGACTCTCCGACCAGGTGAATGCCGACACCCAAACGAGAAGCCTCTACTTCACGCCGTCCGCTTTGCCGCAGGAAGCACGCGCCGGGCAACTCTGCCGCATTGATCTGTACAACTCTCCTGCAGAACCGGGCATGGTGAGTATCCCGGAATCTGCCATCGTACGCGTGGGGACAGATGATGTCGTTTTCCTTGAATTGAAAGAGGGGAAATACGCTATGGTGAAGGTGCACGCCGGGGAAAGTCACGCCGGGATGGTTTCCGTCGCAGGTCTGAAGCCGGGGCAGAAAATCGTCGTCAAGGGCGGCTATGAGCTTAAGTACAGCATCCCCTCAGCGACGGAGCCCAAAAAGGTGGGGCACTTCCACGCCGATGGAAAATTCCACGAAGCAGATGAGCACGATGAACACGAAGAGGGTGGATCCGAGGAGGATCATGAGCACGAACACGAGCATTGAGCCATGAACTTCCTCGTCTCTTTCTGCCTACGCAATAGGTTCACAGTCATTCTACTGGCTCTCGTTCTGGCCGTATGTAGCGCGCTAGTTGTGTGGCGGCTTCCCGTGGATGTATTTCCGGAGTTGAAGGTTCCACGCGTCACGATTCAAACGGAGGCCGGAGGCTTGAGCGCGGAGGAAGTGGAGCAGTACATTTCTATCCCGCTGGAATCTGCCTTACGCGGCACTACGGGTGTGAAAGAAGTTCGTTCTTCCTCCGGCGCGGGACTTTCTTTCGTTTGGGTGGACTTTGACTGGAACACAGATGTGTACCGCGCGCGACAGATCGTCTCTGAGCGGCTTGCCGTGGTACGAAGCTCCCTTCCTCCCCAGGCAGAGACAGAAATCGCTCCGATCGTCTCCGTGACCGGGGAAATCATGCTCATCGCCATCACCGGGGATGCAGATGCATTGGAGATGCGGCGCGTTGCAGAGTACCGCTTGCGCAATCGCCTGCTCGCCGTTCCGGGGGTGGGACAAGTTACGGTGCTGGGAGGACGTCTTCCGGAGTTCCAAGTTCTTTATGACCCCGAGAGGATGCGACAGTCGGGCACAATGCTCAATGATTTGCGCAATGCTCTGGAATCCGCCGGCAGCACAGCCCCGGCAGGATATCTGGAAGATGTCTCGGGGCAGGAACTTCCGGTGCAACAGGACTCGCGAACCATGACGCCGAATCACCTGGCGCGCACTCCCATCCCGGGACGCGCAGACAGCACACTGCGCGTGGAGGACGTTGCCAAGGTTGTGGTCGAAGGAGCCCCGCGCCGCGGCAATGCCGGGTTCAATGGGCAGCAGGCCGTCATCCTCTCCATCCAAAAAGCGCCGGGAGCCAACACACTCAAACTCACTGAGGAATTGGAAGCAACGCTGGAGCAATTTCGAAAGAGCGAGCTGCCAAAGAACATGCAACTGCACGCGGATGCGTACCGACAAGCGGATTTCATCACACTTTCCATGGAGAACGGGAAGCGTACGCTTCTCATTGCAGCCGGGGTAGTCATGCTGGTCATTCTGCTTACCCTGCTCAATTTTCGCACGGCGATCATCACTCTGCTCACCATGCCCCTGTCTGTACTGCTTGGCATGGCATGCTTCCCCGTATTCGACCTGGCGGTCAATATCATGACGCTCGGCGGCCTGGCCGTGGCAGTAGGCGATGTGGTAGACAACGCCATTATTTTCGTGGAAATCGCGTGGCGAAGTCTGAATGCGAATGCTGCCTTGCCCCCCGAAGAGCAGAAATCGCGCTTTGAGGTTCTGATGCGAAGCAAGCGGGAAATCATTAATTCCATTACCTATTCCTCCGTCATCATCCTGCTTGTGTTCGCCCCCCTTCTTTTCCTGAGCGGACTTGAGGGACAATTTTACCGACCTCTCGGCATTTCGTATATGCTGGCAATGGCAATTTCCCTTCTGGTGGCGCTTACTCTCGTTCCCGCTCTCTGTACACTTTGGTTTAAGCCTTCGTCTCAAAAAGGCGGGGAATCTCAAACTGTGCAGCTCATGAAACGTTTCTACCGGCCTGTCCTCGAGTTTTGCTTGCGCTTTCCCCGCACCGTCGTCGGTTGCCTCATGTTGTTGACCATTGCCGCTCTATGGCTTGCCTCCACCTTCGGCACAAGTTTCCTGCCCCCCTTCAATGAGGACTGCTACACGGTGTTCGTGAATACCGCGCCGGGCACCTCGCTGGCGGAAACGCAACGAATCTCTGACCGCGTGATGATTGAGCTGGGGAAAATCCCCGGTGTCAAAAGCGTGGCACAGCGAACGGGACGCGCGGAGAACGATGAACATGCCGAGCCTGTGAGCTCCTCTGAGCTGTTGGTGCGCGTGGATCTCTCCCGAGACCAAGAGGCACTGCAAAAGGATATCCGCCGCGTGATTCACAGTATCCCAGGCGCCGGCGGTATGATTGGCTATCCTCTTGCCCATCGCATCAGCTCGGCTCTCTCGGGCTCAAACTCCGAAATAGCCATCAATATCTACGGCACTGAACTGGAGCAAATCCGCAAGGCGGCTGAACGCGCCGCACAGATTCTTTCTTCCATGCCGGAGGTAGCGGATGCGCGCGCTAATCGCGAAGTACTCGTGGACTCCGTCCGCATCAATTACAATCGTGAAGCGCTCGCCGCCTATGGCCTCTCCATGGACAATGCCGCACAACAAGTTTCTGCTGCTCTGAACGGGCTCGTCGTCGGCTCTATCACCCGCAATCTCGACCACTGGAATGTCGTGTTGCGCCTTGACCCCGCTCTACGCCGCAGTGTGGATGACATCCGCAATCTGCAACTCGTCGCCCCCGGCGGACGTGCCCTTCGTCTCGGCGATGCTGCGCAAGTGTACCGCGAGGAAGTCACCAACCTCATTCTGCGCGATAATTCCCTGCGAAAGGCAATGATCTCTTGCAACCCCTCCCCAAACTCCAACACGGGCGATCTCGCGCGTGCCTGCCGAGAAAAGCTTGAACCCGCCATGCATGAACTCGGTTGCAGTGTGGATTACTCCGGCACGATCAAAAGCCGAGAGCAAGCCCAGATGCGTCTGCTCATCGTCGGAGGCATCGTCTGCGTGCTCATCGTGATGCTGCTGGCCGGTTCATTGGGCGGCATGAAACGCGCTCTCATCACCCTCATCAACATTCCACTTTGTCTCGTGGGCGGCATTGCAGCGGTATTTTTCGCCTCGCCGGATACCCTCTCATCGCTTTTGCAAGGTTCCACCTACATCCCACCCATCCTCTCCGTGAGCTCCCTCGTCGGTTTTGTGACGGTGATCGGCTTTGCCATCCGCTCCGGACTCATTTTGCTGAATCGCTACCGCTCGCTGGAAAGAGAGGGCAATGCCGCTGAGACAGCTATCCGCATCGGCTCCCTTGAACGAGTGGTACCTATCATGATGACATCCCTCACTACCATTCTCGGCCTTCTACCCCTCGTCTTTGCAGGGAACCAACCCGGGGGTGAACTTCTCGCTCCTCTCGCCGTCGTCCAACTCGGAGGTCTCATCAGCGCCACCATCCTCAACCTCCTTGTGCTTCCCGCCGTCTATAAAATCTCTGCTCCCTACCTCAGGGAAAGTCGCTAATATCGTAACTCCTCACCTAGGGCAAACGCATTTGAGAGAGGTTCCTCAGTGGAGAACATGCTCTTATTGGCTGATATTGTAGTTTATACGTATCAAAAATCGTGACAACAAGCGGTTATCATGATGATGGCTCTAAAGGGATCTCAGCATACATTGATGATCCGAAAAATCTGCGCAACGCGCACATTATTAATAAATCGTAAATCGTAAATCGTAAATCGTACATCGTACATCGTAAATAGGCAAACGCATTTGAGAGAAATCAATCGACAGAGGAAATGCCCTTATTGACTGATATCACTGTTTATACGTATCAAAAATCGTGACAACAAGCGGTTATCATGATGATGGCTCTAAAGGGATCTCAGCATACATTGATGATCCGAAAAATCTGCGCAACGCGCACATTATTAATAAATCGTAAATCGTAAATCGTAAATCGTAAATCGTAAATCGTAAATCGTAAATCGTAAATAGGCAAACGCATTTTCTAATGCGTTTGCCCTGACGGGCGGAGGCTTTTTCTTGCTTTCCTAACGAAAACGTGATAGAACAGGCGCGAACTGCATTACCGTGAACTTTGTTACAACAAGCTTCGTGATCTTTTTTCTGCCTGTTTTATGCATCGGTTGGGGACTGAGGAGGCACTACAAAGTTTATACGTGGTTTTTGCTGGCAGCGAATCTCCTTTTTTATGCTTCGGCAGGAGTGGGAAACCTGCCATTTTTGTTTTTCATCGCTCTCATCAACTGGGGCTGTGTGCGAGCAATGGAGAGGAAAGGGAGGCGTAAGAGGCTGATGTTGGTGAGCGCAACGGTGGCGGCGCATGTGTTCATACTGGCTTTCTTCAAGTATTACGAAACGTCAGCGCTGTGGTTGGTAGAACAGATAGGCCCCGGTGCGCAGTGGTTGATTAACCCATATTTGGCATCATGGGTACTGCCGATTGGGCTTTCATTTTACAGTTTTCAGGGACTCTCTTACACCATTGATCACTATCGAGAGGAAGGGCTGGCGCCGCGCAGCTACGCACAGGTGCTGTGTTTTCTCTCTTTTTTCCCCACTGTGATGAGCGGTCCCATTATGCGCGAGAGCACTTTTTTCCCGCAACTGCGGACCAGTTTTGCAGGAGAAGAAGACTTTCCGGAAGGGATCGTGCTCATATTGAGTGGACTTTTTAAGAAAGTAGTGATGGCCACATATTTGCAGAGCCATTTGGTGGATGGCGTGTTTGCCGCGCCGGATGAATACAGTTCGGCGGCGGCGCTCATGGCGGTGTACGCTTACAGTGTGCAAATATATTGCGATTTTTCGGGTTATACCAATATCGCCATGGGCATGGCTCAGCTCATGGGTTTCCATATCCCCAAAAACTTTGATGAACCGTACCGCTCGCTCAATTTGCAAGAGTTTTGGCACCGCTGGCACATCAGTCTGTCCACCTGGTTGCGTGACTACTTATACATCCCACTGGGCGGGAACCGCAAGGGTAACCGTTACGTGAACCTGATGATTACTATGATCATTGGCGGCCTCTGGCACGGAAGTTCGCTGGGCTTTCTGGTGTGGGGTACATTGCACGGCGCGGGACTGGCGGTGGTGCACGCGTGGCACCGACTGAGCGCCGGGTGGCAGATACGCAACCACGCGCTGCGTGGACTTGGCAACGTCGTAAGCTGGGTGGTGACGATGCATGTGGTAGCGTTGTTGTGGGTATTTTTCCGCGCGGAAACGCTGGAAGAAGCGTTGGCAGTCATTCAGCGAGTGGTGGACTGGGTGCCGGAGGGGGCGGGGTTCCCGTTGGCCGTTCTGATTGCAACAGTGTGGGGTGTGTTGTTGTCGTTTTGCGGCACAAAGTTGTATCGCTGGACAGTGCGAGGAATGAGTGTCTTGCCTTGGGCTGTCCAGGGCGTAGTGGCAGGGCTGGTGGTGGCGCTCATCATGAATCTTGGACCGGATGGCATCCTGCCCTTCATTTACATGCGCTTCTAATGTTCTCCTCCCTTCCCAAATTATCGAATAGCTTCACCCTATGTGGAGCGGCAGCATGTGCGGCAATGGCGCTGCTCATACAGCATACCAACTCATGCGCCCTTTGGCTTGAGGAACACCTGTTTGCCGCCTCCTTCACCGGACTGGCGCAAGAAGCGCCACAAGCACTGCAGCAATTTGGTAACGTGGTGCGACTGGAAAAGTTGGATCTCGCTGAAAAACAGTTTGCGGACAAGGTATCCGAAGCGTTGGTGATGCCGCTAGCAGAGGGAGTACAGAACATCTATAGTCCCTCCTCTCAGGAAGAAATGAGTCTGGAGGAGGAAGAGGTCATTTTGGATGAAATCGTAAGCCTGCCGGAGCAACGGAGTGAGCTGTCCGGTTCTCCGGTAGCGGAGAAACACACTGAGGAGGCATCAGTTCAAACGGTGTCGTCCGGTGAAGCTCAGACAACTCCGGCTGCAGTTCCGGTGGACACCACCGACACCCCTCTTTGGAAAAAATCGACGGTTGAGTTCGTAGCAGACTTGCCGCCTTTTCTTAAGCAGCTTCCTAGCGAAACGGAGCATGGGTGGAATATGCAGAGAATGACGAGCGGCGCACCGCAGGGACTCCCGAGCATGGTGGACGCGTTGGAGTATGCGTTGGGGAGTGGCGGCGGCAGACGCGCAGCTACCCCGGAACACGGCCGTTCCTCGCCGGGGCAGAAACAGCAGACCGCCGCAGAAAAACATGCAACTCAGCACACACGGCGCCAAGATATTCGACACAGCGTGAGTCGAAGGATGGCGCGGCTTACTGCGTCTGCCTTTCCTCCGGCAGCAAGGCTGAAAAAAGAACCGTTGCGTATAGCTGCCATGGGAAATGTCACGCAGCTGCAGCCTCTGCAGCAGCAGACGGCAGCCACACACGCAGGGCAACAACAGGTGCAACATACCACACAGCAGCCACCGGCGCCTCCGACATCTCCCGGTGAGACCCCGCCCATGCGTTGCCGAATTTTGTTGCTGGGTGATTCTCTCATGGAAGGGTTGGGACCCGTGATACACCGGGTCATGCGCAATCGTCGGGGACTGGAGTTCATTATCAGCGCCAAGTATTCCACCGGCTTATGCCGACCAGATTATTTCAACTGGCCCCAGCATATGAGCAGCGTGGTACACCGCTATGCTCCGGATCTCGTTATCTTTCTCATCGGTGCGAATGATGGAATGCCCATTCGCCAGAAGCACGGGCTTGTGCCAACCGGCGGGGAAGCCTGGCGGAATGCGTACGCCGCAAAAATGGACGAGATGGTGAGTATAGCTCGCAGTGTGGGAGCTGATGTCATCTGGGTAGAATTACCGGCGGTAGGCGGAACCTACAACAAGCTGTTGCACCAAACGCAGATCGCCCAACGAGCGTACTGTGAAAGCAACGGTATCACAACTCTGCGCACCGATCCGTTTCTCTCCGGCGAGTGGGGGCGTTTTGAGCCATACGGCGATTTCAACGGGAGCTACACACGCCTGCGCACCAAAGATCAGGCTCACTTCACCAAGCAGGGATATCTGAAGCTGGTCGAGCATCTTCTACCTATTGTGGAGCAACGTTTGTCTGCTTTTTACGCCCGGCATCCGGAACGCTGGTTAAGTGCGGAGGAAGTGGCTCGCATTCACCGCGTACCGGCTGTATACACCAGCCAATATATCCGCCCGAGGTCCAAGAAAAAGCGCGACGCAGCAGCTACGGCTCAACCGGCAGCAAATGAAGGCCAGCAGTGAAACAAGTCGTACAGAGGGCATTCAAATGGATGTGGATGGCGGTAGTATGCGTCACGAGCATGCTACAAGCCGGGGAATGGGGACTGAAACCGGGCGGCAAAGGGAAGTTGCCGCGCGAACAGAAAGTGCTTATGGCCGGGGACTCGCTCATGGTGAGCCTCGGACCCCAAATGCGCACGGAGCTGAGCGGTTACAGCAATCTCACGTTCATTCCCATCGGTAAATCATCCTCCGGCCTTGCACGCGCCGATTTTTACAACTGGCCGCGCGTGTTGGAAGAACATTTGCTCAGTGACAAACCTCAGGTGGTCGTCATGTGGGTGGGGACAAATGATTCACAACCCATATACGGGATGCCGAGTGCGGGGGAGGTGGGCAGCAAGACCTGGTTGGCCGCCTACCATGGAAAAATAGCAGAGGTCGCTCGGCTGAGTCTGAGCCATGGAGCGAGGTTCGTGCTCATGGGACCGCCCGTGGTGAGTGATGCGAAAACGGATGCGAAGCTTGCCGTGATTAACAAGCTTATGCAACGTGTTTGTCAGAGAGCCAAGATTCCCTTTATTGACACGCGTGCATCGCTTGCGGATAGGGAAGGAAGATATTGCCAGCAGGCTCGGATGCCCGACGGCAGCATGGTGCCGATACGCACCCCAGATGGCGTACACATCACGGCGGAGGGAAATCGGATCGTGATGAAGCGACTACTGCCCGGTTTAAGCAGCCTAGTGATGGGATACGCCCCGGCCACTGCACCCACGCGCGGCAACCGTAGTATCACCGGCCGCGGCTCAGTGCGAGGCATTACCATACGTGCAGGAAACGACCGTAGCTACCGGGGGAGAACGACAGATAGCCCTCGCCGCCGCCAAGACTCCGTACACCGTCAATAACCGGCTATGATCGTTCACATTACACAACACTGATGTCATTCTCTTTTCCCAAGCCACCTAAAAGCTTCACCACGTGCGGCGCCGCAGTATGTGCCGGGATGGCGTTGCTGTTGCAGAACGCCGATTCCTGCGCGCATTGGCTGCAGGAGCAGCTGGCCTCCATGGCACTGCATAGCTCGGCCCGGGATGTGCCCCAGATGCTGCAAAAGCTCGGCAGTATGGCGGGGCTGGAATGGTTGGATGGCGAGGAAAGAGCATTTGCGGATGATGTGGCGCGCGAATTTGAAATGACGCTGGCAAAGGGGGAAGAAGATCGTGATGGGGAACCGGCGGAAGCAATGGCAACGGCTTCAGAGTCGGAACAGGATGACTTGGAGAACCTGCAGAATGAAACGCCGGCGCGACCCACGGTGGCTGCGAAACTGCCAAACACACCGGCGCTCAGCACAACAGAGAAACACGCGCCTCCAACATTGGTCAAGCCCGAGGTATCACGACTCGTTCCGAAAATGCCTGCCCGGACTTTCCAGTCCAAGCGTTGGATTGAACCGAAAGGCGAGAACGAAACTCGGACCTTGGCAATCAGCGCGCCGCCGGGTACTCTGAGCATGAAGGATGTGCTGGAGAGCGCGCTGGGAGAACAATCTGACGCGCGTACCGACAGCCCCCAAGGGGGGACTCGCGTGTCCAACCAAGCGCTGAAAATTGCGGAAGTGCGGCATGAGGACACGCATCACCGGGAGATGCCGTCGCACAAAAGTCACAAGATGTCACAGATTGCCGCTGCTGAAAGAGGAGAAGCAAGGGAAAAACGGCAGAGAAAGAAAGCTCCCCCACGTCTGACAAAAGAGACGCCGACTGAGCGAGTGCATCAGGAAACGCCTGAAGAGAAGCAGGATGCGCCTCCTGTCGTGCGGGAACCAGCGCCGTCCATACCTCCTCCCGGCACGCTGCCACCGATACGTTATCGCATCCAGATGGTGGGGGATTCCATGATGGAAGGATTGGGGCCCATCATGCATTTATCCATGCGCGAGTACAAGGGGGTGGAGTTTTATATAAATGCGAGGGTTTCTACGGGATTGAGTCGTCCAGACTTCTTCAACTGGCCGATGCAGCTGCGCGAAACATTACGGCGACACAAGTCGGATATGGTGATCTTCTTTTTCGGAGCGAACGATAGACAGCCGATAGTAACCGAAGAGGGAGTGGTACCGATCGGCGGACAGCGGTGGAGGGATGCGTATGCTGCAAAGATGGCGGAAATGGTGAAAATTGTGCGCAGTGCCGGGGCTGATGTCATTTGGATCCAGATGCCGGCGTTGGGTGAGCAGCGCTACCGGCACATGCACGAAACTCAGATAGCTCAGCGCGAATTTTGCGAAAAACATGGCATTTCATCCCTGCTCGCAGATGATGTCTTTTCCGGGGAATGGGGACGTTTTGAAGCGTTTGGCGATTTTCACGGAAAGTACGTGCGACTGCGTACCAAGGACACGGCTCACTTTACCAGAGAGGGTTATTTGAAGCTTACAGAACACCTCCTGCCCATCGTGAAAGAGCATATGGCACGCTTTTATGCCGCGCATCCGGAGTGCAGGCTCAGTACGGAGGAAGTCGCTCATATTCGCAAAGTGCCGGCGGTCGTTGTGGCTTCCTACGTCCCTTACAAAGGGAAGAGAGGGAAGCGGGAAGAAAAGAAGGGGGCGGGGCTATGACGGCGAGCCGCTGCGATTCCTGCGTTTGTGATGTTTGACGCCGCCTTCGCGTTCCATGGCACGCTGCTTCCAAAGAGGAATGGCGGGAGATTTATGATCCTTGCGGCGACTTGCTTTTCGGTCGGCAGCTGCCTTGCGGCGTAATTCCTCTAGCTTGCGTTCGTGGGCGAGGCGAGCCTCCTCAATGCGCTTTTGGATGCGAGCCGAGTGTTCGTTACCGGCCGGGAAAATACGCCAGGGTCCGATGCCGCCGGATTCCGTGATGGGCAAGCAGATCATTTGTGGATCAATGAAGCGGATTTGTCGGTAAAGCAGGTCACGTATGTGCGCCAACAAGCTTTTCGCCGGGTAAAAGGCGCTGCCGCCCAGCTCAATTGTGAAAGCAATGCGAATATGCTTGGCCTGTAAACTCAGACGGGCCATTTCGCGCAGAGAAATACCCTCCGCGGGTTCCTCATCGGGGGCGCAGAGCGCTGCCGTACGCAGCAGGAAAAGGGAGTCGCGCACTTTACGGCAGAGCTTTTCCACCAAATCCTGCACCTTGGGCCGGGCGTTGAAGCGATAGTCCTTCACCTCGATGAGCCAGAGTTCCTTTTTACCCGGGTGGTAGAGCATAAAGTCCATCTCCTTGCAACTGTTGCAGAAGTTTTGCGCGTGGCGGGAGTAGAAAGGAGAACATTCGGAGCGGCAGACGAGATAGCCCGCGTCAAATTGGAAACGGTACACACCCTCCACACAGGAGACGCCGGGTTGGTAGAGCTCACTCGGCATAGGGCGCAGGGGTTGGCATGCTCAGGTAACGGTCGGCTTGTTCCATCTCGGCTCGCAAGCTTTCCAGAGGGCCCAAATCATCCGCACTCTCACCCTGCTGTACTTGCACAGAGCCAAAAAGTCCTGTGCCTGCATGAAGGCCGATAAAGCGGCGAGGGAGAGAACTGAAGCTACTGCGGTTCAAATGAATCATGAGCTCGCGCAGCAGAAAGAGACTGTGCGTGGTAATGATAAGTTGCACCCCGGCTTCGCACAGGCTGAGCATGATGCCGCAGAGCATGGGAAGCTGTGTCGTGTTCAGATTCATTTCCGGTTCATCCCAGAAAAGCGTATCGCCCTCGTGCAACGCATCATTTTCAATCAGCAAACCCAACGTACCCACGCGCTTGAAGCCCTCGGCGATGAGACTCATCTCCAGTGGTTCCTCCTTGCCGCGGCGCAGCAAGAAACGTGAGCCTCCCCCACGCTGTATTTTGCCTTGCAGCACGGTGCGGATAAGTTTGAGTACGCGTTGCAGCGCCTCGCTATGTTCAGCCTTGCTTGGTTCCGCTTCCAGTGCACGGCAGAGATCCCAAGTGGCGCCGTCCAGCAGATCAGGGTAGTGCTTGCCCACTTGCACATAGCAGGGAAAGAGCGTGAGCACATCACGCGACGGGATAAAGAGAGCGCGCTCTTGCAGGAAACGCTGAGGCAAGGAAGAAATGTTCGGATTTTCATCCTTGCGGGAATCGAAACAGAAGGAGATGTCAGCAGAGCCGTCCGGTGCCTTGCAGCCTCTAAAGGACGCATGAACACGGGCCGAGGCTGTGTTGGCGCGACGGGAAACGAGCGCGGAAAGCTGTCGCGCGGCGAAGGAATGCAGCAGGTAGCGGCGCAGGCGGTGTTCTTCAGCCCATTTTTCCGGAAAATCGCGGCGTGGACTCCGCTCCATCCAGCGGCATAGCGCGTACATCAGGCGCATCAGGTGGCTTTTTCCTGTATCGTTTCCACCCACAATCACGTTTATCCCTGCCGCGAAATCGAGGTGCGTCTCGTGTAGAAATGCCGTCACACCTGATAAAGTCAGCTCGCGTATCATCAGTCACGCCTTTTATCACATTAGAAGCATGTCAGCAAGAAAAAAAGGACCGCAGCGGGGTGAGCGCTGCGGTCCTTGAAAACGGAAATAAGGAAACTTACTTGGCTGGGGAAGCCTCAATAACGAGAACCTGGAAAGGCTCAAGTTTGAGAGTAGTCGGCTTGCCAGCCTGCACACTCTCAGGGAGCTTGTCCCCCTTGGGAGACGAGAGAGTGTAAGAGGAGGGAGCGCCTACCGGCAGTTCAAAGACTGCGGCGGGATCAAAGGAGAATTCCTGAGGCTGGGAGGAGGGATTGCGCAGCGTCAAGATGCCTTTGCGAGGAGACCAAGAAGCAAAGCCGTACACTTGCAGCTCAGCGGGATCGCCGCCCACCCAGTGCGAATCCACCATCACATCGGCATTCTCGCGAGTCCATTTCGCCGCGGCCGCAAGCACATCCCACTCCTCAGCCTTGAGCATAGATGGGGTGATGTACAGCTCCTGCATCTGAGTGCCCAGACCAAAGCCGCTCCAGATCTCCTTAGCCAAGTCATCCCCTTCCGTTGTTTGCAAACCGCGTGCGCCCTTGTTGTAGATGACGCCGTGGGTCATGAGCGAGTTGATGGGAAACAGCGGTGAGATGGCCACGTTGTTGGCGTAAATTTGGGAATCTCGGAAGGTGATCCACTGGTTGCGAGCAGAGCCTTCGCCGCAGAAATCGTGATCCCAGTTGCCGCGCCAGATGGAGTCGGCGATACCGAACCAGAATGGGGAGGCCCAAGTCCCGGTGGTGAGGTTAATGTAGATGTCAGGACGTTCGTTGCGCAGCTCTTCGATGAGTGCGATGATGGCGTCAAAATCAGTGCCGAATTGGGAGCCTTCTGCAGGAGTAGCTTCACTGGAGGTGCCGTCGAATTTGAAGTGATTGACGCCATTTTCCCGAATCATGTGCAGGCACATATCGCGGAAGAACTCGTAATACTTGGGGCCGGAGAGAGCAAAACCGCCCTCGTTGGTTTCGTACTTACCCTTGGCCGCCGCCAGTCGTTTATCCCTGGGCGGGCCATAACCACCCCAAGCAGAGAGCCACACGCCGGGGGCCGCCTTGTAGCTTTCTGCCAGTTTGCGTATGTTGCGGAACTCGTTGGGCAGATCCTTGTGGAATTGCCAGAGCGTTTCCGTGTCATCCCACCCGTCGTCAAAAAGGAAAGAATCCATTTGCACGCCGCGCTTTCCGACGAGTTCTTCGCCGAAGAGTCGCACAGCGTCCATCGCCGCCTTTTCACCGTATGGCGTGAAATAGCCGATGTCGTACCAGGTATTATAGTTGAGGAAAGGAGCGTAGGCACGAGCACGCTCGGAGTTCAGATAACCGAGCTGGAACGTGCGTCGCAGCTGCCCCGGCACACTGAAGCCAAGTACGGCGGAAAACTTGCTTTCAGCGCGCCGCGGCAGATCCGTCTTGCGCGGCAGCGAGCAGGTAAACCCCTTAGTCGTGACTTCATTCACTCCCATTGGATGCTCCATACCTGCGAACAGGCGGTTCCCGGCAGCCACAACGGGGGCTCCCTTTACGCTGCCTTCCACACGAGCCTCTTGGACTTTTATGTCGAGCAGCGTGATTTTGCGCACCGGCATGGCGAACTGTTGCGGCGTGATGTCCAGCCCGACGCGCACGTACGGCATACCCTCTCTGAGCTCCAGCCACCAAGTGATTTGATTGCCATCAGTAGGTAGGACAAAGGGAACGCTCACACGGGATCCCTTCACCCGTTCCACAAGCCGACGAGCACCTTTCTTCGCGTCCAGCTTTTCAACTCTTAATTCTCCGCAGATGAGATCTGATGCCCTGAGCAAGTGGCTCGTTTCCGCAACCTCTTTTTTTGAGCAGGCTTCATCAGGGGCTTCATCCAGCACGTCGAGACAAAAAATGCCGTTATCCAAGGAATATGAGCGACCGTTTATCTTATCCTGCACGGTGACACCCACAAGTTTGCGTCCGGCCTTTTCAACCAGTACGGAAATAGAATCGTTTTCAATCATAGCTGAGTTAGCGTTGGTAGTGGTAGTTTGCACCGGGTCAGCTGCAGCAGTGGAAATTTGCCCGGGGCAAATACCGCATACGGCAAACCCTAATACGACCAATCCTGTTATGGTGTGACAAGGAGTCATGTGCGCATTGTACCACTGGGTACGATTCCGTTCAAGCACAATAAAAACTACCACCAAAACGACTCCACATCCGTCCCAAGAACGAAGCGATCCCAACACGCAGTTACAGGCGCGAGATACAGCATAACGCGTTTATAATTTGCGATTTTCGATTTGATGAGTTCGTGTGCCGTGCGGGACAAACTCATACGGATGCAGTCGTCAAATAGAGAACCCTCTCCCGTCGGTTGATCACGCTTATTTCCGAACATCAACTTTCCATAAATCGTAAACGGTAAATGGCAAACGCATTTTCTAATGCGTTTGCCCCGATATGTCTGAGAACAGACTTGCTTGTGCGAGGCGCGTATGCTAGAATGCCGACGCCTTCTTTGGGGAGTATGATCTGTCCTAACGAAGTAAAACGACATGAATGATTTAACAAAACCTTTCAAGAGGCTGCCGGTGGCACTCATCGGCACGGGGTCGTATGTGCCTGAGCACCGGTTGACAAATTCGGATCTCGAGAAGATGGTAGACACTTCTAATGAGTGGATCGTGGAACGAACAGGCATACGTGAACGCCGCATCGCAGCTCCGGATGAGAAGCCAAGTGACATGGCCACCAACGCTGCTCGTAAGGCGATGGAGGCCGCCGGAGTGACACCGGAAGAGATCGACCTGATCATTGTGGGCACGGTGACCCCGGATACCTTCACGCCGTCCACAGCATGCTATGTGCAAGCGAACATCGGGGCAATCAATGCGGCAGCCTTTGATATATCGGCAGCTTGCTCAAGCTTCTTGTATGCGCTCAAAACGGCGGTTCAGTTTGTTGGTTGCGGACAGGCGCATACTGCGCTCATCATCTCCTCCGAGAAACTCAGTCATATCGTGAATTGGGAGGATCGTTCCACCTGTGTGCTTTTCGGAGATGGAGCGGGAGCCGCTATCTTGCGCACCGGCACGGGTGAGCCTGGGGACAGTGCCATACTGGCATCTGATATCGGTTCGGATGGTACGCTGACAGACCTGCTTATGGTGCCAGGCGGGGGCTCAGCGATCCCAACGACGGAGGAAAACATCCATGAGAAACTCTACACGCTGGCGATGCGCGGGAATGAGGTATTTCGCCACGCTGTGGCGCACATGAAGGACTCTGCGCTCTCTCTACTTCAGCGCACAGGCATCAAACCGGAGGATATTTCTCTGGTTATCCCGCACCAAGCCAATCTACGCATCATCAACGCTGTCACCCAACGGCTCGGCATTCCGCCGGAACGCGTCTTCGTGAACCTGCAGAAATACGGCAATACCTCTGGTGCGGCATGCGCTATTGCACTAGATGAAGCCATTCGCTTCGGGCGCGCGAAGAAAGGGGACATTGTGCTGATGGTCACCTTTGGCGCCGGGCTTACTTGGAGTTCAGCGGCTATCAGGCTGTAATTTATACGCTTTTCTGCTTGTGTTGCCCTCGGTGGCGGTTAAAAACGAGGCGTTAATGATTTACGATGTACGACTTGAGGAATTCGCGTGCCTACGGCGCGGGGAAGCAAAGCAAATGCGGACAGGATGTGATGAAGCCGTGATCGGGCGCGGTTAGAAAGCGGCGATGGCGCCTGGTGGCACCTATGTACGTTGACTCACCGCCGCCCCATCGGCGGTTCGCCCTGCGGGCAGCGCTTTCGCACTGTCCAATCGCCCTTACTGCCCGCTGGCGCGTGCACCCTAAACGGGGCCGTCGGGCGTTTTGACTCACCGCCGCCCCATCGGCGGTTCGCCCTGCGGGCAGCGCTTTCGCACTGTCCAACCGCCCTTACTGCCCGCTGGCGCGTGCACCCTAAACGGGGCCGTCGGGCGTTTTGACTCACCGCCGCCCCATCGGCGGTTCGCCCTGCGGGCAGCGCTTTCGCACTGTCCAACCGCCCTTACTGCCCGCTGGCGCGTGCACCCTAAACGGGGCCGTCGGGCGTTTTGACTCACTGGCACCACCCTGCCAGTGAGCCCTCCGGGCAAGAGTTGCGCGGAGGCAAGTGGTGTGTCTCGCATCCCACACGCGAAGGAATGGGTTGAATGAGTCCGGAGAAAATTTTATTGGGAGACGTGTGAAAAGCGGTAAGAAAAGTGAATCTCGTGCTTGAAAAATGGGAAGACATGGCGTAGAATGTCTGCGCTATGTTGGATATTCGAGTCATCCGAGAGAATCCGGAGTACGTGAAGCAACGGGTAAAGCTGCGCGGTGGCGAGCATTGGAAGCTTGTTGATCGCGTGATAGAGTGTGATGAGAAACGCCGCAAAATCGAGACGGAAAAGCAAGCACTCTCACAGGAGCGCAATAGTTCTTCCAAGAGGATCGGGGCGCTGATGAAGGAAGGCAAAGCTGAAGAGGCGCGCACACTCAAAGAACGCATGGGCGAGGTAGGAGAACGCCTTCGCGAGCTGGAAGCTGCTGCAGCTGAAGCCACAGGGGAACAAGAACAGCTGCTGCTCGCCATTCCGAACATGCCTCATGATGGCGCCCCGGTAGGTACGGACGAGACAGCTAATCCGGTATTGCGCACATGGGGCGAGAAACCACAGATTGCTGACCCTCGTGACCACGTGCAGCTGGGCACAGCACTCGGATTGCTTGACTTTGAGGCAGCGACTCGCATATCCGGTTCCGGATTTATCGTGTACCGAGGATTGGGCGCGCGATTGGAACGTGCACTTGTGAACTTCCTGCTTGATACGCAAACGATGGAGAATGGATACCAGGAGGTGGGAGTGCCCTTTATGGTGAAGCGTGAGTGTATGGTGGGCACGGGACAACTTCCCAAATTTGAGGAAGATATGTACGGTTTGGAAGGTAACAGCATGTTCAATGTACCCACCGCCGAGGTGCCGGTGACCAACCTGTACCGCGAGCAGATTCTGCGCGAAAGCGATCTCCCCATTAAAATGACGGCCTACACGCCTTGCTACAGGCGGGAAGCCGGATCTGCAGGACGTGAAAACAAGGGAATGATCCGCGTACATCAGTTCGATAAGGTGGAGCTTGTGACCATCTGCCGCCCGGAGGATGGATTCCGGATTCTGGAGGAACTCACCGGCCATGCGGAAAGCATCCTGCAAAAGCTCGGGCTGCACTACCGCGTCATTGAGTTGTGCACCGGGGATGTGGGGTTTTCTTCTGCCAAGACTTATGATATTGAAGTATGGGCTCCCGGACAGGGTAAGTACCTGGAAGTGTCCAGCTGCTCCTGCTTCACGGATTACCAGGCACGCCGCATGAAGCTTCGCTACAAAGATGCCGAAGGTCACATGCGCGTACCCTACACGCTGAACGGATCTGGCACAGCCCTGCCGCGTCTCTACGTGGCTCTTTTGGAGCAGTGCCAGCAGCCGGATGGTTCCGTGCGCATACCTGCCGCACTGGAGCCATTCTTCGGACAGCAGATCATTTCGCCTGCCACCTGATTTTTCTCTCCTCTCAACATTATGTCCGCACACCTACCACTGGCCGTGAGCGATGGCATCATCGTGGCGCTGGGTCCCGTTTTCTGGTTCATCATCGTATTTGCTGTGCTGGCAGTCGCCGTGATCGCAGAGCGCCTCTTTTATTTTCACCGGGTGAACATCAACTCCGGGGATTTCCTGCGCGGACTCTCGGCGCTCCTGCGCAGTGGGCAGTACAATGAAGCCCTGCATGAGGCACGCCAACTGCCCGGCCCCATGGCTCGTGTGGTGGAAGCAGTACTTACGAGGCCCAAATTGGCACGAAGCGAATTGCGTGAAATTGCCCTGGAGGCTGCGGAGTTAGAGGTGTTTCGTGTGGATCGCAATATCCGTTCGCTGCTGGTATGCGCTACGGTAATGCCTCTGTTGGGTATACTCGGCACCATCCTAGCTCTAGTGGATTTTTACGAACAACCGGGCATTGTGGATGGAGGAGCCTCCATACCTCAGATTGCCTTTGCTCTGCGGCGCGCGCTGTTGGTGTCGGCTACGGGAATTATTCTCGCCATGCCTTCTTACATCTTCTACATGTACCTCGCATCGCGCGCTCGCAAAATCGTCAATAGCATTGAGCGCGCCGGATTGGAGTGCGTCCACATCATCTGCGATGCCCGACTCAACAAAAACATGGTGTCCGGCAATTCCTTAGCTTCGGATGAAGCAGATACGTCATCTGAAAGTTGATTCCCGCACTATTTCACCACCATGCGCCGCATACGTTCCAATTTGGATGGGTCCGGGTTTGCGATTCTCGTTGTGGCCGGGGTGAACTTGTTTGTATTGCTCTGCATGTGTGTTCTACTCACAAGCTATAGCTCGCCTAAATATGGGGTGAATGTCTCGCCAGCCTCCTCCCATTTCGTGATCGGCGCGTATGACCGCTCGCTCTCGCACATCATCACGATCTCTCCCGGTGAAACCCCACGCTTTTTCCTGGATGATCACGAGATTCCCGGTGGGCCGGACGGATTGGATCGCCAGCTCGCCGAATGGGATTGTCACACCCCATCTCGCGTTACCGTCATCATCGTGTGTGATGAGGCTGTAGCTGTCGGCTCGGTGCAACAGCTTGCGGACAAAATCCTATCGCATGGATTTACCTGCGCCCTCTACGGGCGTCCCTCTACTGACGAATGAAGCGTGATTCTATCAAACTTTTATATCACCGCGCTCACACGCGACCGATGCCGGGGTGTCTTCCGCTCTTCATCGTGCTTGCCGCATTACTGGTAGCAGGAATCATCACTCTTTTCAAGGTTAATCTGCCACCACCAATGGAGCCTCGGGGTGAGGGAAAAATCATTTACCGGCAAGATGATCTCACCCGTTTTCGAGTCCGCCAGCTCAGTGCCTTGCCTCTGCGTCTGCCCTCTGCCGTGGATCCTGCAACTCATCTGCCCGTGCCGACGCACGAATTGCCTCTCCACCCGGCACTGCAACTCGTGCCTCCCCCTTCGCAGCTCCTCCCTTCGTGTGACCACGAATCAGCGATCCTCGATGATGCTTATTTGCTCGAACTACCACCTGCGAATACTCCCGCACCAACTCAGCAGGCCCCGTGATGAATGCTTTGCAAATCACCCTCAATGACTTTTTTCAACTCCTCCTCTTTGGGGGCGTTTTTACCGTCGTTTTGGTCATGATTCCTGTGCAAATTGCATCTAAGATCCGGCGACTGCGCCGTAAGCGCACCCGCGCGGTTTGCCGCATTTGCGGCTACCGCTTCCTGCGCCCGGAAAATCAATCTGTTTTCCCCTGCCCGCACTGCGGAGCCAACAACAAATCCTGACCATTTACGATTACGATTTGGAAATAATGCGCAGCTGAGCTGTGGGGGCGAAAGCGGCCGACGGCTGGAAGGCCGATTAGCCAACCCGCAGGGCTGCCCCGCAGGGTGAAAACTGCCGACGGCGTAAGGCAGTTTGGCCAAAAGCGCAGCTTTTGCCCCACAGGGGTAAGGAGTCGTGAGGCGACTCCGAAGCAAAGCTCGTGGGGCGAGCTTGAGGCAAGTTTAGAGCGACGCGGAATTTGAAAGCCGTGCGCGGGCGTGGGTAGAAAGGAACGGGGCGCTTGGCGGCGCCTATGTACGAGGTACGATGTACGATTTGAGGAGCGTGGGAAATGGGGTAAATGAACCCGGAGAAATTTTATTGGGACACGTGTGGGATAAACGTGGAATGCGCAAGCTTTTTCCCGCGTTTTGAAAAATCCGAAATTTTTGGCTTGTCAATTCCCCCATTTCCTTGTAAACTTCTTTCCGCGGCGTTTTGCTGCCTCAAGCATGGTACTCATAGTTCAGCGGTAGAGCATCAGATTGTGGTTCTGAGAGTCGTGGGTTCGAATCCCACTGAGTACCCTAAGAATCAAGTTTTAGCATCTGTCAGAAGTTGGGCTTGCTTCCTTTGGCTGTTGGAAACGCATGAGGAGTGGGTTGAATGAGCCCGGAGGAGATTTTATTTGGGAGACGTACGGTGTAAAGGGAGGTCGCATTTCGGGGTCGCACGCATTTTGAAAGACACATTCCATAAAAAGAGATTGCATTTCGCGGAAGTATCAGCTAGAATTCCCCGCGTATGGCGCGACAGGTTTTAGGAAAGGGACTCAGTGCCCTCATTCAACAGAACGAGATATCGGCCTCGCTGACTCAGCAGATGAATGATGAGAAGAGAGTCATCACGGCAAAGGTAAGCGAGATAGAGCTTTCACCCTTCCAGCCGAGACGTATATTCAACGAGGAACAGATTCAAGAGCTCGCCAAATCTATCAGCGAGCGCGGGTTGGTGCAACCGTTGGTGGTACGGCGCGTGGAGGGAAAATTTGAGCTGATAGCCGGCGAGCGGCGCTTGCGTGCCGTGAAAAGCTTGGGGCACACGGAGGTCAAAGTGGTGGTGATGAAAGCCACGGATCAGGAAGTGGCGGAAATTACACTCATCGAAAACCTGCAGCGCGAGGATTTGACCCCGCTGGAAGAAGCCGCGCAATACCACATGCTCCAGACGCGTTTTAAGCTGAAGCAGGACGAAATTGCTCGCCACGTGGGCAAATCCCGTGCTGTCATTGCCAATATGGTGCGGTTGTTGGATCTGGCGACGCCCGTACGCGAAATGCTCAACAGAAAGGAGATCTCCGTGGGGCACGCCAAAGTCTTACTTCAACTCAAGAATAAGCAACTACAGGTGCAGGCGGCCGAAAGTGTGGCGCGCCGCGGGCTTACCGTGCGGCAAACGGAGAAATTGGTGCACGATGCGCTGGAACCCCAGCCGACGCACGACTCACTGGTGCCGCAGTCTGCCCAAATGGACAGCGCTACCATGGAAATTTGCCGCCAACTCTCTGAAAGTTTGGGAGTCGAGGTGAATATTCTCCCCAAGGGTCGCCGCAGCGGAGTTATTGAGATTTTCTACAATGGGCGGACGGAGTTAACCCGCCTGTTGGAGATATTCGGGATTACCACCCGCGCGTAAGCAAGCTGTTCTGGCATGGGAACCTCACGTGTCCAGGGAATGCGATGGTGGGCGTGTGCGATCGTCGCTTTGGGGACAATGCTGATGAGCCATTGCGGGCGTGGAGAGGTCGCGACGGATGTCTCCTCTGAACAAATGACACACGCCATGGAGGACACGGAAGACTTCTCCGGGCAAAATGCCTGGAATCACTGCGCCGCACTGTGCGAACTCGGGCCACGCCCCACAGGCTCCCCGGCATACGCTGCACAATTGGAATATATTGCCAGACACCTTACTGCGGCGGGGTGGCGCGTGGAACGCGATACGTTCTCTCCCTTGCCGGGTCGCCACATGACCAATTTGCGTGCTTGTTTCGGGGCCAAGGAAGGAGTGAGACCTGTGCTTGTATCCTGCCACATCGACACAAAGGGGAGCGGATCAAAAGCCCTTTTGGGGGCAGATGACGGCGCAAGCGGTGCGGCGACACTGCTGGAACTGGCGCGAGTTCTGGCACGCACGCCGGACAAGGCGCAGCAGGTGGAGCTAGCCTTTTTCGACGGTGAAGAAGCGCTCGGCGAGCGTATCACCGAGAAAGACGGGCTGTATGGCTCGCGCTACGATGTGGCACGTCGCGGGGAAGAAGGCTTACCTGCCTGCATGATCAATCTGGATATGGTGGGCGGCGAGGGAAAGGTGATAGCCGTGCCTGTGATGGACACTCTGCCGGAGATGTATGAGCTGTATCGCACCGCGGTTCGTGAGTTGGGGTTGCCGGAGGAACGATGGACTCTGCACCTGGGCTCGTATTGGGACGACCATCGTCCCTTTGTGGAGGCGGGCGTTCCCACGCTCAATCTCATCGCATCCTTTACCGGAAGCAGGTGGTGGCACACAGCGCGCGACAACATGCAGCGTATCTCGGCGGTGTCGCTTGCAGAGACCGGCAGAGTCACTCTGAGGATCCTTTCACTGTACCAAACAGTGAACGATTTGAATTCTCCAGGTTTAAATTCTACTCTCCGTAATCTCGAAAGTTCGCCGTATCCCGCAGTAAAATAAGCGTTGAATAAATACCAACAGGAACTTGCGCCTATTTCGCACGTCTTGAAAACTGAAAATCAGTATCTTATCAAGGAATTTGAAGCAACACCGTCCCGCATAACTCCGGAGCAGAAGGCAAGTATACTTCAGCAAATTGAGCAAAATTATGATCGTCTCATAAAACTTGCACAGACTATCGATGATTCCGCTGAAACGACAAACCTGAAAATGGAAAAAAGAGAAACTTTGGCGAGATTGACAGCACTTTTATAAAATCGTGCGGGCGAGTAGCTCGATTGAGAATTCGCTTTCTCTCAAAGTCATCCGCGTGCCACCAGGTCAGAGTTCGTAATAAGTATAGCCGCTGAGACCATCTCGATAGGCTTCCAGGGCATCACGACGCTGACGAGGAGTAATGCGCCCCTCCTCCACAGCAGACTCGGCAAGCTCGCGGAACCGGCTCACAAGCACCTTCGGGTCGTATTTCACATAGGATAGCACATCGGCCACACAATCGCCCTCCTCCTCACCGGTAAACACGGGGTGCCCATTCTCTAAGTGTACACTCACCACATTGGTATCACCCAGAAGGTTGTGAATGTCACCAAGCGTCTCCTGATAGGCACCCACCAGAAACACAGCCACGTAGTACTGCTCATCTCCCTCTACCTCGTGAAGCGGCAGGGATTTCGCCACATCCTCCCGGTCAATATATTGAGTGACTTTACCATCGCAGTCGCAGGTGATATCCACGAGTACACTCTTCTGAGTGGGGCGCTCGCAAAGACGCTGGATGGGCATCACCGGGAAGAGCTGGTCGATAGCCCAGCAATCCGGCAAACTTTGGAAGAGCGAGAAGTTGCCGTAGTAAAAATCCACCATATTGTCGGAAACCTCTTTGAGATCTTCGGGAATTTCGCTCATTTCCGCGATACGGTGGGCAATAAGTTCCATAATGTGCCAATAGATGGCCTCACCGATGCCACGCTCACGCAGACTTACATTGCCATAAGAAAATTGCATGCGCAGGGTCTCGCGGTAGTAGTTGGCATCGTTGTAACACTCCTGGATATTTTTACGCGTGAGCATGCGGTACGTCTCATCCAGCGCCTTAAGCACCTCACTCGCATGATCCGGCAGTTTAGGCAAAGTATTGCCATAACCGCGCGAGCTGGTCACATCGAGTATGTTAAACACGAGCACCGAATGATAAGCTGACACCGCGCGACCTGATTCCGTCACCAGCGTGGGATGAGCCACTCCACTGCGCGTACACATTTCACCCACGATCTCGACCACGTCGCGGGCATACTCCTCCACCGAGTAGTTGCAGGATGAGTGGAAGTTCGTTTGCGATCCATCGTAGTCCACGGCCAAACCTCCGCCCATATCCAGCGTCCCCATAGGAGCGCCCTCGCGCACGAGGTCAATGTACATGCGGCAGGCTTCCGAGAGGCCTTCGCGAATGACGGAGATGTTGGGAATTTGCGAGCCCTGGTGGTAATGGAGTACCTTCAGACAATGCAGCTTGTGAACGGCCTTGAGGTGATCCACCACATCGATGACTTGAGCCGTGTTAAGCCCAAAGACGGATTTGTCCCCAGCAGATTCGCTCCAGTGACCGGAGCCCTTGGCAGAGAGGCGCACGCGCACGCCCAAATTAGGCTCGATGCCCAGCTTCTCAGCACGCCGCAGAATGGCCGGCAATTCGTTGGGCATTTCAAGGATGAGGTAGATATTGAGTCCCATACGCTGACCCATCAGAGCGAGGTCGATAAACTCATCATCCTTGTACCCGTTGCACATGAGGAAAGCTTCTTTATCCTGCATATACGCCATAGCCGCGATGAGTTCCGGTTTTGACCCGGCCTCCAACCCGTAGTGGTAGCGCGCGCCATAAGAGACGATTTCCTCGACGATATGGCGTTGTTGATTCACCTTGATAGGATATACTCCTCGGTACTCACCCCGGTAATCGGCTTTTCGAATGGCGCCGGCAAAACTCTTGTTGAGCTCATCGAGGCGCGCGCGCAGCAGGTCGCGAAAGCGCAACAGAACGGGCGCCGCTGTGCCTCGTTCTGCAAGCTCACGCATCAAACTCACCAGACTCACATGGCGCAGCTCACCATTGCTATCGGCGAGGCGAACAGTGGTTTCACCGTTTTTAGAAATGGCGAAGAAGCCATTGCCCCAATCGTGCACGCAGTACAGCTCAGCGGAGTCAGCAGCAGTCCAATTTTTTACTTTACGCCGGATAGGTTGGGATTTGCGTTGGGGCATAAGAAGGGACGAATGAACTCGCGCGTATATACCACGTTCATGGCGCTCTTGCAAGCCAAATCAGGGCTATCGAATAAGCAAACGCATCACATCCGGCCCAAGAAAAAGCCTGACCATTTACGATTTTCGATGTACGATTTGAATGCCAGCGCGCTACGCGCGAGATTGCCGAGCAGAAACGACGCGAAATTTTGAAAGCTGTGCGCGGGCGTGGTTAGAAAGCGGCGATGGCGCCTTGCGGCGCCTATGTACGATGTACGATTTGGGAAATTCCCGCGCTTGCGCGCGAACTTGGCGAAGTTTGACATCTTGTCGGGCTTACTTCCTTCATCCATAGGTAACGCATGGGAAATGGGTTGGGTGAGATCGGAGAAATTTCATTGGGACACATGTGCAAACGCATTGGAAAATGCATTGGCTATTTACATCTCGATCTGTAATAACGCGCAGCAGGGCTGCGGGAATTGCAGAGACGAAGCAGCTGCGGTGGCTGCTGTTGAGGCTTTTGTGTTTGGAAATAAGCGTGATGAAGTGACCGAAGGATTTTCCCTACTTGTCCACTTCATTCCAACGCGTTTACCCTCTACGATTGAACCGGGGGCTGCTGAGTCTCTGTTGCGTAGCGTTGCTCAGCCTGCTCATCGCGGATGATGCTCATTACATCCTCCCCCGGTTCCGTAGCCTGCGGCAAGGGGGCAAGGCTTTTCACCTCAAATGGAGGAAAGTCTTTCTCCGGAGCAATATCCCCACCCGTGGCCAACGAAAAATATCCACGCTGCGGGTTAAGACGACAGTTGATGTTGTTGTTGGGATTGGAATCGTGAGTGAAGCGGAAATGAGTCGCCTGACTCCATTTGGATCCATCCCAACGGAAGACCGGACCAAAAGTGGCGCGTCTCTCCTTTTCTTTGGATTCCACATTGCGCATGAAATCTTCGACAAAACCACAACCTCCCCCAAGTCCTTGGCGCACGGCCTGCACGCGCCAACAACTCATTAACTCCCACTTACCCGTCGCCGGGTTATGTATGTAGCCGGCAATACGCCGAAAATCCTCGCCATCCTTACGCTCCACCACAAGGGTACGAATCGTCTGCCCTTCCTTCCAATCGAAGCGGCGCATCGACTTACCGCCGGTTCCCTCCCCGCCGAAGCGCTCGGTATGCACATGTTCACCGCGAGCCACCAGCTTGGCTCTTTCCTCTTCGGGCGCAGCATGTGGATTGTCGCCGGAATCTTTTGCATCCCAAATGGAAAAGATCGCCACGCGAACGGGGTTCCCCTGTTCATCCTTCTGGGCAAGCTCTTGCACGCCAATATATCCGTTGGAAAAATTATTGCATGAAAAATAGGTGCCCGGAGCGGATTTTTCTACTACCGCCTCCTGATAGGCTGCCGTGTGCCCCGGAACATCCGGCAGATAAATCAGATGCACAGATGTGCATTGCCGCTGCGCCATATTTTCCGGCGCCCAATAGTCCGAGTTCCGATCCCCTTTCACCAAAGGCAGAACTGCCACTCCAGCACAAACCACGCCCAGCACGGTCTTCACGGTAGCTCTCATAAGTTCATGCTAGCAAATCATCCTTCTCATAGCAAGCATAAAAAGAGACAAGCAGAGCAAACGCCGCACCTGTCCCAAGAAAAAGCACCCCAATAGGCAATGCAGCAACCGTAGGCTGCTGCCTATGTACGAGGTACGATTTGGATTATAGCGCCGGAGGCACGGGGAAGCGAAAGCGGCCGATGGCTGCACGGCAGTTTAGCCAAAAGCATGGCTTTTGCCCCGCAGGGGCGAAAACTCGTGGGGCGAGTTTGAGGCAAGAGTCGTGGGGCGACTCCGAAGCAAAACTCGTGGGGCGAGCTTTAATGCAACGCGGAATTTTGAAAGCCGTGATCGGACGTCATTACAAAGCGACGGGAAGTGGGAGCAACTGGCAGAGCTGCTGCAATTGCGGTTTTCGTATTTGGAGACAGGCGTGACGGAGCGGCTGGAGATTTTCTCTCCTTTTCCACTTCATCTCAACGCGTTTTCCTTGGTATTTCAGGCAGTTTGGATAGCCAGAAACGACTCCAGCTCCAGCAATGCCCGCCGCTGGGTGGGACAGGAACGGCGACGCCTTCCCAGAACCAAACTACAGCGGTGAGCTCCGGAAAAACGGTAGGAGGTGAGTCCACGGCTTCTCAAATCGTCCATCCTGTGCTTCAATTCTGTATAGAAAAAAAGCGGAAGGGGATTTTTTCCCGCCATAGCATCCAAAGGAATAGACACGGGGGGCAGCTGTTCCTGCAGTGCATCAGCTATGCGAGGTAATCCGATTTCGCGCAGCACGCTGCGTAAACGCCCGAAAAAATAGGGTAAAGGTACAGTGCGCAGTGGGCAATGGTGCTCCAAGTAGCGGAACACACCCTGAGCCACCTCACGCTCGCATGGGAGATAGATGCCAGCATGCTCTGCGGCACGGTGCAACACGCGCTCCAGCCACTCGCAATCGTAATCGGAGGTGATGCATTCCCCATTTTGCAGGTAGGGGTGTCTGGCAACAGTTGATTTCATCCAAGTTTTAATTTGCGCTGCAAGGGATCGTTGGCTCGCAGACTTTCCATCTTACGCACCATTTCAATGAACTCTTCTGCGTTCTGGTACTGCCGGTATTTGGAGGAATAACGAATGCAAGCCACAGGATCGATATTTTGCAGTTTTTCCACCACCTTCATCACGATCGTCGCAGTCGGTACCTCGCGCACGTGATCGCGGTGCAACTCAGCCACCATCTCATCTGCTGCCGCATCCAACTGCTCCATGCTCACCGGCCGCTTTTCACAAGCTTCAATCATGCCACGTAGGATCTTTTCGCGATTCAACGCCTCATGCACATTAGAGCGCTTCACCACTCGCAGCTCGGTGCGCTCCAGTTGCTCGTACGTGGTGTAACGGTATCCGCAACGCAGGCATTCACGGCGACGACGTATGCACGAACCTTCCCGCGACATGCGCGAGTCGACCACTTTATCCTCCGTATAACCGCATTGTATGCACCTCATGCCCCCATCCTACCACAACAGGTGGTACCGTCAAGGAAAAATTTCCACCACATCTTCTAATTTTTCTTCTCATCTCACATTACGCGGGAAATGAAAGCCGTACGATTTACGAAGCTCTCGCGCTTGCGCGCGAATTGGGCAAAGTTTGACACCTTGTCGGGCTTACCTTCTTCATCCATGGGAAATGCATGAGGAATAGGTTGAATGAGCCCAGAGAAGATTTTATTGGGACACGTGTGGGAGTGAACCTGCTTTTTTTTTGGATCTCGGTCAATTTCGCTGGAGGCGCAGGAAAAAGATTTGGCGAGTTTTTAAGAATAGGTATCCAACGTTATGG